>NZ_CAXBKN010000118.1:0-6827 GCF_963976135.1 uncultured Maricaulis sp.
GGATTGCCGGTGCGGGCATAGTCGAAGGCCGGCTGCACCGCCGGGTCCTCGCGGCGATAGGCGGTCGAGAGCGAGATCGGCGGGATGACCGCATTCCAGCTCGTATCGGTATTGAGGCCGGCGCGGACGGCGGCAGTACGGGGGTCGCGGGCCATGTCAGCCTCCCAGGAAGCTGGTGATGGCGGCCGAAATTGCTGCATCTTCCTTCAGGAAGGCGTCATGCCCGTAGAGCGAGTGCAGGCGTTTCAGCGTCCCCATTGGTGTCGACCGCGCCGCTTCGGCAATCTGTTCGGGCGGTACGAGCTGGTCTTCGACCACAGCGAGATAGGTGACCGGACATTCCAGCCGGCCGGGATCGATACAATGCTCATCCATCGAGCGCGACAGGGCGAGAAAGCGTTGCGGTGCGACACGGGCCGCGAATTCACGTCCGCGCGCCTCCAGATAGGCGACCACGCCATTGGCATCGCGGCAGTCGGGTTCGGGGTCGTAGAAGCGCGATTCCAGCTCGATCGGTGTGCGGTAAGTGGTCATGGCCAGGCGGCGGGCGAGATCGAGGCCGGCGCGGCCATCGCCGTATTGCAGCGCCAGTTCGACGGTGTCGCGCTGGATTGAGCGCCAGGCCTGGGCCAGGGCCGAAGCGCGGTGGGCCGCGCTGATCACCAGCAATCTCTCGACCCGGTCCGGCGCCAGCACGGCGAGCGCCAGCCCGATCATGCCGCCATAGGAGGCCCCGACAATCGAGAAGCTTTCAATCCCGGCTGCATCGGCCAGGGCGAGAATCGCGTGCGCCTGGTCGCTGGTCGTTGGCAGGGGTTTGACTTCATCGGCGAGGAAATCGAAGGACAGAATGCGCCAATGATCCGTGTCGATTGCGCGGCCGGGCCCGGCCTGTGCCGGCCACCAGCCGGTCTCATTGCGGCTCGATGCCACGGCACGGTCCGAGGAGATCCCGCCAAGCACGAGGCAGACGGGCGCGCCGTCCGGTCCGGTCAGGCGGCCATGGACACGCAGCGGTGCGCCTGTGGCCCGGCAGAGATTGGCCGAGATATCGTGGATTGTCGTATCGACAGGACGTTCGAGAGTGATCGGCATGCTGGATTCCGCTGGCGGAATAAAGCGGGCGCCGAATTTGGGGTCGAACGGGCGCGAGGAAGATCCGGGGGGAGAACCCCCGACGCCCATTCGATCCGCTTTAGCCGCATTTATTCCGCGCCCGCAAGCTGAACATCAAATCGGCGCGAATTCACACATAAAGATATGTTTATGTGTTGTCAATCCGTGGAGACAAAGGCCTTTTCGATCACGAAATCGGCCGGCGCCGCATTCGAGCCCTCGATGAAATTCGCATCGAGGCAGATCTGTTTGACGTCTTTCAACAGACCTTCCGAGCCACAGATCATCACCCGGTCGACGGCCGGGTCGAGGGCGGGCACGTCGAGGCGGGTATAGAGCTCGCCGGATTTCATCATATCGGTGACGCGGCCCTTCACCGGACCGTCATCGCGGGTGACCGAAGTGAAGTGGACCAGTTTCTCGGCGGCCATTTCGCCGATCAGCTCGTCCTGTTTGGTGGCGGCTACCAGCTCCTCGCCATAAGTCAGCTCGGCGCTCTGACGGCAGGTATGGGTCAGGATGACCTCGTCGAACTTCTCATAGGTCTCCGGATCGCGGATCAGGCTGGCGAAGGGGGCGATGCCGGTGCCGGTCGAGATCATGTAGAGGCGTTTGCCAGGCTTGAGCGCGTCGAGCACCAGGGTTCCAGTAGGCTTGCGGCCAAGCAGGACTTCATCGCCGGGCTGGATGTGCTGCAGGCGCGAGGTCAGCGGCCCGTCAGCGACCTTGATCGAGTAGAAATCGAGCGCCTCGTCCCAGAAAGGGCTGGCGATGGAATAGGCGCGCAGCAGCGGTTTGCCGTCTTCCTTCGGTAATCCGATCATGATGAATTCGCCGGAGCGGAAGCGGAACGCCGCCGGGCGCGTGATGCGGAAGGAGAAGAGCCGGTCGGTGAAATGCTTGACCTCCAGCACCGTCTCGACCGTGAAGGGGCCGGGCTTGGCGGAAACGGAATTCTTCACGGAAACGGGTGTGGCAGGCACGGGAGCGGTCATCGTCATCGTCTTTGTCGCAATTTCAGGTCGGGGGCGTGCAGGCATCAGGCCGTGGCAGGCGAGGCTTCGGTATCGGTCCAGGGCGGGATCGGCAAGCCCCGGCTGGCGAGGAATTCCGGATTGAACAGCTTGCCGGCATAGCGCGCACCGACATCGCACAGCATGGTGACGATGGTCTTGCCCGGCCCGAGATCGCGCGCCAGCCGCATGGCGCCGGCGATATTCACCCCGGCCGATCCGCCCAGTGACAGGCCCTCATGGCGCACCAGATCATACAGGATGGGCAGCATTTCCGCGTCCTCGATCCGGTAGGCATGGTCGACCGTCAGGCCTTCCAGATTGCCGGTAATGCGGTTGACGCCAATCCCTTCGGTGATTGAGGAACCCTCACCGCGCAGCTCGCCCTGGGTGTAATAGCTGTAGAGTGCCGCACCGGCCGGGTCGGCGACGCCGATCGCGATCTCCGGCTTGAAGATGCGCAGGCTGGCGGCGGTGCCGGCCAGGGTGCCGCCCGTGCCGGCAGCGCAGATGAAGCCGTCAATCTTGCCGCCGGTCTGTTTCCAGATTTCAGGGCCGGTTGATTTCTCATGGGCGCGGCGATTGGCGAGATTGTCGAACTGATTGGCCCAGATCGCGCCGGCGGCCTGGCTTTCATTGAGCTCTTCGGCGAGGCGGCGGGAATAGTGGACGAAATGATTGGGGCTCGAAAACGGCGCCGCATCGACCTCGATCAGGCGCGCGCCGAAGGAGCGGATCGCCTGTTTCTTCTCATCGCTCTGGGTGCGCGGCATCACGATGATCACCGGATAGCCGAGCGCGCCGCCGACCAGGGCCAGGCCGATCCCGGTATTGCCGGCCGTGCCTTCCACAATCGTGCCGCCGGGGCGCAGCGTGCCGTCGGCTTCCGCTTCACGCACGATATTGAGCGCGGCGCGGTCCTTGACCGAACCGCCGGGATTGAGAAATTCGGCCTTGCCGAGAATCTCGCAGCCAGTGGCGTCCGATGGGCCGTCCAGCCGGATCAGCGGTGTGGAGCCAATCAGGTCGAGGATATGCGAATAGGCCATGGTCATTCTCTTTCTGGTCGAACCGCAGCGCCTTGCGCCGGTGCGTGAATGCCGCATTCCGTCTTGTCCTGGCCGGGCCAGCGGCCGGCGCGCAGACCGCCGCCGCCATAGGCCGGCGCCGTGCAGGTCCAGCATCCAATCGAGCTATACCCCATATCGGCCAATGGGTGACGCGGCAAATCATGCGTCTGGAAATAGGCCTGGATCTGCTCCGCTGACCAATTGGCCAGCGGATTGACCCGCAGCCCGTCGGCGACCCGCTCGACCACGGGCAGCTCGGTACGGGCACCGCCATGGAAGCGTTTACGTCCGGTCACCAGGGCGTCGAAACCCTCCAGCGCCCGCGCCAATGGGCGCACCTTGCGCAAGGCGCAGCAGGCATCGGCATCGCGTTGCCACAGATAACCGTCAGCATCCTCTTCGCGGGCCTCGGCGGTGTCGGGTTTCAGGACGCGCAGACCGGTCAGTTTCAGGCGCTCCGTCATGGTGCGCAGATATTGTTCGGTCTGGGCAAAATGCCGTCCGGTATCGAGAAAGAAGACCGGGGTTGCCGGGTCGATCCGGGAAATCAGGTGCAGGCTGACCGCCGCTTCGGTGCCAAACGAGGAGAGCAGGGCAATCCGGCCGCGCCAGGTCGTCTCGATCGCATCGCGCAGAATTTCGAGCGCATCGCTCTGGCGATAGCGGGCATTGAGCCGCGTCAGCTCATCACCGTCCCGATGGCGCAGGTCTGTGATGGTGGCGACGGCGTCATTCGCTGGCTGGTAGACGACCGAAAACTGTTGCCCGGCCTTGGCCCAGTCGGCCGCAAGGTCGCTGCGATCCGGGGTGATGGCGTCAAAGCCGACGCGCTTGAGATACCGGGCCTGGTCCGGAATCAGATCGCCGGTGGCGCGCAGACGGCCCTGGTAATGCAGGCGGGTGCGCAATTGCGTCGCCAGGGTGAAGCCACGACCGTCCTTGAAGCTGGCAAAGCGGATATCGACCTGGACGGCGCTGCGGATCTGTTCGCCAACCGCGCGCCAGTCGGCATCGCCGGGAAGCTCCACAACCACACCGCCGCCCGAGGCCAGCCGGGCCTCGACGCCGCGATCGGTTTCGCTCGCGAGATCATTGCTCAACATAGATGGCCTCCTTGAACGCGTCTGCACCGGTGCGGCGCAGCGTGTCGATGAACGTCTCATGGCCGGTGCGAAGCTCGAGATAGGTTTCCAGCACGCGGGCAATGGCCGCGGGCACATCGTCGCCTGCCAGGCCCTTGCCGACGATGCCGCCGATTGCCGCATCCTTGCCGAAGGCGCCGCCCAGCGTGATCTGGTAATATTCCTCACCGCGCTTATCGAGGCCGAGCACGCCGATATTGGCGACATGGTGATGGCCGCAGGCATTGATACAGCCATCGACCTTGATCGTGACATTCCCGGCCGCCTCGCTCAGCCCGGCGGCTTCGAGCCGCTGACTGATCGCCTGGGCAATCGGGATGGAGCGCGCCGTGGCGAGGCTGCAATAATCCATCCCCGGGCAGGAGACGATATCGGTCGCAAGCCCGGCATTGGGGGTCGCCAGACCGGCAGATTTCAGCGCCAGCCAGAGCGGGTGCAGGTCCTCATTGCGGACATGCGGCAACAGCAGATTTTGCTCCGGCGTGACGCGGATCTCGTCGAGCCCGTAACGCTCGGTCAGATCGGCCAGGAGGTCGAGCTGTTCGGCGGTGGCATCGCCGGGCGTGCCGCCAATCGGTTTCAACGAGATGACAATGCTGGACAGGCCGTCGACCTTGTGGGCGCGGCGATTGCGCTTGAGCCAGTGACGAAAGCCCGGCTCGCCGGCCTCCGGCAGGGGCGCCGGATGGTCGATCTTCGGCGTATCGAAGAAGGTGCGGATGCGGGCAATCTCTGCCGCGGGCAATTGCAGCTCGCCGCCGCGGATGGCGTCGAATTCCTCCTCGACCTCGGCGGTGAAAGCCTCGGCCCCGAGCGCCTCGACCAGGATCTTGATGCGCGCCTTGTACATATTGTCGCGGCGGCCATGCTGATTATAGACGCGCAGCACGGCGGTCAGATAGCTCAAGAGGTCGCGCGGCTCGAGGAAGTCGCGCGTCCTGACCGCCAGCCGCGGCGTGCGGCCCTGGCCGCCACCGACCCAGACTTCGAAACCAGTCTCCCCCGCTTCATTGCGCACGATCTGCAGGCCGATATCGTGCACGCGCAGGCCGGCGCGATCCTCGGCGGCGCCATTGACGGCGATCTTGAACTTGCGCGGCAGGAAGGTGAATTCCGGGTGCAGGCTCGACCATTGCCGGATGATCTCGGCCCAGGGGCGTCCATCCTCGATCTCGTCGGCGGCGGCGCCGGAATACGGGTCGGCCGTGGTGTTGCGGATGCAATTGCCCGAGGTCTGGATCGCGTGCATCTCGACATCGGCCAGCTCTTCCAGGATCGCCGGCACATCGGTCAAAGCGGGCCAGTTGAACTGGATATTGGTGCGGGTGGTGAAATGGCCATAGCCACGATCATATTGGCGGGCGATGCGGGCCAGCGTGCGCACCTGGGCGCTGTTGAGCGTGCCATAGGGAATGGCGACGCGCAGCATATAGGCGTGCAGCTGCAGATAGACGCCATTCATCAGCCGCAGCGGCTTGAACTCGTCCTCGCTGAGGCGGCCATCAAGACGGCGCGCGATCTGGTCGCGAAACTCGCCGATGCGTTCGCGCACCAGCGTCGCGTCGTATTCATCATAGCGATACATCAGGCGGCCCGTTCAATTGGCGCTGCCGGCGTCTGCCGTGTCGTGCCGGATGTCGGCCCGTCGATGCGGATGCCCTCGCGGCGCCATTTCTGGCCGGCGGGGGCCTTGTCGCCCAGCTCGATCAGATAGGGGCCGACGGCGATGCCGGATTCGCGCCCGGCCAGGGCGAGCATGGTTTCAGCCGCGTCATCCCCGAGCGGCTGGGCGTCCTCGAACCGGGTCGACCATTGGCCCTGTGCCGTGCGGTAGATGACGCGGCCGTCGGTGAGGCGATTGGCGGTGATGGCTTTCATGCGAATTGCTCCTGGCGCTGGGGCAGGCGGGCGGAGAATGCCGCCGTCTCGCCGATAATGATGATGGTCGGGCCACTGATCTTTTCGCGCACCACCAGCCCGGCGAGATCGGCGAGCGTTGCGGTGAAGCGGCGCTCGGCATCGCTCGATCCGTTCTCGATCAGGGCGATCGGGGTTTGCGGCGCGCGGCCATGGGCGAGCATCTTGCGCTCGATCTCGGGGGCAGCGCCGACGCCCATATAGAAGACCGCCGTGCTGTTGGGCGCGGCGAGGGCGCGGTAATCCGCGTCGGGGCCGTCCTGTTTGACGACGCCGGAGGCGAAGGTCACCGACTGGGCATGATCGCGATGGGTCAGGGGGATGCCGGCCGACGCGGCGCAGGCCATGGCGGCGGTGATGCCCGGCGTCACCTGGACCTCGATCCCGGCGGCACGCACGGCTTCCAGCTCTTCGCCGCCGCGCCCGAAAATGAACGGATCGCCGCCCTTGAGGCGCACCACGCGCAGGCCCTTGGCCGCCTGTTCGATCAGGATCGCTTCGATGGATTGTTGCGGCACGGGGTGATGGCCCTTGGTCTTGCCGACATCGATGCGGATGGCGTCGCGGCG
>NZ_CAXBKN010000119.1:0-6777 GCF_963976135.1 uncultured Maricaulis sp.
GAGGGCCGCATCCAGGCCCGGGCCGGATATCTGCCGCAAGTCTCGGCCTCTGCCTCGGTCAGCTCCCAGCATAGCGAATCACAGAGCACGTTCTATATCGGCGGTTCGCCGGTCTCGTCCGGGAGCGTGTCCGATTCAACGCCGAAGAATTACTCGGTCACCGCCAGCCAGTCGATTTATCGCGGCGGCTATAATGGTGGTGCGGTGGACCAGGCGACGGCGCTGATCTATGCCGGCCGCGAATCCCTGCGCTCGGTCGAACAGACTGTGCTCGTCGATGCCATCACCGCCTTCATGGATGTCCGCCGCGACGCTGAAGTGGTGAATATCCGCCGCAATAATGCCGACGTGCTGGCGCAGCACCTCCAGGCCGCGCGTGACCGCTTTGAAGTTGGCGAAATCACGCGCACCGATGTGGCCCAGGCCGAGGCGCGCCTGTCGGGCGCCCAGGCCGAATTGTCGGCGGCGCAGGCGCAGCTGGCCACCAGCCGCGCCGCCTATGAACGGGTCACCGGCCAGCCACCGGCGACCTTGCAGGATCCGCCGGCCCTGCCTGAATTGCCGGAGGCGCTCGCCGATGCGGCTGAAATGGCCTATCGCTACAGCCCGCAACTGGCGGCCGCCCAATATGCCGAGGATGCGGCGAGTCATTCGATCCGCATGGCCCGCAGTTCGTTGCGGCCGCAGGTCTCGCTCTCGGCTTCGGCTTCCGGTTCGCGCGACGCCTCCTATGCCGGCGACGAGCGTGATTCGACTCAGATTGTCGGCCAGGTTTCGGTGCCACTTTTCACCGGTGGGTTGAATCGCTCGCGGGTGCGCGCCGCCATCGCCCAGGAAGAGCAGACACGCCAGCAGACCCTTCTGGCACGGCGCCAGGTCACCGAAGGTGTCACCAATACGTGGAATGGCTACATCACCTCGCAAGCCGTTATCGAGTCGAGCCGGCAGGCAGTCCGGGCCAATGAGATCGCCCTCGACGGCGTCGAGCAGGAAGCCTATGTCGGTCTGCGGACAACGCTCGATGTGCTTGATGCGGAACAGGAATTGCTGGCTTCGCGTCTGACGCTGGTGACCGCGGAACGTGATTCCTATGTCGCCGGTTATCGCCTGTTGCAGGCCATGGGCCTGCTGTCGGCCGAGCGCATGGGTCTGGGCGTCGAGATCTATGACGTGGCCGGCACGCCGGATCGTTCAGTTTTCCCTAACTTTGATTTAACACCCTGGAATTAGCCTGAATAAAGATTCTTGGGCTGGACAGGCAGGGCTGCGCCCGGTTTATTCGCCTGATACGAGAAACGACCGGTTAGGGACGTGCGCGACCATGGCAGAGCAAGCCGCCGACAACGAACCATCAATGGAGGAGATTCTCTCCTCAATTCGACGGATCATCAATGAAGACGATGCCCCGGACGAAGCGGAGGCCGAACCGGCCGCTGCGGCGCCGGAGCCTGCGCCCGCCGCTGCGGCGCCGGAGCCTGCCGGCAATGACCAGGGCGCGATCGATGATATTTTCGGCGATGCCGGCGATGATGATGCCGGCGATGTGCTCGAGCTGACCGACCGGATCGAAGAACCCGAGGGTGGTACGGACCCGATTGTCGGCGATGATGATCTGATGATTGTCGATCGCGATGATGATTTCGAGATTGTCGCCGAGGAAATCGCGCCAGAACCGGAACCCGAGCCTGAACCAGAGCCGGTGATGGATTTCGATTCGGTCGAGACCGAGATTGAAGACGCGCTGATGAGCGAGCCGGCCGCATCCGCAGCGATGGGCTCATTCCATTCCCTGGCTGATACGATCCGCATTTCCGATGAGGAAGGCCGCACGCTGGAAGGCGTGGTCCGCGCGCTTCTGCGCCCGATGCTGAAGGAATGGCTCGACACCAATCTGCCGGGCATCGTCGATGAAAAGGTCCAGGCCGAGATCGACCGGGTCGCGCGCCGCCGCCGCTAACTGCACGGGGCAGGGCAGAATTCATTAAAGGGCATCGACTGAATAGTCGGTGCCCTTTATTCATGCGCCCCATGATGGAAAAGACATTCGACCCCCGCGAAGCCGAAACCCGCCTCTACCAGGGCTGGGAATCATCCGGTGCCTTCAAGCCGAAGGAGGATCCCGAGGCGGATCCCTTCTGCATTGTCATTCCGCCACCGAATGTGACGGGCCGTCTGCATATCGGCCATGCGCTCAATAATACGCTGCAGGACGTGCTGATCCGCTATAAGCGCATGCTCGGCGACAGCGTGTTGTGGCAGCCGGGCACCGACCATGCCGGTATCGCGACGCAAATGGTGGTCGAGCGCCAGCTGGCCGCCGAGGGCAATATCTCGCGCCGCGATCTTGGCCGCGACGCCTTCATCGAGCGCGTCTGGGCCTGGAAAGAGGAGAGCGGCGGCGAGATCATGGGGCAATTGCGCCGTCTCGGTGCCTCCTGTGACTGGAGCCGCGAGCGCTTCACCCTCGATGACGGCCTGTCCGCTGCGGTGCAGAAAGTCTTCGTCGAACTGCATGAGCAGGGCCTGATCTATCGCGACAAGCGCCTGGTGAACTGGGATCCGCATTTCCAGACCGCGATTTCCGATCTCGAAGTCGAGAATCGCGAAGTCCAGGGCCATTTCTGGCATTTCGCCTATCCGCTGGCCGATGGCTCCGGCGAGTTGGTCGTCGCGACCACACGCCCGGAAACCGTGCTCGGCGATGCCGCTGTGGCCGTGCATCCCGATGATGAGCGCTACCAGCATTTGATCGGCAAGATGATCCGTCTGCCGATTGCCAATGTCGAAATTCCGATCGTCGCCGATGAGCATGCCGATCCGGAGCAGGGCACGGGCTGCGTCAAGATCACGCCGGCGCATGATTTCAACGATTTCGAAGTCGGCAAACGCCATGACCTGCCCAAGATCAATCTGCTCGACCGCGAAGCCCGCTTCCTGACCGAGGATGACGGCACAGGCGGTCTCGACCGCATCCCGGCCGAATGGCGCGGTCTCGACCGTTTCGAAGTGCGCAAGCTTCTGGTCGCCCGCATGGACGAGCTCGGCCTGCTGCGCGAAGTCGAGGACAAGCTGGTGATGCAGCCCTTCGGCGACCGCTCCAATGTCGTGATCGAGCCTTGGCTGACCGACCAGTGGTATGTCGATGCCGCGACGCTGGCGAAAGACGCCATCACCGCCGTCGAGGACGGCCGCACCACTTTCCATCCGAAGAATTGGGAAAAGACCTATTTCGAATGGATGCGCAATATCCAGCCCTGGTGCGTCTCGCGCCAGCTCTGGTGGGGCCATCGCATTCCGGCCTGGTATGACGAGGCCGGTGAGGTCTATGTCGCGGAAAACGAAGCGGCGGCGCTGGAGCAGGCCGAAGCCAGGCATGGCCGTAGTGTCGCGCTGACCCAGGACGAGGACGTGCTCGACACCTGGTTCTCCTCCGCCCTGTGGCCGTTCTCGACCCTGGGCTGGCCGGAGAAGACCGCTGAAGTGGCGCGCTTCTACCCGACCTCGGTGCTGATCACGGCCTTCGACATCATCTTCTTCTGGGTTGCCCGCATGATGATGCAAGGCCTGCATTTCATGGGCGAGGTGCCGTTCAAGGACATCTATATCCATGCCCTGGTCCGCGATGAGCACGGCCAGAAAATGTCGAAATCCAAGGGCAATGTCATCGATCCGCTCGAGCTGATCGACGAGTATGGCGCCGATGCCGTGCGCTTCACCCTGGCCGCCCAGGCCGGGCAGGGCCGCGATATCCGCATGTCCAAGGACCGCGTTGAAGGCTATCGCAATTTCACCACCAAGCTGTGGAATGCGGCCCGCTTCTGCGAAATGAATGAGTGCAAGCCTGACACCGCCTTCGATCCGAAATCGGTCCAGCAGACCGTCAATCGCTGGATCCTGTCGGAATGCGAGCAGACGGTGAAGGCCGTCAATGCCGGCCTCGATAATTTCCGCTTCAATGAGGCGGCCGCTGCGGCCTACCGCTTCGTCTGGAATGTATTCTGCGACTGGCATCTCGAACTCGCCAAGCCCCTGTTCATGGGCGATGACGAGACCGCCAAGGCCGAGACGCGGGCGACGACCGCCTTCGTGCTCGATCAGGCGCTCAAACTGCTCCACCCCTTCATGCCCTTCGTCACCGAAGAGCTCTGGGCCCAGACCGGTAATCGCGACACTCAATTGATCGTCGCGGCCTGGCCGCAGCTCGACGGTCTGACCGATCCCGACGCCCAGGCCGAGATGGACTGGCTGATCGGCCTGGTCACCGATCTGCGCCGTCTGCGCGCCGAGATGAATATCCCGCCGGGCGCCCAGCTCGATGTCGCCGTGATCGGCGCTTCGGACGAGACGCGTGCGCGACTGGAGCGTCAGGACACGCTGATCAAGCGCATGGCACGGCTGGCCAGTGTGACACCGGCCGACAGCGCCCCGCAGGCCTCGGCCCAGACCGTGGTCGGCGAGGCAACCTATGCCCTGTTGCTCGCCGGTGTGATCGATTTCGATGCCGAGCGCGCCCGCATCGGCAAGGAAATCGCCAAGCTTGATGGCGAGATCAAGCGGCTGGACGGCAAGCTCGGCAATGAACGTTTCATCGCCAATGCACCCGAAGCCCTGGTCGCCGAACAGCGCGAGAAACTGGCTGACTATGCGACGCAACGCGTCAAGATGGTCGAGGCACTGGAGCGGCTCGCCGCGATGTAGGCAGGGGGAGTGGGGGCATGAACGAGGAATTTCAGGGCCTCTGGCGCGCGACGCTGGAGCCGTGGCTGGCGTCGCTTGAAGCGGAACGCAAGACCAGCGTGTCGCGCTTTATCGCCTGGACGGGCGGCATGTCGCTGATTGGCCTGGCCATTGGCGGCTATATCTATAGCCGCGAACCGGAATTCATGTTCCCGCTGATCGGGACCTTCTTCGGCCTGGTTGGAGGCATGCTGATCGGCGGCCGGCGGATGGAGCGGCTGCGCAAATCGATCAAGACCGAGCTCAACACCAAGATCGCCGAGGTCTGCCAGCTCAACTATGCCCTGACACCACCGGTGCCGGCACGGTTCGAGACTTTCCGGGCCTATGGCCTGCTGCCCAGCTATACCCGCTGCAAGTTCGAGGATCATTTCTCGGGTGAGCGGCTGGGCTGCGATTTCGAGCTCTATGAGGCTCATCTCGAACAATACCGCAAGACCGGTAAAACCAGCCATTACGTCACGGTTTTCCGCGGCGTTTTGATCCGTGTCAATTTCCCGCGCAAGGTCGAGGGCGTCACCGTGATCACGCGCGATGCCGGCATTTTCAACGGCCTGGCGGCCCTGGGCCGCTCCTTTGGCTCGAAAAAGCTCGAACGCATCGCCCTGGTCGATCCGGAATTTGAAAAGGCCTTCGAGGTCTATGGCACCGACCAGGTGCTGGCGCGCTACATGCTCGACCCGGCCTTCATGGAACGCCTGGTGCGGCTGGAAAAGGCGCTGAAGGGCAAGAATGTCCGCGCCGCCTTTGACGAGCATAGCGGCGAAGGCGAATTGCTGATCGCGGCCGAGACAGGCAATCAGTTCGAGGCCGGCTCGATGTTCAAACCACTCGCCGACGAGGCCCGCATCAAGACCATCATCGATGATCTGACGCGTGTGATCGGTATCATCGAAGACTTGGTCAAACCGCCACAACTGGGCGAGGGCGGCTGAGGCGCGTCAGGCGGCGCGCACGGCGCTCACTTCGCTGCGGATCTCGTCCCAACGTGCTTTGCCGATCGAGGCGAGGTCGAAATTATTCTGCAAATTCATCCAGAAGCCGACTGTTGTGCCGAAGGCGCAGGCCAGACGAGACGCCATCTCCGGAGAGACGGCCTGCTTGCCATTGATAATCCGCGAGACATTGGCCGGCGCGGTCTTCAGGGCCAGGGCAAGCTGGCTGGCCGACAGGCCATACGGCTTCATGAACTCCTCGACCAGGATTTCCCCGGGATGGACCCGCAGCCCGAACATCGGGGTCTCCATCAAATTTTCCATCTTTGTGCTCATCACTTCATTCCTCGTTCGTCGTGTCCGTTTCAATCGGGCCTAGTGGTAATCAACGACCTCGACTTCCGCCGGCCCGTCTTCGGTCCAGCGAAAGCAGACACGCCACTGGTCATTGACCCGGATCGAGTGCTGCCCACCGCGATTGCCCTTGAGAGCTTCCAGCCGGTTGCCCGGCGGTGAACGAAGATCGAGCAGCGACTCCGCCGCGTGTAATTGTGCCAGTTTGCGGACGACAATCCGGCTGACATTCTGCCATCCCACACTCCCCGGCGGGCGACCCTCCTCCGCGAGTGCCTGCGCGGCTTTGTCTTTCCAGGACACTATCATGCCGAAAGGGTATTACAATGTACGTAATAAGTAAACGGCTGGCCCGGGGGCTTGAGCGCTGCAGCAACCCCCACCGCTACAGCGAAAAAATCCCTAGGATCGGAATATGATCCGAGGCCTTGGGTTCGCCGCGGGTGGCCTTGTGGATCTCGATGCTTTCCAGATGGTCCGCCGCCTGCGGTGAGCACAGCAAATGGTCGATGCGGATGCCCTGGCCCTTATTCCAGCGGCCGGCCTGGTAATCATAGAATGTGTATTGGTGGGCGCGGCCATCGAGTTGTTCGAAGGCCTCGGTCAGGCCGAGCCATTTGAGGCGGTCGAAGGCGGCGCGGCTTTGCGGCAGGGCGAGGGCGTCCTTCTCCCAGACTTCCGGATCCCAACAATCACTGTCGCGCGGGATGACATTGTAATCGCCGGCCAGGATGAGCGGTTCTTCCAGCTT
>NZ_CAXBKN010000120.1:0-6359 GCF_963976135.1 uncultured Maricaulis sp.
CCTGATCTGCGCCCCGCTTTCGCGGGGCATCCGTCAGGGATGACAAGGGTTTGTGTTGTTATGAGATAGAGCGCGTTGCGCCGGGCAGCCGAGCGCCGCCACCGGCGCAAAGACCTCTCCCGATTTCCCCCTCCCAATCCGCCAATCTTCCACTACACTGCCCCGATCATGCCACCGCCCGGAGCCCTGACATGCAACGCCATATGATCTCCCCCCTCATCATCGCCGCCGCGCTTTGCCACCCCGCTACAGCCCTGGCGCATTCCGGCGGTGAGGCCCGCGAGACGGTCGAAGCCGTCTGTTCGGCTTGCCATTCGATCCGCACGGTCGAGAGCACATCGGGCTATTCGCGTGATGACTGGCAATCGCTCACCGCGACGATGATCGACCTGTCCGGCGCGCCGGAAATGCAGGCGGAAATCCTCGACTATCTTGCCGAACATTACCCGCCCAATGACAACCGCGCCGCGACACCGGTCGATGGCCCGCTCATCATCAGCTTCGAGGAATGGCAGGTGCCGACCCTGGGGCAGCGCTCGCGCGATCCGGTCGAGGCGGGCGATGGGAGTATCTGGTGGGTCGGGCAATGGCTGGACATTCTCGGCCGGCTCGACCCTGAGACCGGCGCGATGGAGGAATTTGATCTGCCCGCCGGCGCGGGGCCGCATTCGGTGACGATCGGTCCGGACGGCGATGCCTGGTATACTGGCAATCGCAACGCCACGATTGGCCGCTTCAATCCGGCCAGCGGCGAGATCACAGAGTATCCGATGCCCGACGAGGCCGCGCGCGACCCGCACACGGCCGAGTTCGATGCCAATGGCATCATGTGGTTCTCGCTGCAGGGCAGCAATATGATCGGCCGTCTCGATCCGCAAAGTGGCGAGGTCCGGCTGGTCGACAGTCCGCGGGCCAACTCGCGGCCCTATGGCGTCAAGATCGCGGAAGACGGCATTGTCTGGGTCGCCTGCAATGGCGCCAATTGCCTGCTGCGCGTTGACCCCGAAACGATGGATGTCGAGGAAATCACCCTGCCGGATGCCGGCACCACGGTGCGCCGGCTCGATATCGATGCCGACGGCATGATCTGGTGGGTCAATTCGCGGCTGGGACGGCTCGGCCGCTATGATCCGCAAAGCGGCGAGATCCGCGAATGGGATTCGCCCAGCGGCCCCAATTCGCACCCCTATGCCATCGCCGTTTTCGATGGCGCGATCTGGTATAATGAAAGCGGTGTGAGGCCCGACATGCTGGTGCGCTTCGACCCGCAGGCCGAGACATTTCAGAGCTGGCCGATTCCCTCCGGCCCGGTCCATGCCGGGATATTGCGCCATATGCGGACGACGCGTGATGGCGAGGCTTTGCTGATACATCAGAGCGGGACGAACCATCTCGCACGGGTGACTGTGGAGGGGCGTTGAGGCGGGGTATCCGTTTCCCGGCGCAATCGCCTGAGGATAACGCTCTCCTTCAAAACTCGCCGACGCAGGGCGGGGTCTGGCCCCGGGCCTCCACGGGACTAAACACAACAAAGCCGTTTCCCCGGAATTCGCTGCGCTCCTCCGGGGGAAGAGCTTGAGACATTTAACTCTCAAAAGTTCAAAAATATCGTGAGCATGACGTTTGATTGAGGCGCGTTGATCGGGAGGGCAGGTGGAGAACGGGTCTCACGGCTGCGCGTCGGGTGCCCTCAAGCGCAGCGTCGCCAGCAGCGGGCGGTGATCCGACCCCGTATTCGGCCCGGCCTTAATCGAGATCGTCTGCCAGGCCTCGCCGGCGAAGATATGATCAATGCCCAGCAGCATCGGCGCAAAGGGCGGTGTGCCCAGGCCGGCCTGCTCGAACCGGCCCTCGGCGGGGAAGGTGGCGATGCCGATCGAGCGGCGGGTCAGGCCGAAATCGCGTTCGAGGCGGGCGAGGGCATAGGCCGGGGCGGCGGCGTTGAAATCGCCCATCACCACCAGCCTGTCGCGCGGCCATTGCGCCAGGGCGCGGCTCAGGCCGCGGCGCTGGCAGTCCTGGGTGGCGCCGGGGAAGGGCCAGGTCAGGTGGGCGGTGACGAAGACGGCCTCGCTGCCATCGGGCAGGCGCAGCCGGGCCCAGACGGCGGGCGGGATTTCCCAGTCGCAGGCAATGGTCGCGGCGGCGCGGATCGCGGGCGGTAGTTCGACACAGCCCGATGCCAGGATGGGGAAATGGCTCAGCAGACGATTGGCCCGGCAGTGGGCGGCATAGGCATATTGCGCCTCGAGTGCATCGGCCGGGGCGCGAGCGGCGCCGAAGGCTTCCTGCAGCGCCAGCACATCGGGCGCGCGCGGCGGCAGAATTCGCGCTGCCTCCATGGGGGAGGCATTGCGGCCCCACATATTATGTGTGCCGATCCGCACATCGATTTCGCCCGGGCGCGGGGCGGCGGCAGTGGCCGGCAAGGGATCCGAGATCGCCCGCCAGCTCTCGCCCATCCCCGGTGCGATCACCGCAGCCAATGCCACAAGGCTGAGCAGACGGGCCGGGCGGTGCCGGTTGGCCTGTACACTCAGCGTCGCGATAGCCGCGAGAACCAGCAGGATGGGCCAGACCTCGCGCGCCGCATCGAAACCGCGCCAGATCGGCGCCAGGGCCAGGACGAGGGCGATGCCGGCGACCAGTCCGGTGGCGAGAAGGGCAGTGATCGTATGACGCAAGGCGGATATCCGTTTGAATGTCTGAACTCTCGACTACACGGCAAAGATTGCGAACCGGTGTGTCCGAAAATGCCGGTGCCGCATTTTCGCACCGCAAAACCGGTTCCCACTTTGGCTGAAAATGCTCTAGACCCTGCCCATGCGCGTAGATGATTTCGATTTTGACCTGCCCGAGGCCAGTATTGCCTTGCGCCCGGCGCGGCCCCGCGACAGCGCGCGGCTGCTGCATGTCGATGCCGCCGGCCAGCTCGCCGACAAGGCCGTGCTCGACCTGCCGGACCTGTTGCGGGCCGGCGATCTTCTGGTCTTCAATGATACCCGCGTCATCCCGGCAGCCCTGGTGGGCATACGCGCCGCGCGCGAGCAGGGCGGCGGCGGTGATGTCAGCTGCGAGATCAATCTGCACAAGCGCACCGGGCCGGACCGATGGCGCGCCTTTATCCGCCCGGCCAAACGGCTGAAGATCGGCGACCGGATCGAGTTCGGCACATTCTCCGCCGAGGTCGTCGAAAAGGCGGAGGGCGGCGACACGCTTCTGGCCTTCGATCTGTCCGGCGCCGCGCTCGATGAAGCTATCGCCGCGACCGGTGTTCCGCCTCTGCCGCCTTATATAGCTCGCAAGCGAAATGTTGATGCGGCGGATGTCGAGGATTATCAGACTTTATTCGCACGCGAAGATGGTAGCGTCGCCGCGCCGACTGCCGGCCTGCATTTCACGCCGCGCCTGTTCGACGCCCTGGCCGCGCGCGGGATTGAGCGCTGCGATGTCACCCTGCATGTCGGCGCCGGCACCTTCCTGCCGGTCAAGGCCGAGGATACGGCAGACCACCGCATGCATGGCGAGTGGTGTACGGTCAGCCAGCAGGCGGCCAGCGCCATCAATACGGCAAGGTTACAGGGCCGCCGCGTCATCGCCGTCGGCACTACCGCGCTGCGCACCCTGGAGAGCCTGGCCCCGGAGATCGGGCGTATCGAAGCGGGCAGCCGCGACACCGAGATTTTCATCACGCCGGGCTATGATTTCCGCATCACCGATGCGCTTTTGACCAATTTCCACCTGCCGCGCTCGACGCTTTTCATGCTGGTCAGCGCCCTGGCCGGGCTCGAGACCATGCAGCGCGCCTATGCCCATGCCATTGAAAACGGTTACCGTTTCTATTCCTACGGGGATACCAGCCTGTTGGAGCGCGCGCGATGAGCGTTTTCGCCTATGAAATCCACGCCACCGACGGCAAGGCCCGCACCGGCGTGCTCAAGACCCCGCGCGGCGATATCCGCACCCCGGCCTTCATGCCGGTCGGCACCGCGGGCACCGTCAAGGCGCTCTATATGGACCAGGTCCGCGATACCGGCGCCGACATCATCCTGGGCAATACCTATCATCTCATGCTGCGCCCCGGTGCCGAACGGGTCAAGCGTCTGGGCGGATTGCATAAATTCTCCACCTGGAAAGGCCCGATCCTGACCGATAGCGGTGGTTTCCAGGTCTGGTCGCTGTCGAAACTGCGCAAGATGACCGAAGAGGGCGTCACCTTCCAAAGTCATATCGACGGCTCGAAACACCATCTCACACCGGAGCGTTCGATCGAGATCCAGGCCGACCTGCTCGGCGCCGATATCTCCATGCAGCTCGATGAATGCACCGCCTTCGGCTGCACCCCCGCCGAGGCCAAGGCCTCGCTCGAGCTGTCCCTGCGCTGGGGGCAGCGCTCCAAGGACGCCTTCGGAACCCGCGACGACCAGGTCTTGTTCGGCATTGTCCAGGGGTCGGTGTTCGAGGATTTGCGGCGCCAATCGGCTGAAGGGCTTAAGGAAATCGGCTTTGACGGCTATGCCATTGGCGGCCTCGCCGTCGGTGAGGGCTTCGAGCAGATGTGCGATGTGCTCGATTTCACCACGCCGCATCTGCCGGTGGAGCGGCCGCGCTATCTGATGGGCGTCGGCAAGCCGATCGATCTGGTCGAGGCCGTCGCGCGCGGGGTCGACATGTTCGATTGCGTCCTGCCGACCCGGTCGGGCCGCCATGGCCAGGCCTGGTCCGATTACGGCCCGATCAATATCAAGCGCGCCGAATTCATCGAGGACGGCACGCCGCTGGCGCCGGAAATCGATTGCCCCGCCAGCCGGGATTATTCCAAGGCCTATCTCAATCATCTTTTCAAATCAGGCGAATACCTCTCGGCCATGCTGATCTCCTGGCACAATATCGCCTATTTCGAACACTTGATGGCCCGCATCCGTGCCGCCATTGCGGCCGGCGAGTTCGAGGCGTTTCGACGCGAATTCCGGGCGAAATGGGATCAGGGCGCAGCCGAGGCGGCGACCCGCAGCGCATGAGCGACGCGCCCCATATCCGCGCCCTGACGGCAGAAGACATCACCGCCCGGCTGGATGCGTTTTGTGACCTCCTGCTCGATATCGTCGAGGGCGGGGCTTCGGTCGGCTTCATGGCGCCGCTGTCGCGCGACCGGGCGCGCCAGTTCTGGCAGGGCATTATCGCCAGTGTCGAGCGCGGCGAACGCATTCTGCTGGCAGCAACGGACGGGCCGGGGGGACGCGTGACCGGTTCGGTCCAGCTGGTCCTCGCCCAGCCCGACAATCAGCCGCATCGCGGTGACGTTTCGAAAATGCTGGTTCATTCCAGCGCGCGCAAGCAGGGGCTGGGCGCAGCCTTGCTGGCCGCGATCGAGACCGCAGCGCTCGAGGCCGGCAAGACTTTGCTCGTGCTCGACACGGTGCCGGGCACGCCTGCTGACCGCCTCTATCAGCGCGCCGGCTGGACAGCGCTGGGTGTCATTCCCGGCTATGCGCTGATGCCCGATGGAGCGCCCAGCGATACGCGGCTGTTCTGGCGCCAGATCGGGCCGGCGGTCTACTCCGTCACTTCAACCAGGCCATAGGCCTCGAAGGCGCGGCGCATCTGGACCGCCGGGCAACCAAAGCCATCATAAATCCCGCGCAGATAGGCGCGGCGGCGCTGGGCCATTTCGCGGCGCTCGCGGGCATCCTCCTCGATGCGGCCGGCGCCACCGATGAATCGGATCACCGGGCGGACCGGGTTGAGGCCGACAATGGTGGAGTGATACAGGCCCCAGGCGCCGTCCGTTGCGAGTTCCGGCGCCTGCGAGGCGAAATGCGCGCCCTGGCTGATCCAGCCTTCGCGATGCGCGTCCTCCTCGGCCTGCTGGCGCTGGGTTTCCTCGACATCGGGACCGAGCACGACCGTCAGCCGGGCGACATCGCGCGCGATGGTCGAGCAACGCCGCGGCGAGCCCTCGCCGCCATAGGGGGTCGGGACGGTGTCATCGCCCTCATCGACCATGACGGGCCCCGGGCGTTCGCGCGGCAGGCCGATGGCATCCTCGACCGCGACGCTGGTTTCTTCACGGCCAAAATTTCCGGCGCTCTGGCCGGTCGACGAGCAGGCGCTGGCGGCTAACGCCACCATCACGCATGTCAGCAGACGGATATTTCCACTCATGCATTCGATATTACCGGCAATTATGGCAAAATCGCATCGTAATTGCTGAAATCCATAGGCAAGGCGCGATTGACCGGCAGAAATCATCACTATAGGTAGGGCCCTCCTCAAATGAGGAGCCTGTAGCTCAGCTGGTAGAGCAACTGACTTTTAATCAGTAGGTCCCGGGTTCGAGCCCCGGCGGGCTCACCATT
>NZ_CAXBKN010000121.1:0-6321 GCF_963976135.1 uncultured Maricaulis sp.
CCGCCGCCGTGCTGCACCGCGCCGGCTATGATGTCGTCGGCGTGACGCTGCAGCTGTATGATCATGGCGCCGCGATCCAGAAGAAGGGCGCCTGTTGCGCCGGCCAGGATATCTATGACGCCAAGCGCGTCGCCGAGGAATGCGGCTTTCCCCATTACGTGCTCGATTATGAGAGCCGCTTCCGCGAAGCGGTGATCGAGGAATTTGCCGATACCTATCTCGCCGGCTTCACCCCGATCCCCTGCGTGCGCTGCAACCAGACCGTCAAATTCGCCGACCTCCTGACGACGGCGCGCGAGCTCGGTGCCGTCTGCATGGCGACGGGGCATTATATCCAGCGCGTCGCCGGGCCCAATGGCGCGCAATTGCGTCGCGCGGCGGATGCCGGCAAGGACCAGTCCTATTTCCTGTTCGCGACGACGCCGGAACAGCTCGACTTCCTGCGCTTCCCGCTCGGCCATCTCGACAAGGACCAGACACGCCGGCTCGCCGAGGCTTTCGGCCTGATCGTCGCCGACAAGCCCGACAGCCAGGACATCTGCTTCGTACCCCAGGGCCGCTATGTCGATATCGTCGAGAAGGTGCGCCCCGGCGTCTCGCGTCCCGGCGAGATCGTCCATGTCGATGGCACAGTGCTGGGCACACATGAAGGCGTGATCAACTACACCGTCGGCCAGCGCCGCGGCCTCAAGATCGCGATCGGCGATCCGCTCTATGTCGTCAAGCTCGACGCCGCCACGGCGCAGGTTGTGGTCGGCCCGCGCGAGGCGCTCGCCGTTGACCGCATCACGCTGAAGGATATCAACTGGCTCGGCGATGACGCCCTGGCAGACGGCGTCCCCGTGCGCGTCAAGGTCCGCTCGACCCGCCCGCCCGTCGATGCCGCCTTCTCGGTCGATGGCGACGAAATCGCTGTCGTCCTGCCCGGCGGCGAAGAAGGCGTCGCGCCCGGCCAGGCCTGCGTCTTCTATTCGGCCGAAGATGATGGCCGTGTGCTGGGCGGCGGCTGGATCGCGAAGACGAGCGCGAGCGCGGAGCGGAGCGGCGGGTATCGGCTGATCGGGTGACGCTGGTGATTGCGCAACCTGAGTCATTTCCAGTGCTGCTGTGCGAAATTCCGGCTCAGCTTTTGGCCAAGCCATTCGCGGAGCTCTGCAATTTGTGCTATCGGGTCCGAGTTCCGCCCTGGCGGGGCAGCCTGTCAATCTGACCGAGTTTTCCCCGCGATGGACAAGCTTTCCGTCATGCACGCCTTCCGCCGCATCGTCGAGCGCGGCAGTTTCGCCCGCGCGGCGGAGGATCTCGGCGTTTCGCCGGCGCTGCTGAGCCGGGAGGTCAAGCTGCTTGAGGAAAGCCTCGGCAGTGTCTTGCTGACGCGCACGACCCGTTCCATGTCGCTGACCGATGCCGGCCGGCTCTATTATGACGAGACGATCGGCATTCTCGACGCTGTGACCAAGGTCGAGACCCGTATTCGCGATGGCGCCGGCGCGGTGCGGGGGCATCTCAAGGTCAACGCCTCCAATTCATTCGGACAGACGGTGATCGCGCCCTTCCTGCCGGCATTCCTCGACGCCTGTCCTGATCTTCGGCTCACGCTCTCACTCGATGACCGGGTGGTTGATATGGTCGAGGGCGGATTTGATGTCTCGATCCGGATCCGGGCCGTCATGCCAGACTCGGCGCTGGTGGCGCGCAAGATCGGCACGGTGCGGCAAAGGATTTTCGCGGCGCCGGCCTATCTGGAACGGTCCGGAATTCCCGAGACACCGCAGGACATTCCGCAGCACGCGGTGATCGGTTTCCTGTTCGCTGACCATCTCACCGCCTGGACGCTGAATGGCCCGTCGGGCACCAGCGCCATCGAACTTGATCCGCGGATCCGGGTCGGCAACAGCCTGGTGCTGCGCGATCTTCTGATCGCGGGGCAGGGCATCGGCACCCTGCCGGACTTCCTGTCGAAAGAGCCCGAGGCGCGCGGCGAGCTTGTCCGCGTACTCCCGGACTGGGAGCTGCCCGCGCCGGAGATCTTCGCGGTGACGTCCTCGCGGCTTGGAATGGATGCCAGGGTCACGGCGTTTCTCGAGCATCTGCGCGCGGCGCTGCATCCCTGAGATTATTCAACCAGCGTAAAGAATGAAGTCAGAGCGGGCCGGTTATTGCCGATCCGCTGCCGCTGCATCCTCCCGGGCATGTCAAACCTGCCAGGGAGATCCCGATGCAGACCCCATCCCTCTTGCCCCTTGTTCTGGGCCTTGCCCTGTCGCTTCCCGCCGCCATCGCGGAAACTCCGGCCACTGTCGGCACCAGCCCCTGGGGGCCGGACGATGAGCTCGGCGCCCTCAATCTGATGACGGACACATCGCGCGCCACCATCCTGTCCCGCATCAGCGGGGGCGCAGTCTTCGACCTGTCGGTGGAGTATTTCATCGGCATGCCCGGATGGCATGCTGCCGGCGATCCCCGATACCAGATCTGGATGACCCACACGCCGCGCGGAACGGTGAATGACGACCCGTTGCAGGTGGGCGCGGCGGCCAATGGCCATGTCAGCTACACCGGCTCGGCCGTCTCGATGTACACCCACACCGGAACCCATATCGACGCGCTGAACCATTTCGGTCTCGATGGCGAGATCTACAATCATTTCAGCGCCGACGCGTATCTCGGCGATGCGGGCTGGCACGTGACCGGTGCTGAAACCATCCCGCCAATGGTGGCGCGGGGCGTGATGATTGATGTCGCCGCCTTCAAAGGTGCCGACATGTTGCCCGCCGGCTACCGCGTGACCCGCGCAGATCTCGAGGGTGCCCTGGCGCGCCAGGGTGTCGAGCTGCAGGCCGGTGATGTCGTGCTGATCCGTACCGGGCGCATGGCGCTCTATGAAGACGCCCGCCAGTACATGGACAACCCGCCGGGCCTCGGGCTCGAGGCCGCCCGGTTTCTCGCTGAAGAGTCGCGCGCCATGGTCGTCGGGGCCGACAATCTGAGCTTCGAGGCATTCCCGTCCGAGATTGAGGGCAATTACGTGCCCGTTCACACCTATCTGCTGGCGCAGATGGGCGTTCCGATCATCGAACTCGTCAACCTCGAAGGCCTCGCCCAGGCGGGTCTCTACGAATTCGCCTTTATCGCAGGCTCGCTCAAGCTGCGCGGCGCCGATGCCGCGCCGCTGCGGCCCATCGCACTTCCGATCGACTGATCCCCGAAACAAAAAGGTTCACTCCGATGACCCGGATTCTTGTTCTCTATTATTCCAGCTATGGCCATGTGCGTACCCTTGCGCAGGCCGAGGTTGATGGCGCCCGCAGTGTGCCGGGCACCCATGTCGACTTGCGCCGTGTGCCCGAAACGGTGCCCGAGGAGATCCGGCGCAAGGCCGGCTTCATCGCCGACGACACGCTGCTCGCTACGCCTGCCGATCTCGAAACCTATGACGGTATCATTTTCGGCACCCCGACCATGTTCGGCATGATGGCGGGCCAGATGAAGTCCTTCCTCGACCAGACCGGCGGCCTCTGGGCGCGCAACGCCCTGGTCGGCAAGGTCGCGGCGGTCTTCGCCTCGACCGGCTCGCAGCACGGCGGTCACGAGGCGACCTTGCTGTCGACACAGATCCCGCTGCAGCATTTCGGCATGCTGATCGCGGGCATGCCCTACACTTTCGCCGGCCAGACCTCGGAGGAGGCGATTATCGGAGGCGCGCCCTATGGTGCCGGCACCATCGCCGGTGCCGACGGATCACGCGCGCCATCGCGGACCGATCTCGCCGGCGCGCGCTTCCAGGGCGCGCATGTGGCCCGGATCGCTGCACGGCTCGCCGGTGCCAATCTGAAGGAGGATGCGGCGTGACGGCGTCCCTCACGCTCGATTTCTTCCACGATGTGGTCTGCTGCTGGTGCTTCAACATCTCGTCGCGGATGCGCAGCCTTGCGGTCGAGTTCGAGCTCGACATCCGGCACCGCACCTTCGTCCTGCAGGCGAGCCGGGCCGAGATAGCGGTGCGCTGGGGCAGGCCGGCCAAGGCGCGAGAGACCATTCTCGGTCACTGGTCGGCCTGCCGCCAGGCCAGCGACCGGCCAGAGCTTGTCGATATCGAAGCGATGCGGGCCGCACCTTTCGACTATCCCCACGGGATGACCGCCGCGCTGGCGTGCAAGGCGGCCGAACAGCTCGGCGGGCAGAGCGCGCATTGGGACATGTTCGACCGGCTCCAGCTGGCCCACCTCGCCGAGGCCCGCAATATCGCGGACCCCGAAACCGTGCTCCAGCTTGCCCGCGATAGCGGTCACGACGCCGCTACCTTCGCCCGGAGCTTCGGTGATCCGGCGACCGCCCGCGCGGTTGAGGCCGACCGGGCGCTTGCCCGCTCACTGCAGGTCCGCTCCGTTCCGACACTCATCGTCCGCGATACAGGCGCACGCCTGGCCAACGGACCACGCGAGGACCTGGCCGCGCAGCTGCTTCAGGCACTCGGCTGAACCCCTGACCCGGAGATTTGCCCATGTCCCGCACCACCGACATTCTCTTGACAGCCCTCGCCCCTGCGACCTGGGGCAGCAGTTATCTCGTGACGACCGAGCTTTTGCCCGCAGGCTATCCGGTGACCGTGGCAGCGCTGCGCGCCTTGCCGGCGGGGCTGTTGCTGCTCGCCCTGACGCGCAGCCTGCCGCCGCGCGCCTGGCTCGGCCGTGTCTTTCTGCTCGGCAGTTTCAATTTCGCGCTGTTCTGGGTGCTGCTGTTTGTGGCCGCCTACCGGCTGCCCGGCGGGGTCGCCGCAACATTGGGCACGCTGCAGGCGATGATGGTCATCGTCATGGCACGCGGCTGGCTGGGCACGCCGGTGAGGGCTGGGGCGGTCCTCGCGGCGGCAGGCGGCATACTTGGCGTGGCCTTGCTGCTCATCGGCCCCGATGCGGCGCTCGATCCCGTCGGTGTCGCAGCGGGCCTGGGCGGCGCCGCCTCGATGGCGGCCGGCACTGTGCTCAGCCGCAAATGGCAGCCGCAAGTCTCGGCGCTCAGATTCACCGCCTGGCAATTGACAGCCGGGGGCCTGGTCCTGCTGCCGCTGGCCCTGATCCTCGAGCCGCCATTGCCGACGCTCACACTCCCCAATATCGCCGGCCTTGCCTGGCTTGGCCTGATCGGTGCGGCTGCGACCTATGCGATCTGGTTTCGCGGCATCGCCCGGCTTGACCCTGCCGCGGTCTCCATGCTCGGAATGATGAGCCCGGTGATGGCGGTGATCCTGGGCTGGGTTGTGCTGGGACAATCCCTGTCCTGGTTGCAGTTAATCGGCGCTGTCATCGTGCTGGGCTCGGTCTGGGCGGGCCAGCGCTCGAACCGCCCGGTTACAGCTCGCCCTGCCGCGCCGCCGGTACGGGCGGCCTGATACGGGATCAAGAAAGGAAAACCGGATGGCCAAACTCACGCTGACCCCTGATCTCGCGCGCCGGGCCCGTCTGGCCGGCCTGCTTTACCTCGTTATCATCATCGCCGGCCTCGGCGCCGAGCTCGGGCTTCGCGGCCCCTTGATCGATCTTGCCGATGCCGGCGGCACTGCGGCCGCCATCCTCGCGGCACCGGGCCAGTTCCGGCTGGCGATTGCGGCCGACATTGTCATGGCGCTCAGCGATGCGGCGCTGGCGATCCTGCTCTATCTGGTCTTCCGCGCCGTAGCACCGGGGCTGGCGCTCTCGGCGATGGTGTTCCGTCTGATCCAGACCGTGCTGATTGCTGCCAATCTCATGGCACTGCAGGCGGCCTGGCTGATCCTGTCCGGTGGGGAGGGGCTGGCCGATGCGCCCGCACTGGCGCTGGTCTTCCTTGACCTGCATGGCCATGGCTATGATCTCGGGTTGGTCTTCTTCGGCGTGAACAGCGTGATGATGGGCGTGCTGGTCTGGCGCTCGGGTGTGTTCGGCAAGCTGTTTGGCCTGGGGCTGGCGACGGCCGGTCTGGTCTATCTTGCCGGCAGCGGGCTGCGCTTTTTCGCGCCTGAATGGTCGGCGGACTTCGCCCCGGCCTATGGCGTGACGATCCTGGCCGAGACCGCCTTCTGCCTGCGGCTTCTCGTGCAGCGATCACCGGCCCGGGAGCCGGTCTGACGCGGCGCCGACCACATCGGCCCGACGCCATATTCCCTGCCGGGTGCAAATGTGAAGAGCCCGGCAGGCGTGCCAAGCACAGTGGTGAAAATCGTCAAAACAGCGAGCAAGTACAGGGTTTGGCGCCTGTCGTGCCAGGCTGGCCGCAGTCACAGCGATTATATTGCATCTGCGAAAAGACTTGACGCGGTGCCGCATGTTTTCATCATGCGCG
>NZ_CAXBKN010000122.1:0-6295 GCF_963976135.1 uncultured Maricaulis sp.
GCGGCCATCGCCGAACCGGTCAGATAGACCCCCAATATCCGCCAATCGATCCATTTGCCGAGCAATATGGCGCGCCAGCCATTGGAGACCGCCTGCACCACACCATGCACCACCATCGCGGCGGAAACCGGCAGGATCATCGCCAGCACCCCCATCAGGATCAGCCCGCCAGCCATGCCGAACACGCCGGAAATGAAGGCGGTGACGAAGACCGAAATGATGAGGATGAGAATGCTCACCGCGTCAGGACCGGCACGGGGGCGGACGCCGATCGAGATTGCGGAACGCAACGGGAGCGTGTAGGGTGGGGATTATGTGGTCCTTGCTGCTTCAAGGCCTGATGCAACTTGCCGCCTGGACGGGCCTGGTGGCGGCACGCATTACGCTTCCGCTCCGCCAACCGACTGTCTCGGTCTGGCGAAATTGGGAAGTGGTATGCCGGACGGGCGGTCTGGGTGCGATCGGATTGTCGGTGCTCGCTGCGGGCGGGCAGGTCCAGCCAGGCAGCATCCTTGCCGGTATCATTGTCCTGATCGCAAGCACATACTGTGCCCATCGGGCGGGTGAAATGGAGGCAAAGAATGATCGGATCGATTGAAATCAGTCTATGGCCCCTGATTGTGTTCACCGTGTTCATGATCACCGTCATTGCCATCGCCAGTTACAACGAATCGCGCGCGCAGCGGAACAATAACGCCGACGACGACGCCCCCTAGGCGCCCGCATTCTTCGCAAATCCCCAGGCACCTTCGGCCAGCGGCTTGACCGCCTGACCCGTTTCCAGCGCCTTGGAATTGGAGGCATTGCCCTGCAGCGCCCGGGCATAGACGCCCTGGCAGATCGAGGCGAGGCGGAAGAGATTATAGGCGAAGTAGAAATCGAGCTCGGGAATCCCGTCCCTGTTGGTGCGCTCGCAATAGGCCCTGGTATAGGCTTCGACATCGGGAATGCCGAGCGGGGCCAGATCGACACCGAGGAAGCCGCTGCGGATCGCCGGCGGTACCATCCAGCCCATCAGCTGATAGGTGAAGTCGGCCATCGGGTCGCCCAGGGTCGATAATTCCCAGTCCAGCACCGCGATGACACGCGGTTCGGTCGGGTGGAAGACCATATTGTCGAGCCGGTAATCGCCATGCACGACGCTGATGCGTTCCTGCTCCGGCGCCGCGGTCGGCAGCCAGTCGATCAGCTTGTCCATCGCTTCGATCGTGTCGGTCTCGGCGGCGCGGTATTGCTTGGTCCAGCGGCCGATCTGGCGCTCGAAATAATTGCCCGGCTTGCCATAGTCCGACAGGCCCGCCGCCTCGACATCAATGCTGTGCAGCTGGGCCAGGGTCGCATTGGAGGCGTCATAGATCGCGGCGCGTTCGGCCGGTTCCATGCCCGGCAGGAGCGGATCCCAGAAGATCCGGCCCTCGACGAATTCCATGACATAGAATTCGGTGCCGATGACATCGCGGTCCATGCACAGGCCATACATGACGGGGCAGGGAAAGCCGGCCTCGCCCAAGGCCTTCATGACGCGAAATTCGCGGTCGACCGCATGCGCTGATGGCAAGAGCTTGCCCGGCGGCTTGCGGCGCAGGACATAGCTCTTGGCCGGTGTATCCAGCTTGTAGGTCGGGTTGGACTGACCGCCCTTGAACTGGCTGACGCTGAGCGGACCGGCATAGCCGGTGACATGCTTGGCCATCCATGCCGCCAATGCCGCCTGATCGAAGGCCAGTGCCTCGGCGACGTCCTTGGTGCCGGAAAAATTGCGATCAATCTGAGACATGGAGCATCCGTTTGTCTGACTGCCAGGAGGCGGCCGTGTTCATTGCCGGAGCGCCTCGGGTGAAGGCGCCGTTGCTGGATCAGTCCTCGTGCTTGTAGACGACGCCGCCCTGCATCACGAAGTCGACATCGAGCAAGGCCGAAATATCGTCCAGCGGGTTGGTGTCGACGGCGACAATGTCGGCATATTTGCCCACTTCGATCGTACCGATATCGCTGTCCATCTGCAGATGGGCCGAGGCATTGACGGTCGCCGAGGCGATCGCCTCCATCGGCGACAGGCCGGCTTCGACCAGAAGTTCGAACTCGCGGGCATTGATGCCGTGCACCGAGACGCCGCTGTCCGTGCCAAACGCGATCATCACGCCGCCCTCGTGGGCGCGGCGCGCCATTTCCAGCATGATCGGTCCGACCGAGAGCGATTTTTCTCGCACGGCGGGCGTCATCCAGGAGGCCGTCGAGGCGATCTCGGCGACGGTGGCACCGGCCAGAAGTGTCGGGACGAGATAGGCATTGCGGCTGCGGAACAGGCGGATCGATGCGGCATCGAGATAAGTGCCGTGCTCGATCGAATCGCCGCCGGCCTCGAGGAAGGAATTGATACCGGTGACGCCGTGCGAGTGTGCCGTGACCCGGCGGCCCATCATGTGAGCCGCGCCGACAATGGATTCCAGCTCGTCATCGAAGAATTGCTGCTCGACCCCGGCTGCGGTGTTGGACAAGACGCCGCCGGTTCCGGTGATCTTGATGACATCGACGCCGGCGCGGACCAGTTCGCGCACGGCCCGGCGGCAATCGGCTGGACCATTGCAGGCGGCGCGGCTGGTCAGCGTGTCCATCACGGCAGTCGAAAAGCCGTTGACGTCGGCATGTCCGCCGGTTGGTGTCACGGCCGGTCCGGAAACGCGCATGCGCGGCCCGATCACATCGCCATCGCGGATCGCGTCACGCAGGCCGGTCGAGGCTTCCAGCTCGCCGCCGACATCCTGCACCGTGGTAAAGCCGGCCATCAGCGTGGTGCGCGCATTATGCACCCCGTTGAGCGCCAGGTCGGCACTGTTCTCGGTCACTTCCAGCAGGCGCCCATCGGGGCCCAGCTCGCCCTGCAGATGCACATGGCTGTCGATCAGGCCCGGCAGCACGAACTGGTCTGACAGGTCGACAATGGTCGCGCCCTCGGGCGTGACGAAACCGGCCTCGATCGCCTCGACGCGACCGTCGCGGATCAGAATGGATTGATTGGATGTCGGGGCATTGCCCGGCACGGCCAGCAAATGACCGGCGTGAATAACCGTGAGGCCGGCCCCTGGCGCATCCGTCTGCGCCAGAGCCACACCGCTGCCTGCCATCAGAGCAATCGCTGCGATCATTGAACGTAACATGCTTGTCTCCCCGCCATTTGATTTCTTGGCGTCAAACATGCCCCGGCTGGCCGGGAAGTCAATTCTCCCGGGACGGACGCACTGCCCTAATGGGTCTTGAGCGCACGCCAGGCGATGTCGCGACGGCAAAAACCATCGGGCCAGTTGATCGCGTCGATGGCCGTATAGGCGCGGTCGGCGGCATAGTGCAGGCTTTCCCCCGTCGCGGTGACATTGAGCACCCGGCCACCGGCAGCGATGCGGCGTCCCTGGCCGTCGCGCGATGTGCCAGCCTCGAAGACATGCACCCCGTCCATTGCATTGGCGGCATCAATGCCCTCAATCACCGAGCCCTTCGAATAGTCGCCGGGATAACCCTTCGCCGCCATCACGACAGTGATGGCCGGTTCCGGCGACCAGTCGATCGGCAGCATCTGGTCGAGATGGCCCGTCGCGGCAGCGTTGAGATAGGGCAGGATATCATTGCCGATCCGCGCCATCAGCACCTGGCATTCCGGATCGCCGAAGCGGATATTGAATTCCACGGTCTTCGGCCCGTCCGCCGTGACCATGATTCCGGCGAACAAGACGCCCTGAAACGGTGTGCCCTCGGCGGCGAGGCCGGCCGCGGTGGGTTCGATAATGGTCTTCATCACCGTGTCGATCAGCGCCGGGGTCGCAATCGGGGCGGGCGAATAAGCGCCCATGCCGCCGGTATTGGGGCCGGTATCGCCTTCGCCGACGCGCTTGTGATCCTGGGCGGCGCCGCAATAGAGCACTGTCTTGCCATCGCACAGGGCGAAGATCGACACTTCCTCGCCGCGCATGAATTCCTCGATCACCAGGGTGCGCGAGGCATCGCCAAACTTGCCCGACAGGAAGGCGTCAATCTCGGCCTCGGCCGCGTCGCGCGTTTCGGGAATGACAACGCCCTTGCCGGCCGCCAGCCCGTCGGCTTTCAGCACATAGGGCGGGGAGAATTCATCGAGAAAGGCCTTGGCCCTGGCTGCGTCGTCGAACACGCCATAGCGCGCAGTCGGGACGTTATGGCGGGCATAGAAATCCTTGGCGAAGGCCTTGGAGGTTTCCAGCATCGACGCGGCTTTCGAGGGACCGAATACCGCGATGCCGATGGCGCGCAGCTTGTCGGCGAGGCCGTCGCAGAGCGGGATTTCCGGACCGACCACGACCAGATCCACCGCCCGTGTCCGCGCCAGCTCGGCCAGACCGTCCAGATCGGAAACGGGGATGTCGACGCATTCCGCCAGCGTGCCGATTGCGGCACTGCCTGGCGCCGCGATCAGTCCGGTCAGGAGGGGACTTTGGGCGATTTTCCAGACCAGGGCGTGTTCGCGCCCGCCGGATCCGATTACCAGGACCTTCATCTCAACCTCATGCCTAATCCGAGCCCGCCCTAACCTAAACCATGGCGCGCCGCGAGTCCCTCGCGCCGTTGCCGCAGCGGTGAATTCACCGTACCAATCGGGCATGAACACTCCGAGCGGCAATATCCACGAATTCTCCGTTTCCGAACTCGCCGGCTCGCTCAAGCGCACCGTCGAGGATGCCTTCGGCCATGTCCGCGTGCGCGGCGAGCTGGGCCGTGTCGTGGTCGCCAAATCGGGCCATGTCTATTTCGACCTCAAGGACGAGAAGTCCGTCATCACCTCGATTGCCTGGAAGGGCACGGCGGCGCATTTCCGCTTCAAGCCGGAAGAGGGGCTCGAGGTCATCATTGAGGGCCGGATGTCGACCTATCCCGGCCGCTCGCAATACCAGCTGATCGTCGAATCGATGGAGCCGGCCGGCGCCGGCGCCCTGATGGCGCTGCTCGATGAGCGCCGCAAGAAGCTCGCCGCCGAGGGCCTGTTCGACGCCGATCGCAAGCAGGCCATCCCCTTCCTGCCGCGTGTCATCGGCGTCGTCACCTCGCCGACCGGCGCCGTGATCCGCGATATCCTGCACCGCCTGCGTGACCGTTTCCCCTGCCATGTCCTGCTCTGGCCGGTCCTGGTCCAGGGCGAGGCGGCGGCCGGCCAGATCGCCGAAGCCATCAATGGCTTCAATGCGCTGGCAGCCGGTGGGCGTGTGCCGCGCCCCGATCTGATCATCGTCGCCCGGGGTGGTGGTTCGATCGAAGACCTCTGGGCTTTCAACGAGGAGATCGTCGTCCGCGCCGCTTTCGACTCGAAAATCCCCCTGATCTCAGCCGTCGGCCATGAGACCGACACGACGCTGATCGACTATGCCTCCGACCGCCGCGCGCCGACACCCACTGGTGCCGCCGAGATCGCCGTGCCGGTCCGCGCCGAGCTCAAGGCCAGCCTTGACACGCTCGGCGGCCGCCTGGTCGCCGGCCTGTCGCGCCTGATCGAACGCCGCCGCACCGAGCTGCGTTCGGCGGCGCGCGCCCTACCGCGCCCGACCTCGCTGCTGGAGCTGAAACGCCAGCGCTTCGACATGGTCGCCGACAAGCTCGACGGCGCCCTGCTCGCCGGTGCCGCGGAGAAACGCTCGAAACTTCTTGTCCTCACCGCCCGCCTGCGCCCGGTCACCCTGCGCCGCGACATCCAGCAAAAGCGGGAACGTCTCACGGATCGAAGCGGCCGCCTTGCCCCTGCAGCCACGCGCATCCTGCGCGATCAGCGTCGCTCGCTCGGCAATTGGGCCGCCCGGCTGGAAGCACTCAGCCACACTTCGGCACTGAAGCGCGGGTTTGTGCTGGTGCGCGATGCGAATGGCAAGCTGGTCCGGACCGGCGCGAGCCTGGCATCCGGTGCCAGCGTCGAGCTGGAATTTGCCGATGCCCGCCGCGGCGCCGTGATCGATGGCGAGCCGGGCAAGGGGGCACCGGTCGCCCGGCCGAAAGCGAAACCGCTGCCGAAGGGCAAGCCGCCAGCGGCCGGGCAGGGGACCTTGTTTTAGGGGGCGATCCGGCAAATCCGCGATTGAGTGGACCCGGCCTGCGTGGGGGCATTTCCCCAAACAAACACAACAAGCCACTTCCCCCGCACGTGTTGCGGGGCCTGCCGGAGGGGACTCCAGCCAGGTGGCCAACACATGGCAGGCCCCGGAATTCAACGCGCTCCTCCGGGGGAAGATAGTGTGTTTGGTGTTGGGGCGGCGCGCAATCGCCAACTTATCCCCCACCGCCGACA
>NZ_CAXBKN010000123.1:0-6291 GCF_963976135.1 uncultured Maricaulis sp.
TATATTGCATCTGCGAAAAGACTTGACGCGGTGCCGCATGTTTTCATCATGCGCGCCAGAATACACACCATCCCTTCCCTGAGGAGACTTCAGATGAGTGCAGTTGATGATCCAGTCGTCATTGTCGGTATGGCGCGCACCCCGATGGGTGGCCTGCTCGGCGAGCTGACGACGCTGTCGGCCAATGAACTCGGTGCCATTGCGGTCAAGGCCGCCATGGAAGAGGCTGGCGTTGCCGGTGAAGATGTCGACCAGATTTTCATGGGCAATGTCCTCGGTGCCGGCCAGGGCCAGGCCCCGGCGCGCCAGGCGGGCATCAAGGCCGGCCTGCCGAAATCCGTCGAAGCGACCACGCTCAACAAGATGTGCGGGTCGGGCATGCAGGCCGCGATCATGGGGCGTTCAGCCCTGCTGGCCGGCGATGCCGACATCATCGTCGCAGGCGGTATGGAATCGATGAGCAATGCGCCGCATCTTCTGCCGACCCATCGTTCCGGCATGAAATACGGCCATGACGTGCTCAAGGACCACATGGCCCAGGACGGGCTCGAGGACGCCTATGAGAAAAAGCCGATGGGCGTCTATGCCGACATGATAGCGCAGGAACACCAGTTCACGCGCGAACAGCAGGATGCCTATGCGCTGGAAACCCTGGCCCGGGCCCAGCGCGCGACCAAGAATGGTGATTTCAAGCGCGAGATTACGCCGGTGACGATGACGACCCGCAAGGGAGATGTCGTGGTCGATACCGATGAGTTGCCGCGCCGCGCCATGCCGGACAAGATCCCCTCCCTGCGCCCCGCCTTCGGCAAGGACGGCACCGTCACCGCCGCCAATGCCTCGGGCATTTCCGACGGCGCTGCAGCCCTGGTGCTGATGCGCAAATCAGAAGCCGAACGCCGCGGTCTCAAACCACTCGCCCGCATCGTCGCCACGGCAGCCCATGCGCATGAGCCGGCCTATTTCACCACCGCTCCCGTGCCTGCCATGCGCAAGGCCGTCGAGCGCGCCGGCTGGACGATCGAGGATGTCGATCTGTGGGAAATCAACGAGGCGTTCGCCGTCGTGCCGATGATCGCGATGAAAGAGCTCGGCCTCAGCCATGACAAGGTGAACGTCAATGGCGGCGCCTGTGCCCTGGGTCACCCGATCGGGGCCTCCGGTGCCCGCGTCATCGTCACCCTGATCGCCGCGCTCGAAAAGCATGGCAAGACCAAGGGCGTCGCCTCGCTCTGCATCGGCGGCGGCGAAGCCACCGCTGTGGCGATCGAACGGCTCTAGCCTTGCAGGACGACAGCGATCAGGCGGTGGACGGGATCCGGTTCGAGGACCGTCCACCGCCGGTCGCTGATTTCATTGCGATGAGGGCCGAATGCGGCTGGGGCGAGCTCTCGCCCGGGCTGGCCGGGCCGGCGCTCGAATCCTCCTTGCTTGCCATCACGGCTCTGGATGCTGATGGCCGTATTGCCGGCTTCGTTCGCGCGATCGGCGATCCGCTTTATCTCTATATCCAGGATGCGATCATCGCCCCTGAGCGACGCGGCAGCGGTCTCGGGAACGCCATGATGCAGCGTCTGCTTGCGCGCATCGACGCCGATTTCCCGAATGCCCATGTGATGTTGATGTGTGCCAAGGGACGCGAAGGCTTCTATGCCCGGCTTGGTTTCGAAGCCCGCCCGAGCGGGAAATTCGGGCCGGGCATGCAGCGATTGCGCTAGAGCCGCCGCAAGCAGGCCTTAGCCCTGGATATGTCCCAGCGGCAGGCCCTTGCCGTCCTTGATATTGCGCACCTGCACCGAAGTGCGGAAATCGCCGACGATGTCGAGCGGGATCATGCGTTCGGAGATGAACTCGTTATAGGCGTCGATATCGGCCATCACGACCTTGACCAGATAGTCATAGGGGCCGGTCATCATGCAGGCCTCGGTCACTTCAGGGAAGCTCTGGACGGCCTTCTCGAACTTGACGTAATTGGCCTTGCGCGCCGGTGATATCTTGACCTCGAGATAGGCGGTAAACATCAGGCCGAGGGCGCGGCGGTCGAGCTCGACCGAGCGCCGCTTGATGATGCCATCGGTTTCCAGACGCCGGATCCGGCGCCAGCAGGGGGAGGGGGTCAGCCCCACGATTTCGGCGATATCGGCAACCGAGCGGCCTGCGTCTTCCTGCAGGGCTTCAAGGATGCGGACGTCAATCAGGTCTAGGTTCGCGAGCATTTTTCCCCCAAAATCAGTATTTGGAGGAAATTAGTCTACATTTCTGCGAAAACAAACCCGGAAATGGCACCTTGTTCCAGTAGTAGACAAGGTGGACGTTTCCGCGTTAGACGCCCTCGCACACGCTTGGTCGTGCACACCTATTCCCTGGCAGGTTTTGCCGATGTTTTCAGCGAGAGCTCATGGCACACACTGATCCCCGATTTCACGTCCCGGCGCCACATGCGCGCCCTGGCGATACGCCGGATTTCTCACATATCGAAATCCCGCCGGCCGGTACGGCCCGGCGTCCCGAGGTCTCGATCGCCGGAAGTGAAACCCTCGATCTGGCCCTCGGCCTGGTTCGGGTGCTCGACCATAACCACCAGGCGGTCGGCGAATGGGATCCCAAGCTCGAGCCGGAACTGCTGCGCCAGGGCCTGCGCCATATGGTGCTGACCCGCGTCTATGACGAGCGGATGCAGAAGCTGCAGCGCCAAGGCAAGATGAGCTTCTACATGAAATCCATGGGCGAGGAGGCCGTTGCCGTCGCTGCCGCGATGGCGCTCGAGAAGACCGATATGGTTTTCCCCTCCTATCGCCAGCAGGGCATTCTGTTCGCGCGTGGCCGCGATATTGTCGACATGATGTGCCATTGCATCTCCAATAGCCGCGACAATCTCAAGGGCCGGCAATTGCCGGTGCATTACACCTGGGCCGAGGGCAATTTCTTCTCGATCTCGGGCAATCTGACGACACAATTCCCGCAGGCCGTCGGCTATGCGATGGCGTGCCAGTTCAAGGGCGAAAGCCGCATCACGGCGAGCTGGATCGGCGACGGCTCCACTGCCGAGGGTGATTTCCACGGCGCGCTCGTGCTGGCCTCGACCTATCGCGCACCGGTCATCCTCAATATCGTCAATAATCAGTGGGCGATCTCGACCTTCCAGGGCATGGCCGCCGGTGAGAGTCAGACTTTCGCGCTCAAGGGCATTGGCTATGGCCTCGCCTCGCTGCGGATTGATGGCAATGATTTCCTCGCCGTCTATGCCGCCACCAAATGGGCCGCCGAGCGCGCCCGCGCCGGTCATGGCGCCACGGTGATCGAGAGCTATACCTATCGCGCCGACGCGCACTCCACCTCTGATGATCCCTCCGGTTACCGGCCCAAGGGTGAGGGCGATGCCTGGCCGTTGGGCGATCCGGTCGAGCGGTTGAAAAACCATCTCATCGGTCTGGGTGAATGGGATGAGGAACGTCACGCGGCGCTCGAGAAGGAACTCGATCAGCTCGTGATCGCCTCCTACAAGGAAGCCGAGACCTATGGCACCCTGCATGACGGTCCGCTATCGCCGGTGCAGACCATGTTCGAGGATGTCTATGCCGAACCCGATTGGCGCCTGCGCCGTCAACGCCGCGATCTGGGGGTATAGGTCATGAGCAAGATGAACATGATCCAGGCCCTCAATTCGGCCATGGACAATATGATGGAGCGCGACGCCAATGTGCTCGCCTTCGGTGAAGATGCCGGTTATTTCGGCGGCGTGTTCCGCGTCACCGCCGGCCTGCAGGAAAAATACGGTCTCGACCGTTGTTTCGACGCACCGATCAATGAGGCGGCGATCGTTGCCATGGCGATCGGTATGGCGGCCAATGGTCTCAAGCCTGTCGCCGAGATCCAGTTCTCTGACTATATCTTTCCCGGCTTCGACCAGATCGTTTCCGAATTGTCGCGCCTGCGATATCGCACGGCCGGTACCTTCACCGCGCCGGTCGTGATTCGCACGCCGTCAGGCGGCGGCATTCGTGGCGGCCAGACCCACTCGATGAGTCCGGAAGCCTTCTTCACCCATATCCCGGGCATCCAGGTCGTGATGCCATCCAACCCCTATGACGCCAAGGGCCTGCTGATCGCCGCGATCGAAAGCCCGGACCCGGTCGTCTTCTTCGAGCCGAAGCGCCTGTATAATGGCCCCTTCGATGGTGGTGCCGGCAAGGCGCTGGAAGCCTGGGGCAAGCATCCCAAGGGCGAGGTTCCTGAAAACCATTACAGCCTGCCGATCGGCAAGGCCGATGTCGTGCGTGAAGGCTCGGCGATGACGATTGTCACCTATGGCACGCTGGTCCATGTCGCCCTGGCGGCGGCGGAGCAATCGGGCATTGATGCCGAAATCATCGATCTGCGCACCCTGATTCCCTATGATATCGAAACCATCGCGGCCTCGGTCAACAAGACCGGCCGCTGCATCGTCGCCCAGGAAGCCCCGCGTACATCGGGCTTCGGTGCCGAGCTGGCGGCCCAGATCCAGGAAGACTGTTTCTTTGCCCTCGAGACCCCGATCAAGCGCGTCACCGGCTGGGACACACCCTATCCGCATGCGCATGAATGGTCCTATTTCCCCGGTCCGCAGCGTTTCATTGACGCGATGCGTGAAGTTCTGGAGGCCTGATGATGAGCGAATACCGCTACAAGATGCCCGATGTCGGCGAAGGCATTGTCGAGGCCGAAATCGTTGAATGGCATGTGAAGGTCGGCGATACCGTCACTGAAGACCAGCACGTGCTCGACGTGATGACCGACAAGGCGACCGTCGAAATCCCCTGCGCCGTCAATGGCACGGTGACCAAGCTGGTTGGCGCGCCGGGCGATATCGTCGCGGTCGGCACCGAGATCATGTTCATTGCCGTCGATGGCGCCGTGCCGGCCGAAGAGGCTGCGCCGAAGGTGGACGAAGCCGAACCGGCCGTTGCCCCTGTGGTCGAGACCGCCAAGCCGACGCCGGCGCCTTCCATCGCCTCGCGCCCGGTCGGTGAACGCGCCCTGGCCAGCCCGGCCGTGCGCAAGCGCGCCCTGGAAGCAGAAATCGAACTGGCGGCCGTGCCCGGCACTGGCCCGGCTGGCCGTATCACCCATGACGATCTCGATGATTTCATCGCCTCGGGTGGCCGTCTTGTTGCCCATTCCGGTGGTGGCTCGGCCCTGCGGTCTCCGCGCACCGGCATTACCGAGGAAAAGCTGATCGGCCTGCGCCGGCGCATTTCCGAGAACATGTCGCATGCCCAGCGCACCATCCCTTCGATCGCCTATGTCGAGGAAATCGACGTCACGGCGCTGGAAGAACTGCGCGCGCATCTCAATTCCAAGAAGGGCGACGACCAGACCAAGCTGACCTTCATCCCCTTCCTCGTCATGGCCCTGACCAAGGCCCTGCCGGACACGCCGCAGGCCAATGCCCATTTCGATGGCGAGGCGATGCTGCTGACCAAATACCAGGGTGTGCATTGCGGCATCGCCGCGGCAACGCCCAACGGATTGATGGTGCCGGTGATCAAGCACGCCGAAGCGCTCGATATCTGGCAGATCGCCGCCGAACTGGCCCGCCTCGGCGCCGCCGCCAAGGCCGGCAAGGCGGCGAAGGACGAGCTCTCCGGTTCGACCATCACCATCACCTCGCTCGGTGCGATTGGCGGGCTCGTCACCACGCCGATCCTCAATGCCCCCGAGGTCGCGATCATCGGCGTCAACAAGATGCAGACCCTGCCGCGCTATAATGCCGAAGGCTCGGTCGTCCCGCGCAAGCTGATGAATCTCTCCTCCTGCTTCGATCACCGCATCGTCGACGGCTATGACGCCGCCATCCTGATCCAGCGGGTCAAGGGATTGCTGGAGAACCCGGCGACGCTGTTTATGTGATGAGCGACGGGGGCACACTGTTGTGTGTCCCCATTGGCCCTGGCGCTGCGCTGGGGCTTGATCGACCGGCAGCGCTGCAAAGGTATTCCCATACCCACCCGCCTTGCCCGCCTCGGCTCCATGCTGCGCAATGGCATCGCCGCCCCGGGGCGTCGTCGTTTTCGCGCTGATGTTCTGCCGCAATGATCTCGGCCTCGCCGCGCACGACCTGCCGCCGATCATTTTCGGCGGGTTCGGCATTGTGGTGCTGATCCAGACGGTGCCGGCATTCCTGCCATCGGCGTCGGTGAAGGTGGACGCGGGTTAGGGGCTGGCGGCCAGCCGATCCTTGTGCTGATGTGCTTCTCGAAAATGCAATAACAGACAATAGCTTGTCATCCCGGCTCTACGCCCGGACCGCTG
>NZ_CAXBKN010000124.1:0-5981 GCF_963976135.1 uncultured Maricaulis sp.
TGAGGGACGTGTACCTCTGGTACGCGTCCCTTGGGAAAACTGCCTTCTGGCGGAGCGCCTTTCGATGACCGGAAAAAGAGAGTCCGCCCCGGGACGCGTACCAGAGGTACACGTCCCTCGCCCTACCCCACGCTCGGTAGATCCAGCCCCTGCACGGCTGCGCATTCCTTCGCGATCTCATACCCCGCATCGGCATGGCGCATCACGCCGGTGCCCGGATCATTCCACAACACGCGTCCCACGCGCACCCCGGCTTCATCTGTGCCATCCGCCAGGACGACCTGGCCGGAATGGATCGAATAACCCATGCCGACACCGCCGCCATGATGCAGCGAGACCCAGGTGGCGCCGGACGCCGTGTTGAGCATGGCGTTGAGGATCGGCCAGTCGGCGACGGCGTCGGAGCCGTCCTGCATGGCTTCGGTTTCGCGATTGGGACTGGCCACTGAACCGCTGTCGAGATGATCGCGGCCGATCACCACGGGCGCACTCAGCTCACCGCTACGCACCATCTCGTTGAAGGCGAGGCCAAGGCGGTGGCGTTCGCCCAGCCCGACCCAGCAAATACGCGCCGGCAGGCCCTGGAACTGGATGCGCTCGCGCGCCATGTCGAGCCAGCGGTGAAGATGCGGATTGTCGGGGATGAGTTCCTTCACCTTGGCATCGGTCTTGTAGATATCCTCGGGATCCCCGGACAGCGCGACCCAGCGGAACGGCCCGACGCCGCGGCAGAAGAGCGGGCGGATATAGGCCGGGACGAAGCCGGGGAAATCGAACGCCTTTGCTACGCCCTCGTCGAAGGCCATCTGGCGGATATTATTGCCGTAATCGACGGTGGGAATGCCCGCCTTGTGGAAGGCCAGCATCGCCTCGACCTGGATCGCCATGGATTTCTTGGCGGCTTTCGAGACGGCGTCCGGATCGGAAATCCGCATGGATTCCCACTTGTCGAGGCTCCAGCCGAGCGGGAGATATCCATTGACCGGATCGTGGGCCGAGGTCTGGTCGGTGACGATATCGGGACGCACGCCGCGTTTGACGAGTTCCGGGAAAATCTCCGCCGCATTGCCGAGCAGGCCGACCGAGACGGCCTCGCCCCTGGCGCAGGCGTCGTTGATCATTTCGAGCGCCTGGTCGAGGTCGCCGGCCTGTTTGTCGAGATAGCCGGTCTTCAGCCGCATCTCGATCCGGCTCGGCTGGCATTCGACCGCCAGCATCGAGGCCCCGGCCATGGTGGCCGCGAGCGGCTGGGCACCACCCATGCCGCCAAGCCCGCCGGTGAGGATCCATTTGCCGGTCAGATCGCCGCCATAATGCTGGCGCCCGGCCTCGACAAAGGTCTCGTATGTGCCCTGCACGATGCCCTGGCTGCCGATATAGATCCAGGACCCGGCCGTCATCTGGCCGTACATCATCAGGCCCTTTTTATCGAGCTCGCGGAAATGCTCCCAGGTTGCCCAGTGCGGCACCAGATTGGAATTGGCGATCAGCACGCGCGGCGCGTTGGCATGCGTCTGGAAGACGCCGACCGGCTTGCCCGACTGGACCAGCAGGGTCTCATCGTCCTTCAGGCGCTTCAGGGTGGAGACGATGCGGTCAAAGCTCTCCCAGTCGCGTGCGGCGCGGCCGATCCCGCCATAGACGACGAGTTCTTCCGGCTTTTCCGCGACTTCAGGATCGAGATTATTCATCAGCATGCGCAAAGGCGCTTCTGTGGCCCAGCTCAGCGCGTCGAGTTCTGTGCCGCGCTTGGCACGGATTACACGCGCATTGTCGAGCCGGGTCGAGGTCATCTCACTTCTCCTGAATACATGATTTGTGCAGCCCGCAGGGCCGCCGCCATGGTGTCCTTCAAGGCCACACGCAGCACGGCCGCCCTGGTCTCGTCAAAGGCCCGGCTCGCGAGGTCCATATAGGCCGATTGCGCCAATTCCATCTGCACCGCGTGGACATTCTGGTTCGGGCGGCCATAGGCGCGGGTGATGAAGCCGCCGCGGAAACGGCCATTGACGATCGAGGCATATTCCTCGTGATCCATCATCGCCTTCAGCGCCGCGCGCTCGATGGTCGGATCGCAACTCTCGCCGCCCACCGTGCCGAGATTGAGATCGGGCAGCACGCCCTCGAACAGGCGCGGCACTTCATCGGTGATGGAGTGGGCATCCCACAACAGGGCGAAGCCATGCTCCATCCGGGTCTCGACCAGGAGCTCGGTCAGCGCCTTGTGATAAGGGTCGTGAAAATCCGTGCGCCGCGCTTCCAGCTCGTCCTCATCGGGTTCCTGCCCCTCGCGATAAACCGGCGAGCCATCAAACAGGGTCAGCGGCACAAGATCGGTCGTCGGCTGGCCGGGATAGAGCGAGGTATTGTTCGGAGCCCGATTGAGATCAACGACATAGCGCGAATAGTTCGCGCGGATTGTTGCGGCGCCCAGCTCTTCGAGAAAATCATAGAGTTGCGGGATATGCCAATCGGTATCCGGCAAGCTGGCGGCGGCAGGCGTCAGCCGTTCGGCCAGCCCCGCACTCAGGGCGAGCCCGGAATGCGGCATTGAAACCACCAGCGGGCTGGTGCCGGCTGCAAGCGTATACACGTCCATTAAACCACTCCGGGCAGATCGCCGGCTGCTGTGACCAGATCGCCATTGGCGACCAAGTCGCGCGCCGCGGCGATATCTGTCGCAAAATAGCGATCATCGCCATAGGGAGCGACATGCCGGCGCAAGATGGCCTTGGCCGCCTCAAGCGGGTCGGAGGAAATGTCGGGCGCATGAAAATCCGTACCCTGGGCGGCGCAGAGGAGTTCGATCCCGACCACGGCATGAAGGTTTTCCGCCATTTTCAGCGACCGCACCGCGCCATGCGTGGCCATCGAGACATGGTCTTCCTGGTTGGCGCTGGTCGGGATGGAATCGACGCTGGCGGGGTAGGCTTTCTGCTTGTTCTCGGAGACCAGGGCAGCAGCCGTCACATGCGCGATCATGAAGCCGGAATTGATGCCCGGATTGGGCGTCAGGAAAGCGGGCAGACCGCTGACGGCCGGATCGGTCAGCAAGGCGATGCGGCGCTCGCAGATCGAGCCGATTTCGCAGGCCGCCATCGCCAGCTGGTCGGCGGCAAAGGCAACCGGTTCGGCATGGAAATTACCGCCGGAGATTGCTTCGCCGGTATCGGTGAAGATCAGCGGATTATCGGTGACGGCATTGGCCTCGATCTCCAGCGTGCGGCCGGCCTGACGCAACAGATCGAGCACGGCGCCCATCACCTGCGGCTGGCAACGCAGGCAGTACGGGTCCTGGATCTTCTCGCACACGGCATGGCTGGCGAGGATTTCACTGCCCGTCGCCAGCCCGCGCAAAGCGGCGGCGACATCGATCTGGCCCTGATGGCCGCGCAATTCGTGGATCCGCGGATCAAACGGCGCAATCGAGCCCTTGGCCGCGTCCAGGCTCATCGCACCGGAAACCAGCGCGCCCTTGAAGCCGGCCTCGATGCCGAACAGGGCGGCGAGCGCCAGCGCGGTCGAGGTCTGGGTGCCGTTGAGCAGGGCCAGCCCTTCCTTGGGCCCCAGCTTGACCGGCTCGAGCCCGGCGCGCTTGAGCGCTTCCGCCGCCGGCAACCGCTCGCCACGCCAGAAGGCCTCGCCATGGCCGATCAGCGCCGCGCTCATATGCGCCAGCGGTGCCAGATCGCCCGAGGCCCCGACAGAGCCCTGCGCCGGGATCACCGGCAAAACGTCGTGGGTGAGCAGATCTTCCAGCGCCTTCAGCGTCGACCAGCGCAGGCCGGAGGCGCCGCGTCCGAGGCTGGCAATCTTCAGCGCCAGGATCAGGCGCACGACATCCGCCGGCAGTGCTTCGCCAATTCCGGCGGCGTGCGAGAGCACGAGGCGTTCCTGCAGGATGGCCAGCTCGTCATCGGCGATCCGGGTCTGGGCCAGCTTGCCGAAACCGGTATTGAGACCATAGACGGCGCGGCCCGAAGCGATCAGCTCCTCGACCGTCTTCGCGGCGGCATCAACGCCGGCCTGCGCTGCCGGATCAATGGTGACGGCAGCGCCGCGATAAATCGCCTGCCAGTCAGCGAGCGCCATCTGGCCCGGTCTGATTGAAATCGCACTCAAAGCCATTCTCCCCCGAGGATGCGGCCATGCAGCGGCCGCAACCCGATCCATTGAATTATCTCTGCCGGACGCTCGACATCCCAGATCGCCAGATCAGCGCGCTTGCCCTGTTCGAGCGTTCCGATCTCCTTCGCCAGTCCCAGGGCGCGCGCGCCCTCGCGGGTGACTCCCGCCAAAGCTTCCTCGACGGTCAGTCCAAACAGGTTGCAGGCCATATTGGCCGCCGTCAGAAGCGAGACCATCGGCGATGTCCCCGGATTGGCATCGGTTGCCACCGCCATCGCAACGCCCGCCTCGCGCAGGGCCGTAACGGGCGGTTTCTGCGTTTCGCCGATGCCGTAGAAGGCGCCGGGCAGGATCACGGCGACGGTGCCGGCCTTCGCCATGGCGGCAATGCCCTCATCATTGGTGAATTCGAGATGGTCCGCGGACAGCCCGTCGAATTCAGCGACGAGCTTGGCACCGCCGGTATCGGAGAGCTGATCAGCATGCAGTTTCACAGGCAGGCCGGCCGCCTTGGCGGCGATGAAGAGACGGCGGATTTCTTCCGGCGAGAAGGCGATATTCTCGCAATAGGCATCAACCGCATCGGCCAGCCCCTCGCGCGCGGCCTCGCGGATCAGCGGGATGCAGACCTCGTCGATATAGGCCCCGGACCGGCCTTCATATTCAACCGGGATGGAATGCGCCGCCAGCAGCGTCGTTGAGACCCGCAGACCCGAAACCAGGCCCAGCGAGCGCGCCGCCTTGAGCATGGCCAGCTCGCTGTCAAAGGTCAGGCCATAGCCGGACTTGATCTCGATCGTGCCGACCCCCTCGGCGGAGAGTGCATCGAGCCGCGACAGTGCGCCGCCCGCGAGCTCGGCCGCGCCGGCCTTGCGCGTCGCCGCGACGGTCTTGCGGATGCCGCCGCCGGAGCGGGAAATGTCTGTATAACTCTCACCGGCCAGGCGGCGCTCGAACTCGTCAGAACGATCACCGGCAAACACCAGATGCGTATGGCAATCGACCAGGGCGGGCGTTACCCAGCGGTTTTCGAGGCTTTCCGTCTCCAGCGCCGTTTCCGGCACTTCCGACATCGGCCCGATCCAGGCGATACGGCCATCGCGAATCCCGATCGCCGCATCGAGCAAGGCACCGTAGGCCACCTCGCCCGGCACCATGGTCGCGAGCCTGGCATGGGTCAGTAATCGGTCGAAACGCATTGAACGGCCCTTCAATTCGACGTAATTGTCTATACAATTAATTCGCGTGTCCGAGTCTGTCCAGCCGGGAGGCCTGCCAATGTCCGAATTTCATTTTGCCGAGATTCTCCTGCCCGGCGGCTGGGCCCGCAATGTCGAGATCACGGTCGATGCGAATGGCAAGATCGCCAGTATCAGCCCCGAGACACCGCTTGGCCCCGAGGCCATCCACCTGGGCGTCGCGGTCCCCGGCATGGCCAATGTCCACTCCCACGCTTTCCAGCGCGGCATGGCCGGACTGTCCGAACGACGTGGGCCGGGCGAGGACAGTTTCTGGTCCTGGCGCCAGATCATGTATGCCTTCAATGACAATCTCACGCCTGACCATGTCGAGGCGATGGCGGCGCTGGTCTATTGCGAGATGCTCGAGACCGGCTTCACCTCGGTCGGTGAGTTCCACTATCTCCACCATGACGAACACGGCCAGGCCTATACTGATATCGGCGAGATGGCCGGCCGGATCTGCGCTGCTGCCGGGACGACCGGTATCGCGCTCACCCTGCTGCCCGTGCTATACCGCCATTCCAATTTCGGCGAGATGCCGCCCAGCCCGGGCCAGCGCCGTTTCATCAATACGCTGGAGCATTTCGACGACATCCTCGCCTCGGCCCGGCG
>NZ_CAXBKN010000125.1:0-5922 GCF_963976135.1 uncultured Maricaulis sp.
TCGGGTCTGCGCGTTGGCGGTCCTTACAATGTGACAATCACTGCGGACGGTTTCCAGCCGCGCCGGGTTGAAGGTGTCTTCCTCTCCCTCGGTGAGAGCATGTCGCTCAACCTCGAAATGAGCGCTGTTTCCGGCACCACCGACATCGTCGTCGTGACCGCATCTGCCATCCAGGCCATGAATACCGCCGTTGGCCCGAACTCGACCTTCAGCCTCTCGGATCTGCAAGAGACCCCGTCGATCAATCGTGCGCTCGCCGATGTCGTTCGCCAGGATCCACGCGTCTATATCGACGAATCCTTCAACGATTCCATCCAGTGTGCCGGTGCCAACCCACGTTACAACAGCCTCACCGTTGACGGTCTCGGCCTGAATGACGGCTTTGGTCTGAACTCGAACGGTTATCCGACCCAGCGCATGCCATTCTCCTATGACGCGATCGAGCAGGTCTCCGTCGAGCTGGCTCCGTTTGACGTCGAATACGGTGGCTTCACTGCCTGTAACATCAATGCCGTCACCAAATCCGGCACCAATGAATTCCGCGGCGGTGTCTTCTATGATTACACCTCCGATGCCTTCCAGGGCGACTCGCTCGAAGGTTCGAGCTTCACCGTTCCTGAATACGACCAGAAGCGTTACGGCATCACCTTTGGTGGTCCGATCATCCAGGATCGTCTGTTCTTCTTCGCTGCCTATGAGCGCTTTGAAGGCATCGACATTTTCGACCGTGGCCCAGAAGGTTCCGGCGCACCGACCGAAATCAGCGGTTTCACCCAGGCTGATTACGCCGACATCCTCGACATCGCCCAGAACGTTTATGGCTACAATCCAGGCGGCGTCCCAGGCAATGCTCCGGTTATCGACGAAAGCATCCTCGTCCGCGTCGACTGGAACATCAATGACGATCACCGTTTCGCTCTGACCTACAACCAGTCGGAAGGTGCCAACCGCACCGAGTCCGATGGCGACAACAATGAGTTCGAGTACGAGAACCACCTCTATAACCGTGGTTCCGACCTGACCGCCTACACCGCTCAGCTGTTCTCCAACTGGACGGACAACTTCTCCACCGAGCTGCGTGCGTCTTACCAGGAAGTTGATTTCCTGCAGTCCTCGATCAACGGCACGGATTTCGGTGAAGTCCAGATCCGCGTCGGCGGCAACACCATCTATCTCGGTGCCGATGACTCGCGTCAGTCGAACGATCTCGACTACAGCACGCTGACCCTGAAGGGTGTGGGCCACTATCAGTGGAACGACCACTACTTCACCTTCGGCGCCGAAACGCTGAACTACGACATCTTCAACCTCTTCGTTCAGCACACCGAGGGTGAGTGGCGTTTCAACTCCATCAATGACTTCCGCAATGGCGATGTGAGCCGCATCTATTACGGCAATGCCCGTGGCACCAACAACCCGGACGATGCCAGCGCGACCTTCACCTACGACATCAATACGGTCTACGCGCAGGACGAATGGTCCGGCCCGAATGGTCTGACCCTGATCGCCGGTCTGCGTTACGACTGGTACACCACGGATGACGTGCCGAACGAAAACGCCAACTTCATCGCCCGGAATGGCTATTCCAATGCCGATTCCCTCGATGGTCGCGGTCTCGTTCAGCCACGCTTCGCCTTCACCTGGGATGCCCGTCGCGATCTGACGGTTCGCGGTGGTTTCGGTCTCTACTCCGGTGGCAACCCGAATGTCTGGGTTTCCAACAACTTCTCGAATGACGGCCTGACCGCCATTCAGCTGACAGATTTTGGTCCGGAAAACCTGCTCACCGGTACGGAAACCTATGTCGAAGACGAAGGTGGCACTGGCCGTCCGATCTTTGGCGTTCCGCAGAGCATGTATGACAGCGTCGCCGGTGGCGCGGCCAACTCCAGCGTCAATGCCATCGACCCGGATTTCGAAATCCCGGCCGAATGGAAAGCGGCCCTGGGCTTCACCTATGATGGCGAACTGCCATTCCTCGGTGACGGCTACACAGTGATGGGTGACCTGCTGTACTCGCAAAGCCGCGACGCAGCGGGTATCGTCGACGCAACGCTCGAGCAGGTTGATACGGCACCAGATGGTCGCCCGATCTATCGCTCGATCGACCGCAGCGACCCGGATTGTGTGGTTCCGACCGCAGCCACCTGTTCCAACCGGATCTTCAACCAGGACTTCATCCTGACCAATTTCGATGGCGGCGAATCTCTCGTCCTGTCGCTGGCCGTCAGCCGTGAATATGATGACCTGGGCCTGAGCTGGACGGCTGCCTATGCCTACACCCAGTCCGAAGATGCCAATCCGATGACGTCTTCGGTGGCCTTCTCCAACTATGCCAGTGTCGCTGTGTCGGATCCGAACAATCCGCAATCTGCGACATCCAACTACGAGATCCCGCACCGCTTTACCGGTCGTGTCTCGTGGGAGCATGACTTCTTCGACGATCTGACCACCCGGGCGACCCTGTTCGGCCAGGTCAGCCAGTCGCGTGGTTACTCCTTCTCGTTCGACAATGATGATGGCGACATGTTCGGTGACATCATTGACCGTCGTCACCTGCTCTACGTGCCGACCGATGCCAGCGATCCGCTGGTCCGGTTCGCGCCTGGCTTCGATACGGCAGCCTTCTTTGCCTATACCGACGCCCAGGGCCTGGCCCGTGGTGCGATCGACGAGCGCAACTCGCATGAGGGTTCCTGGTGGACCAAGATGGATCTGCGCCTCGAGCAGGAATTCCCTGCCTTCGCGCCGGGCCATCGCGCTGCCGGTTACCTGGTGATCGAAAACCTCGGCAATCTCATCAGTGATGAATGGGGCATTCTGACCCAGGCCAGCTATCCGCAAATCCGCAGCATTGTTGATGCGGAATACGATGCCGGCACCAATCAGTATGTGTTCGAGAGCTTCAACCCGCTGACTGCCGAATCCCGCGTTTCCAGCGCGTCGACCTGGCAGGTATTGTTCGGTGTGAAGTACGACTTCTAAGCACTGGCATAGCATGCGAATACGCAGTGGAAGGGCGGCCCTCGGGCCGCCCTTCTTTTTTGCGCGGGAGGTTTGCTTTTTTGCGCTCGCATCCGCTTGAAACGCGTGATAGAGGCGCGCTTCATGATAGAGGCGCCCTGATGAGCAATCACACCATTCCCCATGAATCGCAGACCCCGGATCAGATCGTCACATGCTGGCCGGCCGAGGCGAGCATCTGGCTTGAAAATCTCGCGCCTGCCCGGCTTGAGTTCGCCGCCTTCCTGACGGCCGTCACCGAGCCTGTGCCCGGCGGCAAGCGCCTGCCCCTGACGATCCTCGTCTCCAATGACGAGACCGAGGCTTCGGCCCGCGTGGCGATGGGCGAGACGGCTGTGCTGGTGCGCCAGAATTACGGCGATGTATGGACGCGCGATACCGCGCCGGTCTTCCTGCGCCGCGATGGCGAGCTGATCGCGGCCCGCTTTCCGTTCAATGGCTGGGGCGGCAAGTTCCAGATTCCCGGCGACCAGACCGTTGGCACGGCGATCGCCCGCATGGTCGAGGCGCGCATCATTGATGTCGCGATGATCGCCGAGGGCGGCGCCCTTGAATTTGATGGCGAAGGCACCGTTATCACCACGCGTGATGTCCTGCTCAACAAGAACCGCAATGCCGATCTGACCGAAGCCGTGGTCGATGAGCGCCTCAAGGCCGCGCTCGGCGTGGAAAAGGTCTTGTGGGTCGACAAGGGGCTGGTCGGTGATCACACCGATGGTCATATCGACAATATCGCCCGCTTCGTGCGTCCCGGCGAAGTCGTGTGCATGGCGCCCTATGGCGCCGACGACCCCCAGGCCGAAATGCTGGAGCAGATCGCGACCGAGCTCGCGGCAATGACCGATGCGCGCGGCCGCAAACTGCAGGTGCACCGCATCCCTTCACCCGGCCGTGTCGTCAACAAGGCCGGCGATGTCCTGCCGGCGAGCTATATGAATTGGGTTATCGGGCCGCGCAATCTGGTGGTTCCAACCTATGGTACCGCCAGTGAAGCGGCGGCGCTCGACGCCCTGCGCGCCCTGTTTACGGGCCATGAGGTTGTCGGTTGCCGTTCCAGCGCTATTCTGAGCGGCGGCGGTGCCTTCCACTGCGTCACGACCCACATCCCGGCTGGACTGAACTCATGAGCAATACGATCACCATGGCCGGCCTGCAGACCGGGTTCGGTGAGGATATCGCGGATAATATCAAACGCGTCGCGTCGATGATCCGCGAGGCTGCGGCCGCCGGTGCGCAGATCATTCTGCCGCCTGAACTCTTCCAGGGCCCCTATTTCTGCAAGACCCAGGACGAGGCCAATTTCGCCCGTGCCTTTCCGGCGATGGAACACCCTTGCGTCATCGCGATGAGCGAGCTGGCGGCCGAGCTGGGTGTCGTGATTCCGGTCTCGATCTATGAGCGTGACGGGCAGTGCTATTACAACTCACTGGTGATGATCGATGCCGATGGCCGTCCGATGGGCGTCTATCGCAAGAGCCATATTCCCGATGGTCCCGGCTATCAGGAGAAATATTATTTCCGGCCCGGCAATACGGGCTTCAAGGTCTGGGACACGCGTTTCGGCCGGATCGGCGTTGGCATTTGCTGGGACCAGTGGTTCCCGGAAGTCGCCCGCGCCATGGCGCTGCTGGGCGCTGAAGTGCTGATGTATCCGACCGCGATCGGTTCGGAACCGCATGATGACAGCCTCGACACCTCGGCGCGCTGGCAGCGGGCCATGCAGGGCCATGCGGTGGCGAATGTGATGCCGGTGCTGGCCGCCAACCGGATCGGCAATGAGGATGGCCAGGTCTTCTACGGCTCATCCTTCGTCTGCGACCACACAGGCGAGAAGGTCTCCGAGCTGAACAAGACCGAAGAAGGCATTGTGTCCGGCACATTCGATCGCGACTTCCTGCAGACCCATCGTGCGGCCTGGGGTGTGTTTCGCGACCGGCGGCCCGATCTCTACGCGCCCTATTTCAAGCCCTTGTCCAGCAAGTCCTGAATCTGCGACTGCGCCCGTGATTGCGACGGGATGAATATCCCGAAGGCGATCGCGATCGCGATGGCCGGCCAGCCGAAGGCGATCGCCTGGTCGGTCTCACCTTGCGTGAAACTGTAAGCGGCAGCGGTCAGCCCCGTTGCGGTCAGAAGGGCTGCGGCGACTGTCATGGCGAGACGAAACCCCATCCAATTCTCCATCACCTGCGGGTCTCTTTGACGGACCCCTAGGCGAGCAGAATGACAGGTTTTGCCTAATTTTTGGTTTCAGCCTAGCTGGCCATGAAGGCACCATGGATGCCGTCAAAGATGAACTGGGTCGCCAGGGCGGCCAGGATGACGCCGAGAATCCGCGTGATCATCGCCGCCATCGAGGCGCCGACGAATTTCATCACCGGCCCGATCACCAGGAAAACCGCCAGGCAAAGCAGGAGGTTGATGCCGACGGCCGCGAAGACGACGCCCTGATGCGCCATGGTCGGGGCTTCGGACATGAACAGCATGATCGTCGCGATCGCACCGGGGCCGGCGAGCATCGGGATCGCCATCGGGAAGACCGAGATATCGTCCCAGATCTCCGGATGCGCCTCATGCTCCTCGGTCAGTTTCTCGGCCCGTTCCTCGCGCCGTTCGGTGCGTTTCTCGAAAATCATTTCCAGCGCCATCAGGAAGAGCAGCACGCCGCCGGCGGTGCGAAAGGCGTCGAGGCTGATATGCATCGCGTCGAGCAGATAGCGCCCGCCGAGCGCGAAGGCGAGCAGGACACCGGTCGCGATGATGATGGATTTATACGCCATGGCGCGCTGGTGCGCCTTGGGCGAGCCATCGGTCAGGGCAAAGAAGATCGGCGCCACGCCGGGCGGATCGATGGCGACGAAGAAGGTGACGAGGGCGGAGAGAAAGAGTTCGGTCATG
>NZ_CAXBKN010000126.1:0-5860 GCF_963976135.1 uncultured Maricaulis sp.
GAGAGGCGCCCTTCTTAATTCAGCAGACCGAAAGCCCTACCCCACCACTTTCAGCGGGTCGGGTTGGGCTGCGTCTTCGCGGGTCTTGCCCCAATAGGAGATGCAGGGGATTTTCGCCTTGTCGCAGCGGCCGGCATATTTGCGGGCGATGTCGGTGACTTCTTCCATCAGGCCGGCGGCCAGGGTGATCGGCTTCAGGCCCATCTGCAGGAAGGTGTCGTTCTCGACATGCAGATCATTCTCGTCCGCTTCATTGCGCGGATTGGGGACCAGCTGCACTTCGGCATGGGCCAGATCGGCGATCATCGTGGCCAGGTCGCGGACCCGGTGGGTCTCGGTCATCTGGTTGAAGATGCGCACCTTGTCGCCATCCTTGGGCGGGTTCTCGACCGCGATCTGGACGCAATGCACCGTGTCCTGGATATGGATGAAGGCGCGCGTCTGGCCGCCCGTGCCGTGCACGGTGAGCGGATAGCCGACGGCGGCCTGCATCAGGAAGCGGTTGAGAACGGTGCCGTAATCGCCGTCATAATCGAAACGGTTGATCAGGCGCTCATCGCGCTTGGTCTCATTGGTCTGGGTCCCCCAGACGATGCCCTGGTGGAGATCGGTGATCTTCACCTTGTCGTTCTTGTTGTAGAAATGGAAGAAGAGCTGATCCTGGGTCTTGGTCATGTGGTAGATCGAACCCGGATTGGCCGGATAGAGGATCTCCTGGTCCTGCAGCCCGTTATCGGTCTGCACCTTCACCTTGAGATAGCCCTCGGGGATTTTCATGCCCGCCGTGCCATAGCCATAAACGCCCATTGTGCCGAGGTGGACGAGATGGATGTCGCGGCCGCTTTCGACGATGGCGGCGAGAACGTCATTGGTGGCGTTGAGATTATTGTCGACGGTGTAGCGCTTGTGGCGCGCCGATTTCATCGAATAGGGCGCGGCGCGCTGTTCGGCGAAATGCACGATCGTATCGGGTTGTTCCTGATCAATCAGATCGATGAATTCCTGGAAATCCTTGCCGATATTCATGCTGACGAAGCGGATGTCCCGGCCGGAGACTTCTTTCCAGGCGGCGAGGCGTTCGCTCATCGGCCGGATCGGCGTCAGCGATTCCACTTCCAGTTCGACGTCGATCATGCGGCGCGAGAGATTGTCGACGATGACAATGTCATGGCCAAGATTGGAGAGGTGGAGCGCTGTCGGCCATCCGCAGAAGCCGTCCCCACCAAGAACGATAACTTTCATAATTCCGGCACCCGCCCATAAGGTTTATATTACTGTCTACTCTGTTTCTCGCAGGCGTACAGTTTCATTTCAAGTCCCCGCTCTGCGGTCTGGCAGGTGGAGCACTGCACTGGCACACATCCAGCGCGCCCGGCCAGTGCCCATAAATGCCCGGTGTCGCTGTTTTGCCGCATTCGTCCGGTGGACTGCGGCCTGAAAGGCGGGTAAATCCGCGCCAATTCCTGCGCGACCGGCCTCATGCCCGGGCCGCGACCACCGTATTGAGGAGATTGGCCATGGCCCTTCGGATAGCGATCAACGGATTTGGCCGCATCGGACGTCTCGCACTGCGGGCGATTCTCGAAGAGAAGCGCTGGGGCGAAGTCGAGGTCGTGGCAATCAATGACAGCTCGACGCCGGAAACCAATGCCCACCTTCTGACCTATGACAGCGTTCACGGCCGTTATCCCGGCACGATCGAAGTGGGCGAGGACTGGCTCGATGCCGGTTTCGGCCGCATCCGGAAAGTCTCCAATCGCGACCCCGCGCAATTGCCCTGGAAGGCGATGGGCGTTGATCTGGTTATGGAATGCACCGGCAAGTTCAACGACAAGGCGTCGGCGATGGCGCATATCGAGAGCGGCGCCAAGCGCGTGCTCTGTTCGGCCCCGGCCAAGAATGCCGACAAGACCATTGTTTTTGGCGTCAATCATGACCAGCTGACCGCGCAAGACATCATCGTCTCAAACGCCTCCTGCACCACCAATGGTCTGGCCCCGGTCGCCAAGGTGCTCAATGACGCGGTCGGCATCGAGCGTGGCCATGTCACCACCATCCACGCCTATACCGGCGACCAGCCGACGCTCGACCGCAATCACAAGGATCTCCATCGCGCCCGTGCTGCCGCGATGTCGATGATCCCGACCTCGACCGGTGCCGCCAAGGCCGTCGGCCTGGTGATCCCCGAACTGATCGGCAAGCTCGACGGTGCCGCCGTGCGCGTGCCGACGCCGAATGTGTCGCTGATCGACATGGTCTTCGTGCCCTCGCGTGCCACCACGGCGGAAGAACTCTCGGCGGCCATCATCGCCGCCGCCGACGGCCCGATGAAGGGGGTGCTCGGCTATGACAGCATCCCGCTGGTCTCGATCGATTATAATCACGACCCCCGCTCCTCGATTGTCGCCATCGACAAGATCAATGTCATCGACGAGCGGCTTGTCCGCGTCATGACCTGGTATGATAACGAGTGGGGTTTCGCCTGCCGCATGGTCGATACGGCCGTGGCGATGGGCCGTTTCATCTAATCACGCTCGAGCGAGGACTGGTCATGACGACGATCCGCCGTATCCAGGACGCCGAGCTTGCGGGCAAACGCGCGCTCGTGCGTGTCGATTTCAATGTGCCGATGAAGGATGGCGTCGTCACCGACGATACCCGTCTGCAATCGGCCCTGCCGACGATCGAGCTGCTGCGTGAAGCCGGCGCGAAGGTGATCCTGCTGGCGCATTTCGGCCGCCCCAAGGGCAGCCGTGTGACCGGCCTGTCGCTGGAGCCGGTCGCGCAGCCGCTGGCCGATCTGCTCGGCGATGCGGTCGACTTCGTCGATGATGTCGCCGGAGAGGAAGCCGCCGCTGCGGTCGCCGATATGGCGAATGGCGATGTCCTGCTGCTGCAGAACACCCGTTTCGAGCCCGGCGAGGAAGCCAATGATCCCGCCTTCGCCGCGGCGCTCGCCCGGCTCGGCGATATCTATGTCAATGATGCCTTCTCCGCCGCTCACCGCGCCCATGGCTCGACCGAGGGCGTGGCGCATTTGCTGCCCGCCTATGCCGGTCTGGCGCTGCAGCGCGAAATCGACCATCTCGTCGCTGCGCTCGACAAGCCTGAGCGACCGCTGATCGCGCTGGTCGGCGGCGCCAAGGTCTCCTCCAAGATCGATTTGCTGAAGAATCTGGTGAAGAAGGTCGACATCCTCTTCGTCGGCGGCGGCATGGCCAATACGCTGCTGCACGCCCAGGGCATCAAGGTCGGCGCCAGCCTGTGCGAGGCCGATCTGGCCGATACGGCGCGCGTGATCCTGGTCGCTGCTGAAGAGGCCGGCTGCAAGCTGATCCTGCCGAGCGATGTCGTGCTGGCCACCGAATTCAAGCCGAATCCGGAAACGCGCCTGACCGCGGTACAGAATGTCGGCGCTGACGAGATGATCCTCGATTGCGGCCCCGGCACTGTGGTTGCGCTCAACCAGGCGATTGATACCTGCAAGACGCTGATCTGGAACGGACCGCTCGGCGCTTTCGAGACGCCACCCTTCGACGCCGCAACCATGGCCGTGGCCGAACATGTCGCCCGTGCCGTGCGCGAGCAGGGCCTCGTCGCGGTCGGCGGCGGCGGCGACACGGTTGCCGCGCTCAACCAGGCCGGTGTGGCCGATGATTTCACCTTCATTTCGACGGCGGGCGGTGCCTTCCTGGAATGGATGGAAGGCAAGGTCCTGCCGGGCGTTGACGTGCTGATGCAGCGCGATGCGGTCAGCGCCTGAAGCGGCGGTGGCACAAAGCGGAAATCAGGTTGTTTCCCGTCTTGGGATTCGCCCGCGCTCTGTATAAAAGGAGCGCAATGATGATGACGACAATCAAACCAAGCTGGGGATGACATGATGGATCTCGACCAACTCAACGAAACCGCCTGTGCCATGGTGGCGTCCGGCAAGGGCTTGCTGGCCGCTGATGAATCCACCGGCACGATCGGCAAGCGCTTTGCCCTGATCGACCTTGAGAATACCGCCGATAATCGCCGCGACTGGCGTGAAATGCTGTTCCGCACCGAGCCGGCGATGAGCGAGCATATCTCCGGCGTCATCCTCTATGACGAGACCATCCGCCAGACGGCCAAGGACGGCACGCCGTTGACCAAGCTGATCCAGGATGCCGGCGCGATTCCGGGCATCAAGGTCGATGCCGGCGCCAAGGGCCTGGCGGGCAGCGATGGCGAAATGATCACTGAAGGTCTTGATGGCCTGCGCGACCGTCTGGCCGATTATTACGGGCTCGGTGCCCGCTTCGCCAAATGGCGTGCCGTGATCAATATCGGCCGCAATGGCGATGAATCCATGCCGAGCCAGTATTGCATCAACACCAATATGCACGCCCTCGCCCGCTATGCGGCATTGTGCCAGGAAGCCAATATCGTTCCGATCGTCGAGCCGGAAGTCATCATGGATGGCGATCACTCGATCGAGCGCTGCTATGAAGTGACCGAATTCGCGCTCAAGACTTTGTATCGCGAATTGTTCGACCAGGGTGTGATCCTGGAAGGCACGATCCTGAAACCGAACATGGTGATTTCGGGCACGAAGAATGACGATCGCGCCGGCATCGAGGAAGTCGCCGACATGACGATGCAATGCCTGGCCAATTGCGTGCCGGCGGCCGTGCCGGGCATCGCCTTCCTCTCCGGCGGTCAGTCCGATGAGGATGCGACGGCCCATCTCAACGCCATGACGGCGAGCTATGACTTGCCCTGGCCGGTCAGCTTCTCCTATGGCCGGGCGCTGCAGCACGCACCGCTGATGGCCTGGGGCGGCAAGCCCGCCAATGTTCAGGCGGCCCAGGCGGCCTTCAATCACCGCGCCAGGATGAACAGCCTCGCCGCGCTGGGTGAGTATGATGCGGCGATGGAGCAAAACGGCGCCTGAATTTCGGCAAACTGAACGCTGATTGCCGACAAAAAACGGGGCCCGCATTGCGGGCCCCGTTCTCGTTTCGGCGATGGTCTGAAGTCTACTGGTCGTATTCGGTGATGAAGATGGTGGCTGGCGCGGTGCTGCTGCCATAGGTGCCGACCCAGATGTCATACTGGCCGGCATCCGGCATTTCTCCGCCAACGAGCGGGTTCAGGCCGTTATAGTCATCATTGCAATACCAGTTGCCGTCGGGACCGTTGACGACAAGGGTCGTGTCGACCGAGGAGGTGACGCCGATGAACAGCTGTGAGCCGCCACCGCCGTATTGCAGGCGATAATCCGGTGCATTGGCGATCAGGCCGACGCAGGCATTGTTGATCGAAGAGGCGTCAATCGTGCCGCCAGCGACGACCTGTGCCTGATGGGGGTCCGGCAGGAAGCCGGGATTCAGCGCCACGGAACCATAGGTCGGCGGCAGCGAATAATCCTGGGCGGCGGCGATACCGGTAAGGGCTGCAACAGCGAGGCTGGCAGCAAGGACGGTTTTGATGGACATATATTTCCCCTGGTAAAACTGGATCGAAACATGATCACTGGTTGATGTCGCGCAACATGCATTGTCATTGATGACGGCGAGATGAACGCCGTGTGCCGAGGTCTGCTCCGGGCCAGGGCCGGGCGCCTATCCCCACCGCCGACAATTATCCCACGTCATCCTGACGCAAGTCAGGACCTCGACGTGACAAGGTCGGAGCCCGGTCACTTCCGGTGTCCAGTTGCTAATTTTACCAACAAATCCAATACGTTTGTCATCCCTGACGGATGCCCGGACGCGTCAGCGATCCGGGCGGAGATCAGGGACCCAGACGCCCGACGGCTGGTCTCTTGCCTCGTCCGGCCCGCCTCACTCGACTGACCGTGGTGCGTCTGGGTCCCGGATCTGCGCCCCGCCTG
>NZ_CAXBKN010000127.1:0-5813 GCF_963976135.1 uncultured Maricaulis sp.
GGCTGGCTGGCCGGGCCGGCAACTTCGATGTGGACAGGATTTCATCATCCAAACCGCGGTGCTGGTGCATCATGATGACGGGCCCGGCTTTTCGCCGCGCCGGGAGATTGATGATGCAACACGCGCAGCTCTTTGCAGGCGGCGGGACCTGCGCCCGGCTCAGCTATTATGCCCGGGGCGGGTCGATGCCGGCGCACCATCATGGCGTCCACCAGTTTTCCTGCCTGCTGGCGGGCGAGTTTCTCGAAGCGCATGCCGGGTGTGAGCGGGAGATCGGACAGCCCAGTGTCGGCGTCAAACCGGCCGGTCTCGAGCACCATAATCAATACGGGCCCAACGGGGCCCTGATCCTCTCCATCAATCTGGAGCCGGACCGGCTGGACGAATACCTGCCGGGGCGTTCAATCGACTGGCGCTGGCAGGCGGGTGTCATGACCGGGCGCGACCGGCATTCGGCAATGACGCTCGCCGCGCTTCCGCACGGATCGGACGCCGAGGCGGAGACGATCATTTGCGATCTGCTGGCCGTGATGACGCCGCAGGGCGGCCCGCGCAGTGACGCATGGCCTCGTCCGGCAGTGCCCGGCTGGCTGATCCGCGCCCGCGATGCATTGCGCGACAGTGCGACCGCGCCCGACCTGAAATGCCTCGCCGACGAAGCCGGTGTTCATCGCGTGCACTTGTCGCGGGCCTTCCGTGACCGGTTTGGCGTGCCCCCCAGCCTGTATCGCCGCCGTTGCCGGCTGGCGGGGGCGATCGCCGACATGCTGCAGGGGGCTTCGCTGGCCGACGCGGCCCATGGCGCCGGCTTTGCCGACCAGAGCCATTTCACGCGCCTTGCCAGGACCGAAACCGGCTATTCGCCGCATCGGCTCAGAACCCTGCTCGCCGCTGCCTGAGACGGCGATGTTACACCCGTTCAATACCGGCCCTGTGCGCCTCTGCTTGACTGGGTCTTGAAAAGCTCCCTGCCGGGGAGCGCAGCTATGGAGCACCACGCATGTTACGTCACACTCTCGCGGCCATCAGCGCCCTTCTTCTGACCGGCACGGCGGCACTGGCCGAGACGCCCCGGGGCGCCGCCGCGCAGCTGGACGAATTTCTCGACCGCTTTCCCGATCTCGGTCCCGGCTTTGCCGTCGTTGTGGTGACGCCCGACGATATCATCATGAACCGCACCCGGGGCGAGCGCCGCGCCGCGACCGGGGCGCCGATGACGTCTGAGACGCCGATCTATATCGCCTCGCAGACCAAGGCCTATATGGGCCTGCTGGCGGCCTGGCTCGACGCGCAAGGCATTCTCGCGCTCGACAGCGCCATCACGGATCACTGGCCCGACCTGCAATTTCCCGAGGGCGCCGATCCCGCCGACTGGACCCTGCGCGATCTGATCTCGCACCAGGTGCCGATCGAGGCGGAGATGATCACCATTCTGGAAGCCTATGTGCTGCAGGTGCAGGCGAGCGATTATCCCGCCTTGATCGCCAATTACGCCAGCGCCCGCGAGCCGGGCTTCCAGTATGACAATCTCGGTTACAATATTTACGGTGCCATCCTGGAGACGGCGACCGGGCGCTCCTGGCAGGACTGGCTCGACCAGGTAATTTTCGATCCGCTCGGCATGGACCACACCTCGGCGCGCACCTCCGATTTCGCGCTCGATGAGCTTTCCTGGGGCCATATCTGGCAGGGCGAGGATGTCGGCTGGCATGAGGTCCGCCCCAAGACCGATGCCATCATGCAATCGGCGGGCGGTCTGGTCACCTCGACCGATGACATGGCGACCTGGCTGCAGCTGCAATTGCGCGGCGAGGCTCCCGCGGGCAGTGGCATTACCGCGGCCATGCTCGCGGAGGCGCAGACCAGCGCCGTCGACACCCACCAGGATGATCGCCGCAATGCGATCGAACTGCCCTGTTCCGGTTATGCGCTGGGCTGGAATATCTGTGATTTCGAGGGTCATGCGCTCTATGTCCATGGCGGCGGCTATACCGGTATCCGCACCATGATGGCCTTCGCGCCCGATCTCGGTGTCGGCATCGCCACCTTCTCCAATTCCGACAATATGACCGGCTGGGTCACCTCGCGCACCGTGATCCAGTATCTGCAATTCCTCACCGGGCATGAGGATGCCGAGAGCTGGTCCGAGGCCCGGCCGCGCCTCTATCCGGAACGCGCCGCCTGGCTGCTCGACCGGCGCCAGGATAGCCTGGCCGAGGCCCGTGCCGAAGAGCGCTGGGGCGGCTGGAGCTGGCAGCCTTCGGTGACAGAACTCGCCGCCTATGAAGGCCGCTGGAGCACCGGCGATTCCTATCTCGATTTCGACATCGCGCTGGAAGATGGTCAGCTTGTCGCACGCTGGGGCGACTACACCGTGATGATGACGCCCGCCTCGCCGGACCTGTTCGGCGGCCAGACCCAGCCGCTCGGTGATCTGGAGGCCTTCCGGTTCTCACGCGATGAAACCGGCGCCGTGACAGGTGTCGTCCGGGATGAGAGCAGCTATCGGCGTGTCGCCGGCGAATAGGCCCTGAGCTTCGCGCGCTGCCTCAGTCCGCTTCGGCGGGGCAGCGCTCGAAGGGCCGCAGCACATCATTGTTCATCGCGGCGCCGTGGACGCCCGGTGCGCGGGCCGAATGGACCAGGATGATCGGTTCGCCATTATAGGTGAGGACGGCGCTGACAAGCTCGGCATCGCCATTCGGGTTGGTGAGGATGAGACTCCGCAGCGGGTAGGGCGGTGAACCATCTGCCGGTGTGTGCCAGCCATCGATCATGGTCATGATGCGCATGCCGTGGTCGAGTTCACGGACAGCTCCGGGCTCGGCCAGGGAGAGCGCATAGCTGAGCCGGTAGCGCGCCGCCGCGCCGCCCAGGCCGAGCACGAGTTCACCGGCCTCGCCATCGACCCAGGCGGGATGATCCGGCGGCGTGCGAACCTCGAGGTCGAACCAGCGCGCCGACGCATCGCCGCAGGCGGAGCTGCCATCGGCCAGGCGCTCGACATAATGGCCATCGGGCAGGGCGGGCAGGCCCTGCGGCTCGGCGGGCGCGTCGGGGCCCTGCAGCAGAAGGGCGGCGAGCAGGCTTGTTGCGATCAGCATGGCAGTCTCCGTCAGTCTGTGTCGGCCGGGCAGTGCTCGAAGGGCTCAAGGTCGACGCCATTGGCCAGGGCGCCATGGGTGCGCGGCTCGTGGTCTGTGAGCACCAGGTGAATCGGCGGGCCGCCATCAGAGGCGGTGGCGCTGATGAGCTCGGCATCGCCATTGGCGCTGGTCAGAAAACTGGTCCGCAAGGTGTAGGTCCCGTCGTCCAGCGTGACGCTGCCATCGATCATGTGCATCGTGCGCATGTCGAAGGCCGGGTCCGGTTCGGCGAAGGAGAGCGCGTAGGTGAGCTGATAGTCCACCGGCGCCGCGCCCAGTGCGATCACGAGGCTGCCGGCATTGCCATCGACACCGGAGGGGCTGTTCGGCGGGGTGCGGACATCAAGCTCGAACCAGCGCGCCGACGCATCGCCGCAGGCCGAGCTGCCATCAGACAGGCGCTCGACATAATGGCCATTGGCAAAAGCGGGCAGGCCCTGGAGCTGGAGCGCGGCGGCGACAAGCAGGCTGGCGGCAGTGAGCATGGCGCGTCTCCGGTTTGATGCCGGCACTCTAGCCGCCGCGGTCACAAAGGGAATCCCCGAAACGGGGGAGGGGCTGCCCGATCCACAGTCCGCTTGCCAGAATCACCGGCGGGCGCCATGCTCGCTCCAGATTTCCGAGGGGCGTCCTGGCAGGTGTCAGGTCTGAGAAGCACCCTTAGAACCGGATCCGGGTCATGCCGGCGTCGGGACGGAGCGAGAGATGGACGAAGCCGAATTCAACGCTTTCTGCGGCACTTTGCCCGCCACCAGCACCGTCGTGCAGTGGGGCGAGGCGCATGTCTGGAAGGTGGGCGGCAAGATCTTCGCCGTCGGTGGCTGGGCGAAGGATATTGAAGGCTTCGCCATCTCCTTCAAATGCTCGCCGATGACGTTCGAGATCTACAAGGACGAGCCGGGCATGCGCCCCGCCCCCTATCTCGCCTCGCGCGGCATGAGCTGGCTGCAATGGACCGGCCCGGAAACGCTCGATACCGACACGCTGCGCGACTATCTCGGCGAAAGCCACCGCCTGGTCGCGGCCGGACTGAGCAGGAAGGCCCGCGCCGAGCTCGGCCTTGCCACCGACTAACCCCCTTTTCACATCCAAAACCGGACGCCCGCACATGAACAAGCCCACCACCCAAGCTTCATTCGAGACCCCCAAGGTCACCACCGGGCCGCTGCCGGGTTCGCGCCGCGTCTGGACCTCGCCGGTCACGGCGCCGGGGCTGAAAGTGCCGCATCGCGAGATCGATCTGCATCCGACGGCGAATGAGCCGCCGGTGCGGGTCTATGACACCTCCGGGCCGTATAGCGATCCGGATGCCAGGATCGATGTCGAGCAGGGCCTGCCGCGCGTGCGCCTGGCCGGGATCAAAAAGCGTGGCGGCGTGGAAGAGTATGAAGGCCGTCCGGTCACCCCGCTCGATAATGGCGGCGCGACGGGCAAGTATCTGGCGCGCGAATTTCCAGGCCTGCACAAGCCCATGCGTGGCCTCGCTGATGCGCCGGTCACCCAATATGAATTCGCCCGCGCCGGCATCATCACCGACGAGATGATCTATGTCGCCGAGCGCGAAAATCTCGGCCGCAAGACGCCCATGGCCGGCTTCAAGGAACGCATGGCCGATGGCGAGAGCTTCGGCGCCTCGATCCCGGAATTCGTGACGCCGGAATTCGTCCGCTCCGAGATCGCCCGTGGCCGCGCCATTATCCCGTGCAATATCAATCACACCGAGCTCGAGCCGATGATTATCGGCCGCAATTTCCTCACCAAGATCAACGCCAATATCGGCAATTCCGCCGTCACCTCCTCGGTCGAGGAAGAGGTCGACAAGATGGTGTGGGCGATCCGCTGGGGCGGCGATACGGTGATGGATCTCTCGACCGGCAAGAATATCCACAACACCCGTGAATGGATCCTGCGCAACTCGCCGGTCCCGATCGGCACCGTGCCGATCTACCAGGCGCTGGAAAAGGTGAATGGCGTCGCCGAGGACCTGACCTGGGAGGTGTTCCGCGACACGCTGATCGAACAGGCCGAGCAGGGCGTGGATTATTTCACCATCCATGCCGGCGTGCGCCTCGCCTATGTGCCGATGACCGCCGACCGGGTCACCGGCATCGTTTCCCGCGGCGGCTCGATCATGGCCAAATGGTGCCTGGCGCATCACCAGGAGAGCTTCCTCTACACCCGCTTCGAGGAGATCTGCGACATCATGCGCGCCTATGATGTGTCCTTCTCGCTCGGCGATGGCCTGCGTCCCGGCTCGATTGCCGACGCCAATGACAAGGCCCAGTTTGCCGAGCTGGAAACCCTGGGCGAGCTCACAAAGATCGCCTGGGCGAAGGGCTGCCAGGTGATGATCGAGGGGCCGGGCCATGTCGCCATGCACAAGATCAAGGAGAATATGGACAAGCAGCTCGAGTGTTGCCACGAGGCCCCCTTCTACACGCTCGGCCCCCTGACCACCGATATCGCGCCGGGCTATGACCACATCACCAGCGGCATCGGCGCCGCCATGATCGGCTGGTTTGGCTGTGCCATGCTCTGCTATGTCACCCCGAAAGAGCATCTCGGCCTGCCCGACCGCAATGACGTCAAGACCGGCGTCATCACCTACAAGATCGCCGCCCATGCCGGCGACCTCGCCAAGGGCCACCCGGCCTCGAAGATCCGCGA
>NZ_CAXBKN010000128.1:0-5812 GCF_963976135.1 uncultured Maricaulis sp.
TTCTGGCCATGGGTGATGATGTTGTAGCCGAGCCGCTCGATCTCCTCGCGCGGGAAGCCCTCATCGACCGTCTTGATCTCCTGCAGGCAGACAATGTCGGGCTTGGCCTCCGTCAGCCAGTCGAGCGCGTTGGGCAGGCGGGCCTTGATGGAATTGACGTTCCAGGTTGCGAGGGTCAGGGTCATGGTGGTTCGCTTCGCTTTGGCGGCAGAGGACCCGCACCTTAGGCGATTTGCGGCTGGAGTGAAGCCGCGGGCGGCACGAATGAACAGGGATGGGCAGACACGTGCAGGATGAAAGCGACGAATTCGATACAGGCCCGGCGGCCGGACCGGGCCGGGCCTGGCTGATTTCCGCCAGCGTGGTGATTATCGCCTTCGGCTTCGCTTCCTCGGTGATGTGGGAGACGGCCGGGCTGATGCTGGCTGGCGGCAGTCTGCCGCTGGCGGCTGTGGCCCTTGCGGTCTATTCGGCCTGCGGGCCGCTGGCGGCCCTGCTGGCGCTGGCGATCGGCTGGTTGCGCTTTAATGGCGGCAAGCGGGGGTCGGCGTTGAAATGGATGATCGCGATCCCTGTGGTCTGGCTGATCGGCCTGTTGGGCTGGCTGGCGGCGCTGCAGGCCTTTTGCGGCGGGGCGCTGGTCTGCTCGGCCTAAAACCCGGCAAAACTCGCAAATTCATCGACATCCGCCCGCTCGGTGCGCGTCGCATTGACCGGCGCGTCCGGGTCGCCATGGCCCAGGGCGATGCCGCAGAACAGGGTGAAGTCGGCTGGGATGCCCACGGCGGTCTTCACCGTTTTGGGATAGATTGACCAGGCTTCCTGGGCGCATGTGGCCAGACCGGCCTCGGTGGCTGCGAGCAGGAAGGACTGGATGAACATGCCCAGATCCGACCATTGGCCCGGCTGCATGTCCTTGTGGATCGACACGAACAGCCCGACCGGCGCGCCGAAGAATTCGAAATTGCGCGCGACATGGACAAGGCGCGCCATCTTGTCCTCGCGTGGAATCTCCATCGCGGCATAGACGGCCTCGCCGCAGGCAAAGCGCCGGGCGCGCCAGGGATCGATGATCGGTTTGGGATAGATCTGGTATTCCGGCTCGGGCTCGCCAAACGGGTGTTCCGCCTGGGTCGCCCTGACCGCATCGATCACGCGCTGGCGCGCTTCGCCGGTGACGACATGGACCTCCCAGGGCTGGAGATTGCCGCCCGACGGCGCGCGGCTCGCCAGCCGCAGCAGTTCGCGCACCTGGGCTTCGCTGACCGGCGTGTCGAGATAGGCGCGCGTGGAGATGCGGGCGGCGAGGGCGTCGCTGACGCCGAGCGGGGTTGTCATGTCGCGATCAAATCTCGCCAAGCGGTTGAAAACTGCCGAAAATCATCCGTTTGCCGTCGAAGGGCATCGCGTCCGCCTTCATCCGAGGATCGGACATCATCTTTTCCATGGCGGCGTCGCATGTGGCCTTGTCAGGCCAGACAGCCCAGGAAAAGGTGACCGTCTCGTCTTCCTTCTTGTCCACCGCCAGCGGGAAAGAGGTGAGTTTGCCGTCCGGCACATCGACGCCCCAGCAATCGACGGCCTGCAGGGCACCGTATTCCTTCATCATGGTGACCATGGCTTCGCTGCTTTCCTCGAACGCCTTGCGATTGGCGTTGGGCACGGCTGCGACATAACCCTGAACATAAGCCATCATTTCCCTCCCGCGTTGACAGGCTGGCAGCCTATGCCAGCGCGAACCCGAGGGCGAGAGGTCAGACCGAAAAACTTGTGCCGCAACCGCAGGCGGCGGTGGCATTGGGATTGTGGATCTTGAAACTGGCGCCGATCAGCTCATCGACATAATCGATTTCCGAACCTTCCAGGAAGGGCAGGGAGGCCTCGTCGATCACCACTTTGGCGCCGTCGCGCTCAAGCAGGAGATCGTCCGGCTGCACCGCGCTGTCGAGGTCGAAGGTGTAGGAGAAGCCGGAGCAGCCGCCACCGACCACGCCGATGCGCAGCAGGCTCGCAGCCGCCTGGCTGGCGATGATGGTGTTGATCTGCCGGGCCGCATTGGCGGAAAGCGTCACAGATGTCGTCATGATTGGGCCATATCCGGCGTTCAGTTTCAGGGCTTCTTGCTCTATATGGACCCGCACCGGCATTGATGAAAGGCCCAAGCGACATGATGATAGCGGCCAATGACCGGTTTCGCGCGCCCTATGCGTGCCATCCGTCACAATCGCGCGGCCGGTTGTTCGCCCAGCCCGACAGCGCCATGCGCAACGCCTTCCAGCGCGATCGCGACCGAATTATTCATTCCGGGGCCTTCCGGCGTTTGAAGGAGAAGACCCAGGTCTTCGTCGCCCATGAAGGCGATCAATACCGCACCCGGCTGACCCATTCGCTGGAAGTGGCGCAGATCGCGCGCACGCTGGCGCGGGCGCTGGGCGGCGATGAGGATCTCGCCGAGGCGCTGGCCCTGGCGCATGATCTCGGTCACCCGCCCTTCGGGCATTCCGGCGAGCGGGTGCTGGCCGACAAGATGAAGGCGTTTGGCGGTTTCGACCACAATGCCCAGACCCTGCGTGTCGTCACCAAGCTGGAAGTGCGTTACCCGGAATTCGACGGGCTCAATCTGACCTGGGAAAGCCTGGAGGGCGTGGTCAAGCATAATGGCCCGCTCATGCCGGCCGGCGGTGACGGTTCCGGCCTCGCCTGGGCCTTCACCGATTATGAGGACTGGCGCTCGCTTGAGCTGCACACCCATGCCGGGCTGGAGGCCCAGATCGCGGCGCTGTCGGACGATATCGCCTATAATAATCACGACCTTGATGATGGTCTGCGTTCCGGCCTGCTGGAGCTTGAACCGCTGCTCGACCTGCCTTTGCTGGGCGATATCTTCCGCCGCGTCGAGACGCGCTGGCCCGATATCAAGCGCAATGTGATGATCCATGAAGCGGTGCGCGAACTGATCGGTTTGATGGTGGGCGATGTGCTCGAGGAGACGAAACGGCGTCTGGCCGAGGCGCAGCCGGCGAGTGCCGATGCCTTGCGCCAGCTGGACCAGCCCGTGGTCGCCTTTTCCGAGGACATGCTGGCGATCCTGGCGGCGTTGCGGCGGCATTTATTCGCCAATATGTACCGCCACTACAAGGTCAACCGCATGATGAGCCAGGGCCAGCGGGTGATGAGCGATCTGTTCGATCTCTATCTTGCCGACCCCGGCGTGCTGCCGCCGGATGTGCAGCGGGATATGGGCGAGGCCGGTTCGGCGCAGACAGCGCGGGCGGTTTGCGATTATATCGCCGGGATGACCGACCGCTTTGCGGTCGAGGAGCATCGACGGCTGTTTACCGTGCAGGGATATTTCTGATGCGCCTTGTCTCACGGCCTGCGAGATCGGTAAGTGCATGGGACAGACAATGTTATCGTGATGGGGTGCCGTGCGATTCGCGCGGCGCTGGATCATTGCCAGACGCCGGGATAAAATGACCGATCAGGACGACGACGCTCGCCTCGGAGCCTACGCACCACCGACTGACGAGTTCGCGACATTTGACGCGCGCGACGAGGATTCGCGCCGCGGCCCACTTCTTCTGGCCGCAGCCTTTGCCGTTTTCGTCCTGTTTCTCGGCGTGGTCTGGAGTGCCTATAATCAGGGCCTGCGCGAAAGTGGCCGCGATGGCGCGCCGCGCCTTCTGGCCAATAGCGAACCCTATCGCGAACGGCCGCTGGATCCCGGCGGTGTGCAGACGCCCGATACCGACATCGAGGTCTATGACCGGCTGAGCGGCGAGGACCACACCAATCAGGCCGTCACCACGCGGCCCGGACCGGAGGAGCCGCTTGATGAGAGCCGGCCCGCCTTGCGGATCGAGACCGTCACTGCTGATCAAACCGGTGTCCAGGACGCCCCGGACGCGAATCCTGCGCCCGATGTGACACCGCGTCAGGCTCCGGAACGTCCCGAGCCAGAGCGTGCACAGCCGCAGCCCGCCGAACCGGAAGCGCCGGCGCCCGTGCCTGCGCGCGACCCCGAACCGGCCCCGGCCGCGTCCAGGATCGCCGTCAATACCAGCGGCGAATGGGTGGTGCAGATCGCCTCCTTCCGCTCCCGGAACGATGCGGAAGCCGCCTGGCTGGCTTTTCGCACCCGTTTCTCCAGCATCGCCGCCGGTGTGGCACCGGATGTGGTTGAGGTCGATATTCCCAATCGTGGCATTTATTACCGCCTGCGCATTGCCGCCTTTACGAGCCGCGACTCCGCCGTCGACTATTGTGGCCGGTTGCAGGAGGGCGGACAGGATTGCCTGGTGGCGCGCCGATGAGCGTGAGTGCCGCGATTTATGGCCTGTCGGGGCCCAAGCTCACGACGGTCGAGAAGGCTTTCTTCCGCGATGCCGATCCCTGGGGCTTCATCCTGTTCGCGCGCAATATCGACGGACCGAAACAGCTCACCCGTCTGACCGGCAGCCTGCGCGATGCGCTCGGCCGCGATGTGCCGATCCTGATCGACCAGGAAGGCGGGCGCGTCGCCCGGCTGAAACCGCCGACCTGGCGCAAGGCGCCGCCGGCACAGGTGTTTGGCGATCTGTTCGAGCGCGAGCCGGAAGCGGCGATCGCGGCGGTGCGGCTCAATCATCGCCTGCTGGCGCATGAACTGCGCGGCGTCGGCGTCGATGTCGATTGCGCGCCGGTGCTCGATCTGCGCATTCCCGGCGCTGACGACATTATCGGCGACCGCGCCTTTGGCGAAACGCCGGACATCGTGGCCCTGCTGGGTCAGGCGGCGATGGACGGGCTGATGGCCGGCGGCGTTGCGCCGGTGATCAAGCATATTCCCGGTCATGGCCGTGCCGATGCCGACAGCCATCTCGCCCTGCCGCGCGTCACCGAGGAGCACGGCCTGCTGTCGGAAACCGATTTCGCCGCCTTCCGCAAGCTCAACAGGGCGGTGATGGCGATGACGGCGCATATTGTCTATGCCGATATCGATCCGGAAAACCCGGCGACCACTTCGCCGGACGTGGTGGGTAATGTGATCCGCGGCGAGATCGGTTTCGACGGTTTCCTGATGACCGACGATCTCTCGATGAAGGCGCTGTCGGGCACATTCCGCCAGCGCGGCGAGGCCTCGATCCGCGCCGGCTGCGATATTCTGCTACACTGCAATGGCGATCGTGGCGAAATGCGCCAGGTGGCCGAAGCGGCGCCGCGCCTGGCGGGCAAGGCGCTGGAACGGGCCAAGCTCGCCGAGCAGGCGCGCGATGTGATCGAGGATTTCGACCCTGAAGCGGGCGAATCAGAGCTCAATGAGCTGCTGGAGCTGGCCAGACGGTGAGGGTGGCGTGAACGAGGAGTTCGAGGAAGAGCTGAAATTCGAGGCGGCCGAAGAGGCCGAGGCGGATGCGCTCGTCGTCGATCTGGATGGCTTCGAGGGCCCGCTCCACCTTCTGCTGGCCCTGGCGCGCAAGAAGAAAATCGATCTCGCCCGTATCTCCATCCTTGAACTGGCCGAGCAATATCTCGGCTTCATGGCCGCGGCCAGCCGCAAACGGCTCGATCTGGCCGCCGATTATCTGGTGATGGCGGCTTGGCTCGCCTTTCTCAAATCCAAGCTCCTCCTGCCCAAACCGCCCAAGGATGACGATGAACCGGTCGAGGTGCTCGCCCAGGCGCTGGCTTTCCGCCTGCGCCGGCTTGATGCGATGCGCGCCGCTGGTGAAGCCCTGCACGCGCGGCCGCTGGAGGGGCGCGACGTCTTCATGCGCGGCGCGCCGGAAGGTGTGCGCTCGACCCGTTCGGTGATCTATGAGGCCGATCTGCA
>NZ_CAXBKN010000129.1:0-5725 GCF_963976135.1 uncultured Maricaulis sp.
CTGGAGCCCGTTCCCGCGCATGTCGACGCCCGTTGGCGTTCGATGGTGAAGGGGGTTCACCGTCTCGAGAAAGAATTGCTCGCAGTTCTGGATGTGTCGGCAGTCATTGGCACAACCGTCAAGAACGAAGCCGCCTAGGGAAGGGCAAGCGTATGAAGACCTGTCTCGTCGTTGACGATTCGCGCGTTATCCGGAAAGTCGCCCGGCGCATTCTGGAAGAGCTGGAATTCGCGTGTGTTGAAGCCGGCGACGGCGCGGAAGCGCTTGAGAAGTGCCGGGAGAACATGCCCGACGCCATCCTGCTGGACTGGAATATGCCGATTATGAACGGCCTGGATTTCGTCAAGGCCCTGCGCCGTGAGGATACCGGGGACCGGCCGATCGTCGTGTTCTGCACGACCGAGAATGATATGGCCCACATCACCGAAGCGCTGCGCGCCGGCGCCGACGAATATGTGATGAAGCCCTTCGATGGCGACATTATCGCCTCCAAATTTCAGCAAACCGGTTTGTTGCGAGCGTCGTAGGGGAGGCTGATGACAGAGCCCGCACTCAAAACGGCTGCCTTGCCCGGGATCGCCCGCGTCCTCGTGATCGATGATTCTGCGGTCGCCCGCGGTCTCATGACGCGTTGGATCGAGGAAGATCCCGACCTTGTACTGGTCGGCTCCGCCACCGATGGCGAGCAGGGCATTCGCAAGGCCGAAGAACTGCGCCCTGATCTGATCGTGCTTGACGTGGAAATGCCCAAGATGGACGGGCTCGCAGCCCTGCCCATTCTGCTCAAGACCGTACCGAAATGCCGTATCGTGATGGCCTCGACCCTGACTCGCCGGGGTGGCGAGGTGACGATCCGCGCCCTGTCCATGGGCGCCGCGGATTACGCGCCCAAGCCGCAGGCAGGCCGTCTCGCCGGTGCCGAGGAATTCCGCCGCGACCTGCTCGCCAAGCTCAAGGTATTGGCGCCGCGGTCGCGCGTTTCGAGCCCGTCAGCGCCTGCCGCCAGTCCGGCTGCGCCGCAAGTCCGCCACGCGCCCGGTACTCCGCCACCGGCCGCCGCGCCGCGCGCCTTTCGCCCCGTGGCCGCCGCCCCGATCTCGCGCGGCAACACACGGCGCTCGACCGGACGCCCCTCGATCATTGCGATCGGCTCCAGCACGGGCGGTCCCGAAGCTCTGCGCAATGTGATCAGCAAGTTTTCAGCGGGCCTCCCGGCGCCGGTTGTTATCGCCCAGCACATGCCGGCCCTGTTCACCAAAATCCTCGCCGAGCACCTGGCCAAGGCCAGCAATCTGCCCTGCAAGGAAGTCGAGCATGGTGAGCGTCTGCAGGCGGGCCATGTCTATGTCGCGCCCGGCGATTTTCACTTCACAGTCCGGCGCGATGCGGCTGGCTTCTTTGCGGCGCTCGACCAGACCCCGCCGATCAATTTCTGCCGCCCCGCCGTCGACCCGCTGTTTCTGTCAGTGGCCGAGGCGACCGGTGGCAACGCGCTCGGCGTCATCCTCACCGGGATGGGGCATGACGGGCGCGAGGGCGTGCGTGCGCTGCGCGGTGCCGGTGGAACGATTATCGCCCAGGACGAAGCGAGCAGCATCGTCTGGGGCATGCCTGGCGCAGTCGCCGAGGCCGGACTGGCAGATCAGATACTGCCGCTAGCGGAAATAGGGTCGGACATCGTCCGGCGCGCCAAGGGTGGAATGTAGGCCTATGCTGGAAAAACAGGAAATTCTCTACGTGGCGGCCGAGGCGTATAAGCGCTCGGGCCTCGTCTTGTCGGCTGACAAGGGCTATCTGCTCGAAAGTCGGCTGGCACCGCTGGCCCGGGCCGAAGGTTATGCCTCGATTGAAGCCCTGATTTCAGCAGCGCGGCGCGAGTCCAGCGATCGCCTCCTCTGGGCCATCACCGAGGCGCTGGCGACCCACGAAACATTCTTCTTTCGCGACAATACCCCTTTCGACCTGTTCAAGCAGGACATTCTCCCGGTTCTCTCGCGCGCCCGGGGCAATACCGGCGTGCTGCGGATCTGGTGTGCGGCCTGTTCGTCGGGTCAGGAACCCTATTCGCTGGCCATGCTGCTGGAAGAAGAGCGCGCACGCCTCGGCGGCCTTCGCGTCGAGATCGTGGCGACGGATATGGCACCGCGCGTGCTGGAAAAGGCCAAGGCCGGCCTCTACAGTCAATTCGAGGTTCAGCGTGGCCTGGCGATCCAGCGTCTGGTAACGCATTTCGACCAGACCGGCGACCAGTGGCGCATCAAGCCGAATATCCGGCAGATGGTGAATTTCCAGAAGCAGAACCTGCTCGAGAATTTCGCCTCCATGGGCAAGTTCGACGTGATTTTCTGCCGCAATGTGTTGATCTATTTCGATGCGGAATCGAAGAAGAAAGTCCTCTCGCGCCTGTCGCAGCAGACCGCCTCAGATGGCTATCTTGTGATGGGAGCAGCCGAGACGGTGGTCGGCCTGTCGAGCGATTATGTACCGGTGGACGGCCGTCGTGGCCTTTACACCCAGGTCGGCAATGCGGCGCTTAAGACCGCCGCAGCCTGATATCGGCCTCAATGCCGGCACGGCGAAATGAATAACCCCGGCACCAGACTGGTCCGGGGTTTTTCATTGCGGCCGGGCCAGGGCCTGCCTACTCGGCGGTCGCCGGAAAAATGACGATACTGCGGGCGATGGCACCGAGGGCTTCACGGGAGAAGCTGTCAAGGGCCGCCAGTTCGCTGCCTGTGTCGGTCGCGCTGACGGCAATGAGTTCCAGCCAGCGATAATCGCCGGCCACAGTGTCCTCGATCCAGAAGCGGCGCACCGATATGCCATCAGCATCCTCTCCGGTGGGCGTGCCGGTACACTGCTGCCAGATCCGCCGGACTCCGGCCGCATCGATCGCGACATAGGGGGCGTCGCGGTCGCACCATGCGGGTGTTGCGGGCCGGGCGATCTCATCGATCCGGTCGAAATCATACCCGCCATTGCGGGAGAGGGCTTCCGCGCCCTCAATTCCCACACTGACCCCCCAGTGTGCATCATGCAGCTCCGCGCCAGCGCGCATCTCTGTAGAGAGGGTTTCGAGTTCCCGGGCCAGCGCGTCTGGTGCTTCAATGCGGATCAGGCCAGCCGCGGGATCGGTCAGGCTCTGCACCAGGCCATGCCAGTCCAGCGAGCCGTCAGGGGCCGCCGATGGGGCGGGCATGTCCTGGAACGCCAGGGCCTGCCCGGCCGCCAGGATCGAGATCGCCAGTGCAGCAGGCACTATTCGGTCGTGTTTCATGCGGATTCTCCCTGTTTCGGGAACGAGTATAGATTGCCGCCTGGTACCGGAAAGCCCCTGAACAGGGGAGGGGCAAGAAAGCCCGATCGCGGAGACCCGGCCTGCCTCCTGCCCAGCACAGCGCGGCGCCGCAAACCTAGTCGCTCCTGGCGTCCGCCGGGCGAGGCGCGATGATGATGTCGTCCGCCATCAGGGCCAGGGCCGCGCGGGTGAAGCTGTCCACCGCCGCGAGTTCGGCCGGCGTTTCCGATGAGCCGAAGGCGGTGAGTTCAAGCCAGCGATAGACCCGGCTCGAGCGCTCCTCGGTCCAGATCTTGCGGACGATGAGGGTGTCGGAAATTTCCTCCGGCGGTGTGCCGGCGCATTGCTGCCAGGTATGGGCAATGCCGGTCGGGCCTGACGTTGTGAACGTCACATCGGGTCGGCACCACGCAGCGGTTTGCGGCCGGCTCGCTGCTGCAAGCCTGTCGGGATCAAACAGGCCGCCGTCCGCATAGGATTGCGCGCCATCGACCCCGAAGGTGAAGCCCCAATCGACGCCCTGCACGTCGGCTTCCTCCAGAACCCCGGTCACCGCCGCCGCAAGCGCCAAGGCCAGCGGGTCGGGTGCATCGAAGGCGATGAAGCCGTCGGCACGATCCGTCATGTTCTGCAGGGCGTCCCGCCACAGCATCCAGTCCTCCCCGCTACTGGGCGGGTTCGCCAGGAGGAGGGCCTGCAAAATATCGGTGGTCATTGCCGACAGGATTTCATTGCCGGAATCGAGCAGGCTGTCCTGTTCGGCGGTGATGCTCGTGACGAGGTGAATATGGATGGTCCCGCCCTCGAAAGGAGCGTCCAGCAACTGATCAAGGGTCAACATCGGGACCCCGTCCTGTATCGTATAGAGGCGGCAAGCTGTCCCTGCTATCTCGGTGCCCTGGCGGGAAACGACCATGACCGGGGTGTGGTCGTCGCACGGACGGGGGGCCGGGTCAGAGGTCGAGAACAGGATGTCGAAGCCCATTCCCCACCGGCCGCCCTCGGCATCTGCGAGGGCCGTCAGCCGGGCATGTTTCGCGTCAAGCCGCTCGAGCAACCCGCCGGGGTCGCGAAACGCGACGCGCCCGCCGGCTGCAGCCTCGAGCGCGGTGAGCTCTGCCATCAGCTCGGACGCTGAAAACGTGTCCATTTCCACCACGCCCGGGCGCGGTGTTGCCGGTTCGCCGGGCGGGTCCTGGAGCGCCAGGGCGCTTCCGGCGGTCAGAATCGCGGCCGCGAGTGCGGTCAGGCTCAATCGGTGGTGTTTCATGGGGCGCCTCGTTGTTTGCAAGCCAGACTAGCGGGGCGCCAAACGCCGAAAAGCCCCTGAACAGGGGAGGCCGACAAGAAAAAGCCCGGTCGCAGGGACCGGGCTCTTCAATCTTGCATCGACCGTCAGATCAGACGGCGACTTTTTCTTCCATCGGATCGCGCAGCACATAGCCACGGCCCCAGACGGTTTCGATATGATGTTCGCCTTGCGTGGCGGCTGCCAGTTTCTTGCGAAGCTTGCAGATGAAGACGTCGATGATTTTCAGTTCAGGCTCGTCCATGCCGCCATAGAGATGATTGAGGAACATCTCCTTGGTCAATGTCGTGCCCTTGCGCAGCGAGAGCAGTTCGAGCATCTGGTATTCCTTGCCGGTCAGATGGACGCGCTGGCTGTCCACTTCGACCGTCTTGGCGTCGAGATTGACGGCGATCGAACCGGTTTTGATGATTGACTGCGAATGACCCTTGGACCGGCGGACGATGGCGTGGATGCGCGCAATCATCTCATCCTTGTGGAAGGGCTTCGTCATATAGTCATCGGCCCCGCATCCAAGGCCGCGGACCTTGTTGTCGATATCGGCATTGCCGGTGAGGATCAGGATCGGCGTATCGATCTTGGAGACGCGAAGGGTTTTGAGGACATCAAAACCCGTCATGTCCGGCAGATTCAGATCGAGCAGGATGATGTCGTAATCATACAGCTTGCCGAGATCGACCCCTTCCTCGCCAAGATCCGTCGTGTAGATGTTGAAGCCGTCTGACTTCAGCATCAATTCGATGGACTGCGCGGTCGCCCGGTCGTCCTCAATTAGAAGAACCCGCATGGTTCGCCTCCGGTCTGGTACCCGAACGAATCAATCCCGCCCGGTGTGTAGTCTGATTAACCTTATTCTGACGCTACGAGGAAACCCTTAACGAAAGTTAACTGCGGCTTGACCGGGTACAAGAATCGTCCGCCCGGCGATTCTTTTCCGCTTCAGCTTGATTCGCAATTAGCGTTAACGAATGGGGGGTTAGCCGGCACATGCCGCCGCCATGACTCTGAAAAATTTGATCAACTGCGATTGGGTTCACGCATAAAGTATGCGGCGATAGGCGGCGGATTGGCCTGTCAGCATTGAAAATCTGACCGTGGACGGCCCGAAAGCCGGTCCG
>NZ_CAXBKN010000130.1:0-5638 GCF_963976135.1 uncultured Maricaulis sp.
GTGCGCGCTGCGGGTGGCTTGCCACCCGAAGCCCGCAGGGCGAAGGGTGGTGCGGCTGGAGGGACTTGAACCCCCACCTCGTAAGAGACGTGGACCTAAACCACGCGTGTCTACCAATTCCACCACAGCCGCAGGGATCAGGATCAGGCCGTCTTTCTAGCCGCTCGCGCGCCTTCGTCAATATCGCCCCACCGCCACCAGGCATTTCGGCGGCGCACCGCCCGGCATGCATAATATATGCTTCGCCATCACACTCCGCCGGCGCGGGCCGGATGCCCTGCCCTGGCAGGCCTGCCCGCCGGCGGCGGCGCGTCCCCGCCCCGAAATTGTTCCGTGATCACCCCGGCACGCCTGCAAGGCAAGAGAAAATTAACCACACATTCCCTGTGATAGGGACGAATTTGCCGCTGTGGGGCCTGCACGAATGACCATGAGATCAACACCTGACGAGGCGGCCGCACCCGGGTCGGCGCCGATCCATGTCCTCCATATCGAGGACCTCAATTGCGATGCCTTGCTGATTGAACATTTTCTGCGCAACACCTATCCCGGCCCGGTCAAGCTTCACCGCGTCAAATCCCTGGCCGATGGCCGGGCTGCGCTCAGCGAAACCGCTTTCGACATCGCCCTGCTCGATCTGGGCCTGCCCGATGCAACGACCATGGAAGACGATATCGCCGCGCTGCACGCGGTGCGCCCCGTACCGCTCATCATCCTGTCAGGATCAGACAATGCGGAAATCGTCGGTCGTACATTCGCCTCCGGGGGCGAGGACGCGCTGGTCAAATCCCTGGAGAATTTCCAGACCCTCGGATCGGTGATCGTCCGGACGCTTGAACGGGCCAGTGCAGCCGGTCTGCACCAGGGGCAATTGCGGGAAATGCACGCGCTCTACCGACAGTATTTCGATGCCTGCAGCGATGCGGTGGTGATGACTACAGGAAACGGCGAGCTGCTCAGCCGCAACGCCAATGCCGAACGTTTGTGGACCGCCACGAACATTGAATCCTACGCCCGCAATTTCAAACTCCGCCTCGATGAGCCGCTTCGGTTTCCGATGATTCTGCAATTCTCGAATCCGCACCGTTTCGAGATCCATGATGCCATCATCACCCCGGTCTCGCACAATGGCGCCAAAATCCTGATCTCCAGCATTCGCGACACGCGGCAATCAAACCCGGCCAGCGCGGCACCTGACGTGGTTCAACTTCGCCCGCAAACCGGGATCAGTGCGGACCAGCGCCGCACCGGCTGAAGCGCCACTTGCACCACCACCCGCCTTGGGTACTAGCTAGACCTTTGCTAATCACGCCGCACTCGTGGCTGCCGCAAGGAGACGCCGGATGAGTGAAGAACGTTCCGCATTCGACTGGGAAACCCGTTTTGCCGCCGACGACACGCCCTGGGAGCGGCAGGAACTGCACCCGGCCATGCTGGCCTGGATGAGGGCCGGAGAGTTTGAGCCGGGAAGACGGGTCATCATCCCCGGCTGTGGCCGCTCGCCGGAACTCGCCTTCCTCGCCGGATGCGGGCTCGATGTCACGGGCGCCGATCTCTCGTCCACCGCCCTCGCCTTTCAGCGCCAGGCGCTCGATCAGGCCGGCCACGACGCCACGCTCCTTGAGGGCGATGTTCTCGCCCACCATCCAGGCAAGCCATATGACCGGGTTTACGAGCAGACTTTCCTGTGTGCCATCCCGCCGCGTCTGCGCGTCGATTACGAGCGCGCACTGTGCGACTGGCTGAAACCGGGCGGGCATTTGCTCGCCCTCTTCATGCAGAAGGACGTGCCCGGCGGGCCGCCCTATGGCTGCGCGCTCGATGCGATGCATGAACTCTTCCCGACCGAGCGGTGGATCTGGCCCGACGACGCGGATTTCATCCCCTGGCCCCACCCGTCACTGAAGGGCAAGCCGGAACTGGCTGGCGTGCTGGTGAGGCGCTAGGGCGCGTCCTCCTCCGCCGCGGCCGGCGCCGCCGCTGTTTTGCGCGCCTTGCCATGCTTGGCGGTCATCGGGGCGCGGGTCAGCACGTACAGACCGGCGAGCGCACCGGCGAAAATATTGGCGAAGGCCACGCCCCAGATCACGCCTTGTGGCGCGTCGAGCAGGATCGCACCGACCAGAACGGCCGGGACCATCAGGCCCAGTGCGCGCCCGGCCGTTATCGCCATGCCATGGCCGGGACGGCCAAGCCCGTTGAAGCCGGCGCTCGCGGCAATCGTGATGCCATAGCCGGCAATCGTCAGCGGCACGATGCGCCAGTAGAAAACCGCCGTCGCCTGGCCGGCCTCGCTGGGCAGGAAGGCCGCCGCGAGCAGGCCGGCCGACAGCCAGAGCAGGACGGCGATGGCCAGGCTCCAGCCAATGCAGAACAGGAAGCTGGAACGGAAGGCCTCGCGCACCCGATCGAGGCGGGCGGCGCCGCCATTCTGGCCCGTCACAGCCCCGATACAGGCCGAGAGCGCAAACAGCGGCACGATGGCGAAGGCCTCGACCCGCGCCGCAACCCCGAGCGCGGCAACGGCGGCATCGCCGAACCGCGCCATGGCCAGGCCGCTCATCGCGACAGTCATGGCAATCGGATTGAAAACATTGGAAATACTGGCTGGCAGGCCGACACGGGCGATCTCGCCCCAATGGTGCCAGACCTCGCCCAGATCGCTCCAGCCGAAATCAATCAGCTTTTCCTTGAACACCAGATACCAGCCGACCATGGCGAAGGTGAGTGCATTGGCGGCGACGGTCGCCAGCGCCGCCCCGGAAACGCCCCAGCCGAGGCCGGGGAAGAGGCCGAACACATCGTCGAGAATGAAAATCGGGTCGAGGACGAGATTGAACACGGCCGCCGCGACCATCATCAGGCTGGGGATGATCGCATTGCCGAGCGCCCGCAGGATATTGCTCGCCACCATCGGCCCCACGATCAACACGATGCCGCCGAACCAGACCGTCATATAGTCGACGACATGCGGCAGCATCGTCGCGCTGGCACCCAGCGCCCGGAAGATCGGCTCGACGAAAACAATGCCGAGGGCCGAGACGGCGCCGACCGAGAGAAGAGAAAGGCTCATCGCATCGGTGGCGATACGCGGGATCGAGCCGGCATCCTTGCGTCCGGCAGCGCGCGAGACGGCGGAAACGGCGCCGGCCCCGAGCCCGATCGAGACACTCATCACCAGCATGGTGACCGGAAAACTCATCTGCACTGCAGCCTGTTGTGCGGTGCCCAGCGTGCCGACCCAATAAGTGTCGACAATCCCGACCAGCATCATGGCGAGAATGCCGAAACTCATCGGCACGATCATGCGCAGAACATGGCCGAAAACCGGCCCCTGCGTCATATCGTGTGCTGTCCGTCCGGCCATGATGCATCCTTATCAACGCGCAGGCGATGTTAGATAGAGATCGCCAGAGGAGTCTGCACCCGGCTGACGTCACTTCCCCGTGAATGGCTGCTATGCGGAAGCCTTGTTGAGGTCGTAGGCGGCAATGCTCGCCAGGTTGACGATATCCGTCACCGAGGCCCCAAGCCGCGCAATCTGGACCGGATGCTCCAGCCCGACCAGCATCGGACCGATCACCGTCGCACCGCCAGCGGCCTTGAGCAGGCGCACCGCGATCGAGGCGGAATGGACCGCCGGCATGATCAGCACATTGGCCGGCTCGCTCAGGCGCGAGAAGGGATAGAGCTCGTGGTGATCGGGATCGAGCGCGATATCGGCGGCCAGTTCGCCCTCATATTCGAAATCGACGCCCAGCTTGTCGAGAATGCGCACGGCATCCTGCATCTTTTCCGAACGTTCGCCCGGCGGGTTTCCGAAGCTGGAATAAGACAGGAAAGCGAGATGCGGCGTCAGTCCGAAGCGGCGCGCGGCATTGGCTGTGGCGATCGCGATTTCGGCCAGGGCCTGGGCGTCGGGAAACTCGGTGACCGAGATATCGCCAATGATCAGGGTACGGCCGCGCGAGACCGCCGCAGCGACGCCGACAGCGCGTCCGCCCTCCACCGGCTCGAGCGCCAGCTTGACGTCGCGCATCACCACATTCGAGTGGCGCGTGACACCGGTGACCATGCCGTCGGCCTGGCCCATTTTCAGCATGCAGGCGGAGAAGACATTGCGGTCATTATTGACCAGACGCTGCACGTCGCGGCGCAGATAACCCTTGCGCTGCAGCCGCCCGTACAGGAAATCGGCATAGTCCGAATTCTGCTCCGACAGGCGGGCATTGCAGATTTCCAGCGTATCGGTCGGGATGCCGAGTTCGCGCATATTGGCGAGCGCGACATTCTCGCGCGCCACCAGGATCGCCTTGCCCAGCCCCTGGGACTGGAAGGCATGGGCGGCGCGGATCACGGATGGCTCTTCACCTTCCGCGAAGACAATTGTCTTCTGCTCGGCGCGGATCGAGGCGGCGACGCGTTGCTGCAACGCCGCGGTCGGATCGAGCCGCCGCGCCAGTGTGTGCGTGTAATTGACGCCCTCCGCAAAGGGCAGCCGAGCGACACCGCTCTCAACCGCAGCCTTGGCCACGAAGGGCGGCACCCAGGAAATCAGACGCGGATCAAAGGGCGACGGGATGATGTAATTGCGGCCGTATTGCAGGCGCTCGCCCCTGTATGCGACCGCGACCTCGTCGGGCACATCCTCGCGTGCCAGGGCGGCCAGGGCCCGGGCGGCGGCGATCTTCATCTCTTCATTGATCGTGCGGGCCCGCACATCGAGCGCACCGCGGAAAATATAGGGGAAGCCGAGGACATTATTGACCTGGTTGGGATAGTCAGACCGGCCGGTCGCCATGATCGCGTCATCGCGGACCGATTTGACCTCTTCCGGGGTAATCTCCGGGGTTGGATTGGCCATCGCGAAAATGATCGGGTCGGGTGCCAGACTGGCGATGATGTCCTTGGTAAAGACTCCCGCCGCCGACAGGCCCAGCAGCACATCGGCCCCGACCGCCGCTTCGGCGAGCGTGCGCGCCTCGGTCCTGACGGCGTGCTTGGCGAGGCGCTCGTGCAGGCCCTCGCGGCCCTCATAAACCACGCCATCGATATCGACGACGATGGTGTTTTCCTTGCGGACGCCGATCGATTCGATCAGCTCGAGCACGGACAGGCCCGCCGCGCCGGCGCCGCACAGCACGACCTTGATCTCCTCCAGCTTGCGGCCGGTGATGTCGCAGGCATTGATCAGGCCGGCCGTCGCGATGATCGCAGTGCCATGCTGGTCGTCATGGAAGACCGGGATGTCGAGCATTTCGCGCAAGCGGCGCTCGATCTCGAAGCATTCGGGCGATTTGATATCTTCCAGATTAATGCCGCCAAACGTGTCGCCAAAACCGCGGACACAGGCAATGAATTCCTCCGGGTCGGTATAGTCGATCTCGATGTCGACCGCATCGATATCGGCAAAGCGCTTGAACAGGATCGCCTTGCCTTCCATCACCGGTTTCGAGGCCCGCGGACCCAGATTGCCAAGGCCGAGAATGGCGGTGCCATTGGACACAACCGCGACCATATTGCCCTTGGAGGTATAGTCGTAAACCGCATCAGGATCGGCCGCGATGGCGCGCACTGGCGCCGCGACGCCCGGCGAATAGGCCAGGGCCAGATCACGCTGGGTCGACATCGGCTTGGT
>NZ_CAXBKN010000131.1:0-5602 GCF_963976135.1 uncultured Maricaulis sp.
GATCGCGCTCGGCGATGAAGGCCGGCATATCGCTGTCTGTCAGCTGGCGGCCGGTCGGCAGATCGAGGGTCATCGGATTGACCGGGCGACCGTTCTGATGAACCTCGTAGTGCAAATGCGGGCCGGTGGAGCGGCCTGTCGTGCCGACATAGGCGATGACCTGGCCCTGGGTGACCCGACTGCCGGCGCGAAGGCCGCGGGCGAAGCCATTGAGGTGGGCATAGGCGGTCTCGAAACCGTTTGCGTGACGGATCTTGACGTAATTGCCGAAGCTCCCGAAGCGGTTAGCGCGTTCGACGACACCATTACCGGCGGCGAAGATGGGGGTGCCGGTCGGAGCGGCGAAATCCGTGCCGTTATGGGCGCGGGTATAGCCCAGGATCGGGTGGCGCCGGCGGCCGAAGGAGGAGGAGAGGCGGGCGCCATTGATCGGGGTCAGCATCAGCAGGCGCTGGGCGCTGGCACCCTCGGCGCTGTAATAGCCGATACCGCCCTCAGAGGTCTCGAAGCGGAAGAATTCCTTCGGATCGCCGCGGCCTTCATAGCGGGCATAGAGAATATCGCCGGTACGCGCTGTATTGCCTTCTTCATTCACAAAGCGCTCGAACAGGATGTCGAAGCCGTCGCCCGGCTGGATCGAGCGCTGGAAGTCGATCGCATAGGCCAGAACGCCGGCGAGCTCGACCACGATGCGGTCGGTGGCACCGGCATTGAGAGCATCGACATAGAGCGATGAGGTGATGGAACCGGAGGAGCGCACGACCTGGCGCTCGAACTCGGCAATGGTTTCGCGGGTGCGGTACTCATCGCCGCTGACACGCGCGACCGTGATGGAACGTTCAACATCGGGGCGGAAGGAAATCCCGGTCAGTCGCAGGCGGCTCTGGGTTTCTTCATCGGCTTCGATGGCCGCATCGGGCTCGGTCTCAAGATAGAGATTGAGGCTCTGTCCAGCGCGCAGATAGCGCAGATCATAAACCTGGTTCAGTGCCCGGATGGCTTTCGCAGCATCGGTGGAATCGACCCCGGCATCGTCGAGCAGGCCGGCCAGTGTGCCACCGCGGGGCACAACGCGCTCGACCTGGATATGGACCGGGCAGCGGGCGCAAGCGGTGAAGGCATTGGTGTCGAGCAGGGCGGGATTGAGCGGCATGGCGGGCGTGGTCGCATCGGCGCGTAGCGCCGGGACGCCGGCCGTACTGTCCATGTCCAGCGCGGCAGCATTGATGTCCATCACTGCCACGGCTGCGGCGGGCGCGGTGAGGCCGGCGGCATCGCTGCGCGTATCTTTCGAAGTGACCAGAGCGGTCAGAAGTGCGGCCGACAGCGCCAAGCTGGCGCAGACAACGAGACCGCGGGCGCGCCGCTCATCGGCTTGGGTTACATCAAATCCAGACATGGTTATGTCGATACTCCGAAGCTTCGTTCCATGACGCGTCATCTCAAGCAAGTTTCGCACCGGAGCGAAGCGCGCCTGCGCCCCTTGCCCGATGACCCCATAACCCGACCGAATCATGTCTTGGACGCATTCGGTTGCCAAGTCCTTTCCGCGTTTTGATCGAATTTGTGCTGCGAAACCCGGTCGGCGCGTGAGAGAATCGTGTATCGATTGCCTCATGCAAGAAGAACGCCCCGCCGAAATGGCCGCCGACCAATTAGCCGCACTGCTCTGCGCGCGGCTTTGTCATGATCTCGTCAGCCCGGTGTCCGCACTGGGGGCGGCACTCAGTGTGCTCGATGACGAAAACTCCGCCGACATGCATGAGGATGCGATGGACCTGGTCCGCGACAGTTCGCGTCAGGCCCAGGCCAAGCTGGAATTTGCCCGCCTCGCCTATGGCGCCGGTGGTTCGGCGCCAGCCACACTCGACACGCGCGAGCTGCGCCGTCTGACCGAGGCCATGTTTGCGCCGTCAAAGCCGGAAATTGACTGGAAAGTCGAGGCGCCCGGGCTTGAGAAAACCCCGTCCCGGCTGTTGATGAATTTGTGCATACTCGCGGTCGAATCCGTGCCGCGGGGCGGCAAGGTGACGATCGAGGCCACCGAGACCGGTGGCGGCGCCCGTATCCGCATCGTCGCGGAAGGACCACGGGCACGGCTCAATGCCGATGCTGTCCTCGCTCTGGAGGGGCAAGCGCCTGAAACCGGCTATGATGGCCGCTCGATTCAGCCCTATTTTGCAGGGCTGATGGCACGCAATGCCGGCGGACGGGTCAGTGCCCATGTCAGCGATGAACGGGTCGAGTTCGTTGCCCTGCTCCAGCCGCACCCGTCGACGGCCGGCTGACTGGCCGTCAGTCTCAATCATAAGCTATGAATTCGATGCTGGATTTCGACGGGCTTTCACCAACAGTCCGTTAACCAAGCACATGTCAACTTACCGTCAAATCAGGCCCTGACAGGCATATCGACGGCAAGAGGTTGGCAATGGACGATCTGATCAGTGAATTCCTGACGGAGACTGGCGAAAGCCTTGACGTCATCGATGCGGAGCTCGTCCGTTTCGAAAACAATCCGGAAGATCGGGCAATTCTCGACAATATCTTCCGGCTCTTGCACACGGTGAAGGGGACTTGTGGTTTCCTCGGCCTGCCGCGGCTTGAAGCGGTGGCCCATGCCGGCGAAACTTTGCTTGGCAAATTCCGCGATGGTGACCTCGCCGTATCGCCGCCCATGGTTACCCTGGTTCTGCAATCGATCGATCAGATCAAGGTCATTCTCCGCAATATCGAAGAGACCGGCAATGAACCCGCCGGCGAAGATAATGAGCTGATCGGCCGGCTTGAGGATGCATCCCAGGGCCGGGTCGTCGAAACTGCCGAAACCGCCAAAACCGCCGAACCGGTCGAAACCATGCCTGAAGGCTGGGATGCTGATCTGGGCCGCGAATTGCGTCCGGGAGAGGTGTCTCTGGCCGATCTGGAAGCCGCTTTTCTGACCACCGAGGCGGAAGTTGAGGTTCCAACCCTTGCCGAAGAGCCGGCCATTGAGCATCTCGGGGTTGGTGATTTTGACCCTGAGCTTGGCCGCGAATTGCGCCCGGGCGAGGTGTCTGTTGCCGAACTGGAGGCCGCGTTCAATTCTGCCGAGCCGGAAGCGGGCATGGCACCGGCCGAGATTACCCCGGACATGAGTACGACCGAGGCGCTGCAGACCGCTGTCGCCGCACTCAAGGGGGGCGATGATCAGGTCATGGGTGGCGATGGTGCGCCGCGCATGCAACAGACCGTGCGGGTCGGTGTCGATGTGCTCGATGCCTTGATGACCACGGTTTCAGAACTCGTTCTGACGCGGAACCAGTTGATGCAGACCATTCGCGGCCTCGAGGACGAAGACCTCAAGGTTCCGCTGCAACGTCTTTCCGCCGTCACCGGTGAATTGCAGGACGGGGTCATGAAGACCCGGATGCAGCCCATCGGCGATGCCTGGCGCAAGCTGCCGCGCATTATCCGTGACGTCTCCACCGATCTCGGCAAGAAGATCGAACTGGTAATGGATGGCAGCGATACCGAACTCGACCGCCAGGTGCTGGAACTGATCAAGGATCCGCTCACCCATATGGTGCGCAATTCCGCCGATCACGGCCTGGAAATGCCGGCCGACCGGATCAAGGCCGGCAAGCCGGAAAAAGGCGTCATCACGCTGAAGGCCTTTCATGAAGGTGGCCATATCATCATCTCCATCGCCGATGACGGCATGGGGCTGAACACCGCCCGCATCGGTGAAAAGGCGCTCGAAAAGGGTCTCACCACCCATGAAGAGCTCGCCGCGATGACCGAGCAGCAGATCCATCGCTTTATCTTCGCGCCAGGATTTTCCACGGCCGCGAAAGTCACCAATTTGTCCGGCCGCGGTGTCGGCATGGATGTGGTGCGCAATAATATCGAACAGATTGGCGGCGTCGTCGATGTCACCTCGACGAGCGGCAAGGGCAGCCATTTCAAGATCAAGATCCCGCTGACCCTGGCAATCGTTTCGGCCCTGATCATCGGCAGCCACAAACAACGTTTCGCCATCCCGCAACTGGCCGTGCGCGAACTGGTCCGCGTTGGTGCCGGTTCCGAGCATGCCATTGAATCGCTTAGCGGTGCCCGCGTCATGCGCCTGCGTGACCGCCTGATGCCGCTGGTCGATCTGCAGGAAGTGCTCGGCGTCGCCGACAATACCGGTGAGGCCAAAATCGATACCGGCTTCGTCGTTGTGCTCGACGCGGGCGGACGCAATGTCGGCCTGATCGTCGACAATGTTCTCGATACCGAAGAAATCGTCGTCAAGCCGCTGTCGGACTCGCTGCGCGGTGTCGGCGCCTATTCCGGCGCCACCATTCTGGGCGATGGCACGGTCATCATGATTCTCGATCCCAACGGCCTGGCCGGGGAGATCGTTTCGAGCATGGAAGACGATGCGCATTACGATGCCAGCGCAGCTGCGGCGGCCGATACGCAAAATACCCAGCGCCTTCTGCTGGTCCGTGCTGGCGGTGCCGAGCCGAAGGCCGTGCCGCTGGCTCTGGTCACCCGGCTCGAGGAATTCCAGCCGGACGCGATCGAGACCACCAATGGCCGGCTTGTGGTGCAATACCGCGGCCGCCTGATGCCGATCGTGCCGCTGGGCGGTCAGATCGGTGCCTTGCAGGGGCAACGACAGCCGGTTCTGGTCTTCTCCGAAGGCCATGGCGCGATTGGTCTCGCCGTCGACCAGATTGTCGATGTGGTCGAGGAACGCGTCGATCTGCAGATGCGTTCCGACAAGCCGGGCGTTATTGGTTCCGCCATTATCAAGGGCAAGGCGACCGATGTCGTCGATATCGCCTGGCATCTTGAACAGGCTCAGGCCGGCAATATTCAACGCCGCACCACCAAACGCCGTCGCCGGGTTCTGCTCGTCGATGCCGACGCCTTTGCCCGCCGCATGATCGCACCGCTGCTCGCGGCTGCCGGCTATGATGTCACCCCGACGGGCGGCATGCATGAAGTCCTCGCGATCGCCGAAGCAGGTGAACAATTTGACGCCCTGGTCGGGGATCCCGCCGCGCTCGAGAAAATCCGGGCCCAGGGCATGTGGGCCAATCTGCCGGCGCTCGCCGTCACCGACTGGCCTGAAGACACACAAGCCGAAGGCCTCACCGTGGTGCTGCCGCGTTCGGACCGGGGCGCACTGATCGCCGCCCTGGATGAAGTTTCCCATGAGGAGAAGGTGGCATGACCGATCATTATGATGATTCATCGGAACTGAGTGCCGACGCCATGATCGAATATGTTTCGGTACGGATCGGCGACCAGCTCTTTGGCGCGCCGGTCAATTCCATCCGTGAGGTGTTTGCGCCTCAATCGGTCACCGCTGTGCCGCTGGCGCCGCTTGAAGTCGCTGGCCTGCTCAATCTGCGCGGACGGATCGTTACGGCGATTGATGCCCGGCGGCGCCTTGGTCTGCCGCCCCGCGAGGCGAATGATGCAGGTATGGCGCTCGGCGTCGAGCGCGGTAGCGAAATCTTCGGACTTATCGTTGATTCTGTTGGTGAAGTTCTACGGCGGCCACGCGCCGAGCTGGAGCCCGTTCCCGCGCATGTCGACGCCCGTTGGCGTTCGATGGTGAAGGGGG
>NZ_CAXBKN010000132.1:0-5587 GCF_963976135.1 uncultured Maricaulis sp.
CGGGTGACGGCGGCTGCGAGTTCCCGGCCTTCCATCGTTGCCGCGGCCCGGGCACTGGCTTTCAGGTCTTCGATATCGATATTGCCGGACGGGTCATGGGCGACGGCGCACATCGGCATGCCATGATCGCGAATGCGGCGGGTCAGGGCGCGGGTGTCGACGCCGGTCAGTGAAATGATGCCGCGGGTGCGCAGCCATTCGCCGAAGCTTTCCGTGGCGCGGTAATTGGCCGGCGGGGTGAGTGGCGCGCGGCTGATCATGCCGACAGCGGCGTGCCGGGCCGGCGCGCTGGCGGCTTCATCGTCTTCGCTATTGGCGCCGACATTGCCGACATGGGGAAAGGTGAAGCAGACGACCTGGCCGGCATAGGAGGGATCGGAGAGGATTTCTTGATGGCCCGTCATCGCGGTATTAAAACATAACTCGCCGATCGCGATCCCTGAGGCGCCACACCCCTGTCCGACGAAGACGCTGCCATCGGCGAGCGCCAGGGCTCCAGTCGGATTTGGCTGCGAGGTCTGGGACATGGTTGTGCTCCTGAAGCCGGTTTGCCGTGTCGGAAATACGCGCCATGAGGCGGGTGCGGCCAAACGGTCGCGTAGGTAGTCAGAGACGCTCGCGCGGTCAATCCCGCAACGCCGATTTCGATAGGCCTTGATTCTTCGGCAAAGACAGCATATCTCCGCCGGTCTTGAAACGGGCGTATGATCGCACCGCAAGAATCGGCTCGATGGATGAGCCTGGAAGACAATGGACCCGAGCAGACGCGCAAACGAAACCGCTCTGAGAAATTCCACTGCAAAATCAAAACATTGACATTTTAGGCGCATTGCGGCGCCAGAAACGGTAGCCTGAGTGATGTCTCTTCGTGATCGAATCACCACTGATATGAAGTCGGCCCTGAAAGCACAGGACAAACCGCGCCTGTCGACGCTGCGGCTGATCGCTGCTGCGGTCAAAGACCGCGATATCGCTGCTCGCGCTGAAGATCGGTGCTGTGGCTGCGAGGAGACCGAGATCCTCGCCATCCTGCAAAAGCTGATGAAGCAACGCGAGGAAAGCGCTGACACCTATGAAAAGGCCGGCCGGCTCGATCTTGCCGAAGCCGAGCGCGCCGAAGCAGAAATCGTGCGCGAATATCTGCCCACGCCGATGGACGAAACCGAGATTGCCGATGCCGCTGTCGATGTCGTTACGGAGCTGGACGCCGCCGGTCTCAAGGATATGGGCCGTTGCATGGGCGAGCTGAAAACCCGTTATGCCGGGCGGATGGATTTCGGCAAGGCCGGCGCCAAGGTCAAGGACCTGCTCGCCGGTACGGCCTGACGCGCCCACCGGTCAGGCCAGGCTTGAGGCCGGCTTGCGATTGTAGCGTGACGCGCCCGGGATTCCGGCGCAACATGCCTTTCTGAACATGATGGTCGTTCCGACCCGGATTGCGGACCCATCGGGCTTGTGTTCGCACTCCGGGCCGGGCCTTTGAGGATAGCCGAACCAATATGCGTCTGGGCGAGGACTTCATCGACGAAATCAAGGCGCGTGTGCGCCCGTCGGACCTCATTGGCCGTACGGTCAGCCTGAAGCGTCAGGGGCGTGAATTCGTCGGCCTGTCGCCGTTCAAGAAGGAACGCTCGCCCTCCTTCTTCGTCAATGACGAGAAACGCTTCTATCACTGCTTTGCCTCCGGCAAGCATGGCGATGTCTTCACCTGGCTGGAAGAAATGGAAGGGCTCTCTTTCATGGAGGCGGCTGAGCGGCTGGCCGGAGAGGCCGGGCTTAGCCTGCCGGCGCCCGATCCCCAGGCGCAACAGAATACCCAGCATCGCAAATCCCTCGTCGAATGGATGGAGGCCGCCCAGGCCTTCTACCTGCGCGCCCTGCGCACGCCAGCGGCCGAGGATGCGCGCCGATACCTCAAATCCCGCGGGCTGTCGGGCGAGGATTGCGTCCGCTTCGGCATTGGCTATGCGCCGGAAAGCCGGACGGCCTTGAAGGACGAACTGGTCACGGCCGGCGCGCCGGTTGGCGATCTGGTCGAATGTGGCCTGCTGATCGAGCCCGACAGCGGTTCGCCCTATGACCGTTTCCGCCACCGCATCATGTTCCCGATCCAGGACCCGCGCGGCCGGCTGGTGGCTTTCGGGGGGCGGGCCCTCTCGAGCGAGGCGAGGGCGAAATATCTCAACTCGCCGGAAACGCCGATCTTCCACAAGGGCTCCATGCTCTACCGCTTCCCTGAAGCGCGCCGGGCCGCGGCCGACCCGAAGGCCGATATCCGCGGCCTGATCGTTGCCGAGGGTTATCTCGATGTGATCGCGCTGGCGCGGGCGGGCCTCGAACAGGGCGTTGCGCCGCTGGGGACCGCGATTACGGAAGAACAATTGCAATTGCTCTGGCGCGCCGGCGGCGAGCCGGTGATGTGCCTGGATGGCGATAGCGCCGGCCGGGCGGCGGCGCTGAAAGCCGCCGATCGTGCCCTGCCGCTGCTGCAGGCTGGCCACACGCTGCGCTTCGCCTTCATGCCCGACGGCAAGGATCCCGACGATATCCTGCGTGAGCAGGGCGCCGGGGCCCTGCGCGAGGTCTTCAAGCAGACGCGTTCGCTGGCGGACCTGCTCTGGGAACGCGAAATTGGCGTCGAGCCGCTCGACGATCCTGATCGCCGCGCCAGCTTTCGCCGCCGCATCCGCACCCTGCTGGCGCAAATCGCCGAGCCGGATATCCGCGCGGAATACAAGCGCGAATTCGACAATCGCATGGAAGCCGCGTTCGGCACTACGCCGCAACGCGCGCCCTGGACCGGCAAGGGCAAAAAGGGCTTGCCGCGGCTTGGCCCGAGCGCCGAACTGCGTCGCGCTGCCAAGGGCTCGCCGGGGGCGTCCGATGCTCGAATACTGTTGCTGGCCGCGATCGAATGGCCCGAACTGGCCGCCGATCAGGTTGAAACCCTGGCGCATTTGACTCTCGGTTCGCTTGACTTACTACGCGACACCGTTCTAGACGCCTGCTCTTCTGGACAATCTGTGCAATCGGATTGGCTACGCGCGAAGCTTGCGGAAATGGGCTTTGCGGCGGAGCTCAGGCGGTTGGACGGTGAACGGGGACCGATGCGGGCAGCAATTGGCGGGGCGGAAGCCTCCGGCGAACAGCGCAGTGAGGCTTGGATTAAGCTCGCGGCTGCCTATATGGAAAGAAATGAAGCGACTGATCGTCGCGAAGAGATTCGCGCGCGGTTGGTTGAAGAGATTGGCCGGGATGATTCGGAAGGTGTGCGTCGGCTGGTGGAAGCCTATCGACGTGAAACCAGCCGTTCCGAATCTTCCTGAGTAGGATATTGTCGATTGGCGCCTGTCAGCGGCGCGACCAGGGACGAATACATGACCAAACCCGCCGAAGCCAATGACGCCTCCGAGACCCAAGACGGCCCTCTCCTGGACCTGACGGATCAGTCCGTCAAGAACATGATCAAGGTCGCCAAGAAGCGCGGCTATGTGACCCATGACGAGTTGAATGCGGTGCTGCCGAGCGAGGAATTCTCGTCCGAGCAGATCGAGGACGTGCTCGGGCAATTGTCCGAGATGGGCATTAATGTCGTTGATAATGACAGTGAGGCCGATGACGACAAGGAAACCACTGGCGCAGCCAAGAGCGGCGACGGCGATTCCGACGACGATGATGATGATGAGGAAGAAGGCGAGACCCGCGCGGTCGCCGGTGCCTCGAAAAGTGCCATTACCGGCCTCAACACCCCGACTTCCGCCGACCGCACCGATGATCCGGTGCGGATGTATCTGCGCGAAATGGGTTCGGTCGAGCTTCTGTCCCGCGAAGGCGAAATCGCCATCGCCAAACGCATCGAGGCCGGCCGCAATGCGATGATCCGCGGCCTGTGCGAAAGCCCGCTGACCTTTGAAGCCATCATGGTCTGGCGCGATGAATTGCACGAAGGCGAAGTCCTTCTGCGCGACATTATCGATCTCGACGCCACCTATGGCAGCCAGCAGGCTGAAGCCAATCAGGACGAAGACGACGAAACCGGTCCGGCCGAAGATGGCGAGACCCCAACCCCGCAAGCGCCCGGCGCGGCAAAGCCGGCTGACGCCGAGGCCAAGTCAGACGACAAGGACGCCGAGTCCGAGGATGACGACGCCAAGGCCAAGGGGGATGATGAAGACGACGATGATGACGATGACGAAGCCACGTCCAAGTCCGATGATGACGAAGACGACGACGATGATGATGAGGGCGTCACGCTCTCGCTTTCGGCGATGGAAGCAGAGTTGCGCGAAGGCGTCATGGAGACGCTCGACCTGATCTCGACCGACTTCACCGCTTTCCGCAAACTGCAGGACAAGCTCGTTGCCGCGCGGATCGAAGGCAAGGATCTGACCAAGCAGAGCCGGGACAAATACGAATCCCTGCAAAACTCGATCGTCACCAATCTCAACACCATGCATCTCAATAATGCGCGGATCGAGGCCCTGGTCGAACAGCTCTATGCGATCAACAAGGAGCGCATGTCGCTCGAAGGCCGCTTGTTGCGCATGGCCGATGCCCATGGCGTGCCACGGGCACAGTTCATGGACAGCTATTTCGGCAATGAATTGAATCCGGATTGGCCGGGCTCGATGGCCAAGACGTCGAAGGCCTGGACCCGCTTTATCGACCGCGAAGGCGTTGATGCCTCCAAGATCCGCGACGATCTGGCCGAGCTGACCCAGCGCGCCGGCGTTCCGATCGAAGACCTGCGCCGCATTGTCCGGACCGTCCAGAAGGGCGAGCGCGAAGCGCGCGTCGCCAAGAAGGAAATGGTCGAGGCCAATCTGCGCCTCGTTATTTCGATCGCGAAGAAATACACCAATCGCGGCCTGCAATTCCTCGATCTGATCCAGGAAGGCAATATCGGCCTGATGAAGGCGGTCGATAAATTCGAATATCGCCGCGGCTACAAGTTCTCGACCTATGCCACCTGGTGGATCCGTCAGGCGATCACGCGTTCGATCGCCGACCAGGCCCGCACCATTCGTATTCCGGTGCACATGATCGAGACCATCAACAAGATCGTCCGCACCTCGCGCCAGATGCTGCACGAGATCGGCCGCGAGCCGACCCCGGAAGAGCTGTCGGAAAAGCTCGCCATGCCGCTGGAAAAAGTGCGCAAGGTGATGAAGATCGCCAAGGAGCCGATCTCGCTCGAAACGCCGATCGGCGACGAGGAAGACAGCCATCTCGGCGATTTCATCGAAGACAAGAATGCCATCCTGCCGATCGACGCCGCCATCCAGGCCAATCTGCGCGAGACCACCACCCGTGTCCTCGCCAGCCTGACCCCGCGTGAGGAACGCGTCCTGCGCATGCGCTTCGGCATCGGCATGAATACCGACCACACGCTGGAAGAAGTCGGCCAGCAATTCTCGGTGACACGCGAACGGATTCGTCAGATCGAGGCGAAGGCGCTGCGGAAATTGAAGCACCCAAGCCGTTCGCGGAAGCTGCGGAGCTTTCTGGATAATTGACGCGGAGCGTCGTCCGGGACTTGTTCCGGGATTGGGAAATTGGATACGCATTTACGAAGAGGCCGGGCGCA
>NZ_CAXBKN010000133.1:0-5584 GCF_963976135.1 uncultured Maricaulis sp.
CATCGCCCCGACCATCGGTCTCGCCTGGGGTCTGGCGCGCTTTCCGGCGCGGCGGGTCCCCACCGGCTGGCTGATCGCCGATGATGTCTCGTCCAGCCTGCATAACCTGCCCGTCGAAGGCCTGCGCATTGGCGATACGGCGGCAAAACTGCGCCGTTTCGGCCTCAAGCGTGTCGGCGACATCGCCCATCTGCCGCGCGCCAATCTGGCGCGGCGTTTCGGTCCCGATCTGGTCCGCCGCCTCGACCAGGCGCGCGGGCTTCAAGACGAGACCCTCAATCCGTTACAGCCGAAAACCCCGTTTCGCGCCCGGATGCGCTTTGCCGATGCCCTGCTTTTGCTGGAGGGCATCAAACAGGCGGTGCGCGAGACGGCCGAGGTGCTGTGCGCGCATCTGGAGGCCGAGGGCCGCGGCCTGCGCCGGGTCGAGCTCAACCTGTTTCGCGTCGATGGCAAGACCCATCTTTTGATCATCGGCACCGCCGCGCCGGCCCGCGATCCGGCCCATATCGCCCGCCTGTTCAACGAGAAACTCGACCGCGCCGAAATCAATATCGGCTTCGGTATTGATGTCATCGAGCTCAATGCCACCGCCACCGACCCCCTGTCGGGCCAGCAGTCCGGACTGATCGGCGATGATCAACTGGATGCCGAGGATTTCGCCCGCCTGACCGACCGGCTCAGCGTCCGCCTCGGCGAGACCCGCGTCAAACGCGCCGCCCGCCGCGACAGCCATATCCCCGAACGCGCTGCCGGCTGGAGCGCCGACACCGTACAATCCGGCGCCGCCCTGATGCTGCGCGAGGCGGGTGGCCAGCAAGCTTTTCTGCTGACGCCGGAACGCCCGCTGCTCATCCTCGCCCGGCCGGAACCGGCCGAAGCGGTGGCGGAGATTCCCGACGGCCCGCCGCGCAGCTTCGTCTGGCGCCGCACCCGCCACCAGGTGCGCCAGGCCGAAGGCCCCGAACGCCTCGCCCCGGAATGGTGGCGCCCGCCCGGCCGCGCCAGCCCGAAAACCCGCGATTATTTCAGGATCGAGACGGTCGAAGGCCGCCGTTTCTGGCTCTTCCGCGACGGGCTCTACGGCCCGGAGACCCTTAACCCGCAATGGTTTGTACATGGAGCATCATGATGGATATGACTCACGCACCCCTCACCACCACCGAGATCGCCCGCCGCCGGCGCAAGACCATGCCACTGGCCGCCCGGATACTCTGGCAACGCCTGCGGGCCGGCCGGATTTGCGGCCATAAATTCCGGCGTCAGCATCCAATCGGCGGCTATATCGTCGATTTCGCCTGCCTCAGGCACAAGCTGGTGATCGAGCTTGAGGACGGGCCGCGCCCGACCGGCGACGCGCTGCAACGCGACCGTAGGCGCATGCTCGATCTGATGCATGAAGGCTGGACCGTGCTGCGGCTGGCCGAGTCCGATGTTTTCAACCGGCTTGACCAGGTCATCGCCACCATCACCCGGCATCTGCCGCCGGAATCCGACCGTCAGACCGCAGCTGCGCGCGCCGGACAACACGTGTGACCGCATTCGCCGAGCTGGTCGCCGCCAGCAATTTCACCTTCCTGACCGGCGCCTCGCATGGCGATGAAATGGTCGCCCAGGCGAAAGCGCTCGGCCTGGCGGCGATCGGTCTGGCGGATCGCAATTCCTTTGCCGGCGCGGTGCGCGGCCATCTCGCGGCAAAGGAGGCGGGGATCAAATTTCTGGTCGGGGTGAGACTGGTCACCACATGCGGTTTCGAACTGGTCGCCTATCCCAGACACCGCCACGCCTATGGCGCCCTGGCGCGCATGCTGACCGACGCCAATTTCCGCTCGAGGAAAGGTACATGCGAGCTATGGCTGGAACAGATTGTCGAGGCCTCACAGGACCAGGTCTTCATCCTGCTGCCGCCCGATCCCCTGGATGCGGATTGGCAGGCCAGGGCAGCGGACTTCTGCGCCCGCTCGCAGGCCAGCCATCACCTCGCCCTGAGCCGCCGTTTCGATGGCCGCGATGGCGAACGCCTGCACGGGCTGGCCCGGTGCGCCGCCGGGCTCGGGCTGGACTGCATCGCCACGAATGACGCGCTCTATCATGTCCCTGAACGCAAGCCGCTGGCCGATGTCGTCGCCTGTATCCGCGAGCATGTGAGGATCAAACAGGCCGGCTATCTCATCGCCGCCAATGCCGAACACCATCTCAAACCGCCGGAGGAAATGGCGCGCCTGTTTCGCGGCTATGAGGCGGCCGTCGCCAATACCATCACCCTCGCCGGCAGCATCAATTTCAGCCTCGAGGAACTGGTCTATCAATATCCCAGCGAAGTGGTCGGCGATCATGAAAGCCCGGCCCAGACCCTGCGCCGGCTGACCGCAGAGGGGCTGGAACGGCGCTATCCGGATGGTCCGCCGGACAAGATCGCCGCCGCCATCGCCCATGAACTGACCCTGATCGAGAGCCTCGATTTCCCGGCCTATTTCCTCACCGTCCACGATATCGTCCGCTTCGCCCGCAGCCAGGGAATCCTGTGCCAGGGGCGCGGCTCGGCGGCCAATTCAGCCGTCTGTTTCGCCATCGGCATTACCGAGGTCGACCCGACCCTGATCGACCTGTTGTTCGAGCGCTTTGTCTCGGCGGAACGCGGCGAGCCGCCCGATATCGATGTCGATTTCGAGCATGAGCGGCGCGAGGAGGTGATCCAGTATGTCTATGAGAAATACGGCCGCCGCCGCGCCGCCATGACGGCAACGGTCAATTGCTACCGGCCGCGCGGTGCCATTCGCGAGGTCGGCAAGGTGTTCGGCCTGTCCGGCGATGTCATCGCGGCCCTGTCGAAGACGCTGTGGGGCTGGTCGACCGATGATCTCACCGATAACCGTATCCGTACCGAACTCGGCCTCGATCCCGACACGCCCGATATCGCGATGACGCTGCATTATGCCCGCGAGCTGATGGGGTTTCCGCGCCATCTCTCGCAGCATCCCGGCGGTTTCGTGATGATGCAGGGCCGGCTCGACGAGATCGTGCCGCTGCACAATGCCGCCATGCCCGACCGCACGGTGCTGGAATGGGACAAGGAGGATATCGATGCGCTCGGCCTGATGAAGGTCGATGTGCTGGGCCTTGGCATGCTGAGCTGCGTCGCCCGCGCCTTCGACCTGATCGAGCGCCATTATGGCCGCCCCCTCACCATGGCCTCGATCCCGCAGGCCGATGAGGCCGTCTATGACATGATCTGCAAGGCCGACACGGTGGGGGTGTTCCAGATCGAGAGCCGGGCCCAGATGACGATGCTGCCGCGCCTGCGGCCGCGCTGTTTCTACGATCTGGTGATCGAGGTCGCCATTGTCCGGCCCGGTCCGATCCAGGGCGATATGGTGCATCCCTATCTGCGCCGCCGCTCGGGGCTGGAGGCGGTGGAATACCCGTCAAGGGCGCTCGAGGAGGTGTTGGGCAAGACGCTCGGTGTGCCGCTTTTCCAGGAACAGGCGATGCGCATCGCGATTGTCGCCGCCGGTTTCACCCCGGCCGAATCCGACCAGTTGCGCCGCTCGATGGCGGCCTTCCGGCGCTCCGGTTCGATCCATGAAATGGGTGAGAAGCTGATGAAGGGCATGATCGCGAAAGGCTATGAGCCCGATTTCGCACAGCGCTGTTTCAAACAGCTCGAGGGCTTTGGCGAATACGGTTTTCCCGAAAGCCATGCCGCCAGTTTCGCCCTGATCGTCTATGTCTCCTGCTGGCTGAAGCACTACTACCCGGACGTCTTCGCCGCCGCGATCCTCAATGCCCAGCCGATGGGGTTTTACGCCCCGGCGCAACTGGTCCGCGATGCGCGCCAGCACGGCGTCGAGGTGAGACCGCCCGACATCAATCATTCCGACTGGGACTGCACGCTGGAGCCGGCCAAATCGGGCCCCCATTTCGCCCTGCGCCTCGGCCTGCGCCAGATCAAGGGCATGCGCGAGCCCGCCGCCGCGCGCCTGATCGCGGCACGCAACGAAGGCGGTCCCTTCACCAGCGTCCCCGATCTGGCCCGCCGTTCGCGCCTCGATCGCGGCACGATGGACCGGCTCGCCAATGCCGATGCCTTCGGCTCCATCGCGCTCGGCCGCCGCCAGGCCGGCTGGACGGCGCTGGCCCAGGCCGGCAAGCCGCTGCCGCTGTTCGAGCACGCCGATGAATACGGCCATGAGGCCGCCACCGCCCTGCCACAGATGAGCGCCGGCGAGGAAGTGGCGCAGGATTACAAGACGCTGCGGCTGTCGCTCAAAGCCCATCCGATGAGCTTTTTCCGGTCTGAGCTGGAGGAGAGCGGCCATGTCCGCGCCGGACAACTGACCGATATGCGCGATGGCCGCTGGGTCAGCCTGGCGGGCCTGGTTCTAGTACGCCAGCGCCCCGGCTCGGCCTCGGGCGTGATTTTCGCGACGCTGGAAGACGAGACCGGCGTCGCCAATATCATCGTCTGGCCGAAATGCTTTGAACGTCACCGCAAGATCGTGATGCGCTCCAAACTGATGGCCGTCACCGGCCGGCTGCAGAAGGAGGGCGAGGTGATCCACATCATCGCCAGCCGCATCACCGACCAAAGCTGGCGCCTCGCGGCGCTGGCCGATGGCGAAGAATTCGCCGAGGCCCTCGCCCACGCCGACGAAATCGCCCGCCCCCAGGATGACCCCCGCCTGATCGGGATCTATCGCCGTGTCATGCAAGGGGAAAGGCTGGAGGATGTGCTGCCGAAGAGCCGGGATTTTCATTGAGCGGTTGAGCCAGACGTCCCTGCGCGCGCTTGCATTACGGCCGGTGTTTCAGAAATACTCCGGCCATGTCCCGAACACTCGATACCATGGCCGCCAACCACACCCCTTCCGGTCCCCGCCTGAAAGACGCTGTACTGGCCGGCTCGGTTTATTTTGCTGCCATTTTCGCGATTGGCTTCGTCTTCGGCGTCTTGCGCACGCTCGCCCTGGATGCGCTCCCGAACCTCACCCGGCTGGGCGCGGTGCTGGTTGAAATCCCGGTCATCCTCGCCCTGGCCTGGATGATCTGCGGCGTCGTGATGGCCCGCTTTTCGCTGTCGGCCCGCGAGGGGGCCGCGATCGTGATGGGTGTGATCGCACTGGTCCTGTTGCTGGGCGCCGAGGCCGGACTTTCAATCGGAATGAATGGTCTCAGCCTGCAACAGCATCTCGCGCTCTACCATCAGCCCAGCCATGTCACCGGACTGGCCGGACAGTGTCTGTTTGCCCTTTTCCCCTGGTTCCGGGTCAGGCTTTTGCCCCCTCCGGCGCGCCATTTGCAAACAAAACCCTGACACGCCTGACCTGTTGCGAAGCGGGTCAAGCGGATGCAGATTGGGAGCGGTCATGAGCGAGCCACAAAGCCTGAGCGAAGACGAAGCCCACGCCATGCGCCTGCTATGGGATCGTGGCGGTGCCTCGGTGAGCGAGCTGGCGCAGGCGAGCCGGCAACCGGCCAGTGCGACGCTGTCCATCCTGCAGCGCCTGCGCCGCAAGGGTGCGGTCGAGCGCCAGCAGCGTGGCCGCGATATCCGCTATCTGCCGCGCCTCAACCGCCAGACCGC
>NZ_CAXBKN010000134.1:0-5573 GCF_963976135.1 uncultured Maricaulis sp.
GGCTTTATGCCTCGATCGCACCGCTGGTCGCCTATGCCCTGTTCGGCTCGAGCCGCGTGCTCGCCGTCGGGCCGGTCGCGGTTGTCTCCCTGATGACCGCCGCCGCGATCGGCAATCTCGGCCTGACTGATCCGGCGCAGCAAATGGCCGCGGCCGGGGCGCTGGCGGCGCTCTCGAGTTTCTTCCTGCTCCTGTTCGGCCTGTTCAAACTCGGCAGTGTTTCCAACTTTCTCAGCCGGCCCGTGGTTGGCGCCTTTGTCACCGCCTCAACCATCCTGATCATCGCCAGCCAGGCCAAGCATATTCTCGGCATCAGCGCCCACGGCTCGACCCTGCCGGAATTGCTGTTGTCGATGAGCCCGCAGCTGACCGCGATCAACCTGGTGGCGCTGGTAATCGGGGTCGGCAGCATCGCTTTCCTGGTCGCGGCGCGCACGGTACTGCCGCGCCTGTTGACGGCGCTGAAGCTGAGCGAAGACATGGCCGGCGGCATCGCCCGCGCTGCCCCGGCCGGCCTCGTCGTACTGGCGACCGCCATTGCCTGGGGTTTCCATCTCGACAGCGGCGCCAACCTGGCCGTGGTCGGCGTCTTGCCCAGCGGATTGCCGCCCTTCCAGCTGCCGATTGTCAGCCTGGATATCTGGCGCGCCCTGATCGGTCCGGCAGCGCTGATCTCGCTGATCGGGTTTGTCGAAAGCGTCTCGGTCGGCCAGTCGCTCGCGGCAAGACGGCGCGAAAGCGTCAATCCGGACCGCGAATTGTTCGGCCTCGGCGCGGCCAATGCGGCGGCGGCCCTGACGGGCGGTTATCCAGTCACCGGCGGTTTTGCCCGCTCGGTCGTCAATGAGGCCGCCGGCGCGCAGACCCCGCTCGCCGGCGTCTTCACGGCGGCGATCATCCTTCTGGTCGCGGTCTTCCTGACGCCGCTCTTCCACTTCCTGCCCAAGGCGACCCTGGCCGCGACCATTCTGGTGGCTGTCGCCAAGCTGGCCGATTTCGCCGGTCTCTGGAAAGCATGGAAATACGCGCCCGCTGACGGTGCGGCGGCGTTTCTTACGCTGTTCGGCGTCCTCTTCCTTGGCGTCGAGATCGGTCTCACCCTGGGCGTAGTCGTTTCGGTCGGCGCCGCGCTGCAGCGCACGATGCGGCCGCACTGGACACGGGTCGGGCAAGTGCCGGGCACGCATCACTTCCGCAATCCCGCCCGCCATGAGGTGATCGTCTCGCCGCACGTCTATGCGCTACGCGTCGACGGGGCGCTGTATTTTGCCAATGCGCGCTTTCTTGAGGAACTCGTCGCCGACATCATCGCCAAGAATGATGGCATCACCGATTTCATACTGATGTTCCCGGCGGTCAATTTCGTCGATGCCAGCGCGCTGGAAAGCCTGGTCGCGATCAATCACCGCCTGATGGATGCCGGCGTCAAACTCCACCTGTCCGAAGTAATCGGCCCGGTCAGCGACCGGCTCGGCGCGGCCGGCTTCCTCGAGGAACTCTCCGGCGAAGTCTTCCTGTCGCAATACGCCGCCATGCGCACACTCGACCCGGCAACAACGCTGCGGGCCGAAGGTCTGCAGGCCTGATCAGAAGCGCCAGGCGAACGCCCCCTGGCCCCGGCTTGAGTCCGTCCTGAAATCCCCATTATCCTCACCCCTGCCATAGGCTAGACTGCCTATTCGTCCATCCGCGATCCAAACCGGAGTTCCCGCCCATGCCGTCCCAGGACCAGACCGTCTATCCCGTCCCCGAATCCAGCAAGCGCTCCACCCTCGTCAATGCCGAACGCTATGCCGAACTTTACCGGCAATCGGTCGATCAGCCCGACGCCTTCTGGCGCCAGGAAGCGGCGCGGCTGGAGTGGATGACGCCCTTCACCCAGGTCGAGGACACCTCCTGGGACAAGGATGATCTCCACATCCGCTGGTTCGCCGACGGCACGCTCAATGCCTGCGCCAATTGCATCGACCGGCATCTGCCCGAGCGCGCCCATGACACCGCGATCATCTGGGAGGGCGATGATCCCGCCGCCAGCGCGAAAATCACCTATGGCGAGCTGCACGACCATGTCTGCCGCCTGGCCAATGGTCTCAAATCACTCGGCGTCAAGAAGGGCGACCGCGTCACCATCTACATGCCGATGATCCCGGAAGCGGCCTATGCCATGCTCGCCTGCGCCCGCATCGGGGCGGTGCATTCAGTCGTGTTTGGCGGCTTCTCGCCGGAAGCCCTGGCCGGGCGGATCAATGATTGCGCCAGCGATATCGTCATCACCGCCGATGAAGGCATGCGCGGCGGCAAGGCGACGCCGCTGAAAGCCAATGTCGACCGGGCGATGCATCACGCGCCCGGCGTCAAACAGGTCGTGGTCGTCAAGCGCACCGGCGGCGCGATGAAATGGGATCCGGCCCGCGATGTCTGGTATCACGACCTGATCGCGCGCCAGCCGGCGACCTGCCCGCCCGAGCCGATGAATGCCGAGGATCCACTCTTCATCCTCTACACCTCCGGCTCGACCGGCCAGCCCAAGGGCGTGCTGCACACCACCGGCGGCTATATGGTCTGGGCGGCGATGACGCATGAATATGTGTTCGATTACAAACACGGCGAGATCTACTGGTGCACGGCCGATGTCGGCTGGGTCACCGGCCATAGCTATATTCTCTACGGACCGCTCGCCAATGGCGCCACGACGCTGATGTTCGAGGGCATTCCGACCTGGCCCGGTCCCGACCGCTTCTGGCAGGTGATCGACAAGCACCAGGTCAATATCTTCTACACCGCCCCGACCGCGATCCGCGCCCTGATGCGCGAGGGTGACGGGCCGGTGCAGGGCTCCTCGCGGGCGTCCTTGCGCCTGCTCGGCTCGGTCGGCGAACCGATCAATCCGGAAGCCTGGACCTGGTATCACCGTGTCGTCGGCGATGGCCGCTGCCCGATCGTCGATACCTGGTGGCAGACGGAGACCGGCGGCATCATGATTTCCCCCCTGCCCGGCGCCACCGATCTCAAGCCCGGCTCGGCGACCAGGCCCGTGTTTGGCATCGTGCCGGCGCTGGTCAGCAATGAGGGCCAGCCCCTGCCCGAGACCGGCGCGGCCGAGGGCAATCTGATCATCGAACGCTCCTGGCCCGGCCAGGCGCGTACAATCTATGGCGACCACCAGCGCTTCATTGACACCTATTTCTCGACCTATCCCGGCGCCTATTTCACCGGCGATGGCGCGCGCCGCGACGAAGATGGCTATTGGTGGATCACCGGCCGCGTCGATGACGTGCTCAATGTCTCCGGCCACCGGCTCGGCACGGCCGAGATCGAGAGCGCGCTCGTGGCCCATACCGATGTCGCCGAGGCGGCCGTCGTTGGCTATCCGCACGATATCAAGGGTCAGGGGATCTATTGTTATGTGACGCTGAATTCCGGCATCGTGCCGAACGAGGATTCGGCGAAAATGCTGCGCCAGTGGGTGCGCCAGGAGATCGGCCCGATCGCGACGCCCGACTTGGTGCAATTCGCCCCGGGCCTGCCAAAGACCCGTTCGGGCAAGATCATGCGGCGCATTCTGCGCAAGATTGCCGAGAACGAGTTTGGCAATCTCGGTGACACGTCTACACTCGCAGACCCGAGCGTTGTTGAAGATCTGATCGAGAACCGGAAAAACCGATGAAGCGTGTTGTTGTCCTAGCCGTCGCCGCCAGCAGCCTGCTGGCCGCCTGCGCCACCGAAACCGTGCCCGCCTGCCGCGCGCCGCAAGCCCATGAGATGGCCGCCTTCGCCGCCATCATCAGCCATAATGAAACCAATGTAAGCCAGAGCCTGGCACCAAATGCCCTGCGCAATGCCTTCATCCGCCGCGACCCGCTGGTGCGCGCCTGGGTCTGGGGTGCACCGGGGCAGACCCAGGGCACGCTGGTCGGCATGCTGTCGCAACCACCGCTCTGCATCATCGATGATCCGCGCGTCGCCGCGACGGAGACGGTCCGCCAGGTGCTGGTCTACCCGCAGGCGGCCTTCAACCGCGTTGCGCCACCGGCCGCGACACCGCTGGCCGATGCACCGCCGCCCTATGGCAGCGCCATGCGCGACTTCCTCAGCTGCCGCTTTGAAAGCACCGCTGATGGCTGGAAACTGGCCGATATGTGCGGCTATCGCATGCCGTCCAGCATGAGCGGTTCCTGATCGCCGCACCGGCTCCGGGCAAACAGAATAGACCGGCTCCGCTTGGCGCAGCCGGTCTATTCTACGGTCGCGTCAAAGAGAGCGAGCCTAATCCTCGAACTCTTTCAGGCGCATCGATTTCTTGAGGCCTTCGGTCAGCACGTCATAGGCTGGCAGGGTGAGGAATTCGACGAATTCCTCGGACAGAACCAGATCATTCAGGATCGTGCTGGCCTGGGCGATCCGCTCCTGCAGCTCGCTCTGGCCTTCGACTTCCGCCTGGATTGACTTGTTGATCGCCTCGATCTTCGCCCCCAGCATGTCAGTGGTCAGGGCAGTCCCCTCGGCGGTCGACTTGTCGAAACGGCGCCACTGCCAGAGCTGGGCCCGGGCGATTTCGGCGGTCGCCGCATCCTCCATCAGATTGCGGATCGGCACGGCCCCGCGTCCACCCAGCCAGGCCGCGATATAGCGGATGGCGACATCGATATTGTCGGCGACGCCGGCATCGGTGATATCGCCTTCGGGCGCCTTGAGCAGGTCATGCGTCGTCACCGGCATGGCGAATTCGTCAACGAAATCGAGCTGGTTGGCGTCCGGCATGTGTTTGTCGAACACCGCCATGGCGACCGGCACGAGATCGGGGTGCGCCACCCAGGTGCCGTCATGGCCGTTCTTGACCTCGCGCAGCTTGTCCTGGCGAACCTGTTCCAGCGCCGCATCATTGGCCGCTTCATCGCCCTTGACGGGAATGAAGGCCGACATCCCGCCCATGGCATGGGCACCGCGGCGGTGGCACACCGCCACAACGCGCCGGGAATAGGCCGCCATGAAGGGTGTTTTCATCGTCACGGCCGAGCGATCGGGCAGTACATGCTCGGGGCGTGCCTGCAGGCGTTTGATATAGCTGAAAATATAGTCCCAGCGGCCGCAATTGAGGGCGACGATATTGCCGCGCAGCTCGTAGAGGATCTCGTCGAGCTCGAAACTGGCCGGCAGGGTCTCGATCAGCACGGTGGCGCGGATCGTGCCGCGCTCAAGGCCAAGCTCGTCCTCGGCATGCTGGAAGACCAGCGCCCACAACCGCGCCTCGAAGCGCGATTCGATCTTGGGCAGATAGAAGTATGGCCCCGTGCCGCGCTCTTTCAGGGCGGCGTGGTTATTGAACAGATACAGGCCGAAATCGAAGAAGGATCCGGAGATGGCCTGACCGTTGACGCGCAGATTGCGTTCATCGAGATGCCAGCCGCGCGGACGCACGATCAACACCGCAGCGTCTTCATTGATCTGGTAGCGCTTGCCGTTTTTCTCGTCGACATAATCGATCTCGCGGCGAACAGCGTCGCGCAGATTGATCTGTCCCTCGATCAGGTTGGACCAGACCGGCGAGGTCGCGTCCTCGAAGTCGGCCATGA
>NZ_CAXBKN010000135.1:0-5524 GCF_963976135.1 uncultured Maricaulis sp.
CCGCGAACAAATCCTTGATCGCCAGCGGCGCGCCTTCCAAGAGACCGCCCTCGCCGCGCGCCAGGCGCTCGTCGGAGGCTTTCGCCATCGCCAAGGTCTTGGCTTCATCGAAGGCCGTGAACGCATTCAGCGCGCCCTGGGCCGACTGGCAGGCGGCCAGCGCCTCTTTCGCCAATTCGGTGGCCGAGACTTCGCGCGCCCGCAACTTGGCGGTGACGGCTTCAAGGGAGAGTTTGAGGAGATCGCTCATGGTCTCTATTCCACGCTCTTGGGCACAACGAAAAATCCGTCTTCGCTGCTGGGCGCATTGGCCAGCACCTTGTCGCGAATCCCGCCATCATTGACGACATCCTCGCGCTGCGGCAGCGGGAATTTGACCGGTGTGGTCATCGGCTCGACGCCTTCGATATCGACCTCGTCGAGCTGTTTGATCCAGTCGAGAATCCCGTTCAACTCGCCCACCAGCGTGTCGATACGGTCTTTCGGTTCGGCAAGGCGTGCGAGCCGGGCAATGCGGCGCACATCATCAGCGGTGACGGACATGAAATCAGCTCCGGACAATCGAAGCCGACTGAGTAGCAATACGCCTTCGCAGGTGCAAGAAAGCTTGACGGCAAACCGCACCGGGAGCATCTCGACGCCATGGCCCTGATTGATCTCTCCGACCTGCCGCAAGGCCCGATCCTTGCGCTCGATCCGGGCTCCAAGACGATCGGCGTCGCCTCATGCGGCGCCACGCGCGGCCTCGCCACACCGGTCGAAACCATCCAGCGCACCAAATTCACAGCGGACGCGGCGCGCATTTTCCAGCTCTATGACGAACGCAAGGCCGTCGGCCTGGTGATCGGCCTGCCCTATAATATGGACGGCACGGAAGGCGCCCGCGCCCAGTCTTCACGCGCGCTGGCGCGCAATCTGCTCGGCCTGCGCGATATCCCGATCCTCTTCCAGGACGAACGCCTCTCAACCTTCGAGGCCACCGAGGCGCTGATCTCGGCGGGCATGCGCCGTGATCGCCGCAAGGAAGTGATCGATGCCCATGCTGCCGCCAATATATTGCGCAGCGTGCTCGACCGGCTGGAGCATTTATAGCCATGATCCTCGCCGCCCTCTTCCCGATCTTCGGTGTCATCGCGATTGGCTGGCTCTTGCGCCGCTCCGGCCTGTTGCCGGACAATAGCTGGGGCCCGGTCTCGCGCCTCGCCTATCTCGGCCTTTCCCCGGCCCTGCTGTTTACCGCCATTGCCCGCGCCGATCTCTCCTCGATCACGCTCGGGCCCTTCCTGATCGCCGCCATACTCGGCTTCCTGGCGATGGCCGCCATCATGCTGGCGCTCAAACCCGTCCTGAAAATCCCCGACCCGACCTATACCAGTGTCTTCCAGGCCGTGTGCCGCTGGAACGGCATGCTGATCCTGGCGCTCGGCATCGCGCTGTTCGGCGACCAGGGCGAAATCCTCGTCGCGCTGGTGATGGTCGTCTCCATCCCGCTGGTGAATATCGAATGCGTCGCCGCGCTGGCCGTCTGGGGAGAAGGCGCGGCCCCCAACTGGCGCTCCATCCTCTACCGGATCGTCACCAATCCGCTGATTCTCGGCTCGGTCGCCGGCGGCGTCGTCAATCTGGCGCATATCCCGGTGCCCGCCGCACTCATGGACACGCTCACCCTGATGGGCCAGGCCGCGCTGCCGCTGATCCTGCTCTCGGTCGGCGCCGGCCTCAACTTCACCACCCTGCGCGCCCGCCCGCGCCTGCTCGCCCTCTCCATCTTCCTCAAGCTGATGATCGGCCCGCTGGTCTTCTACGGCGTCGGCCGCGCCATGGGCCTGGAGGGCATCCCGCTGACCATCCTCCTGCTCACCGGCTCCTCGCCCGGCGCCGGCTCGGCCTATGTCCTGGCCCAGCAAATGGGCGGCGACGCCCCCTATTCCGCCGGCGACATCACGGCGTCGACGCTGTTCTGCTTCATCACCATTCCGTTCTGGTTGTGGTTGCTGGGGTGATCGCCCGTCCTTCTCCAGCGGAGAAGGAAATCCAACCCGCGCAAGTAGTTCTGCAGCCGGTACACCGGCAGCGACATGTCTGGACGGGTTTTTGCTCGCCTTTGGCGCCGCGCAATCTATATCTGTCGGTTCTGTCCCGGCCGCGAGTGCCCGCATGCGCCTGACCCTGATCCAGATCGACGAGACCAGCACCCGGCTGCGCGGTAAATTCCAGCGCTATCCGCCACAATTCCAGTCGCTGTTTGCCGCCGCCGGCGCCGATATCGACTGGCGCACCGTGCTGGTCCTCGACGGCGATCAATTCCCCGATCCGGCCAGGCTCGAGGGCATTGTCCTCACCGGCTCGAAATACGGCGTCTATGACAACCCCGTCTGGATCAAGCCGCTGCGCGATTTCATCCGCGCCGCCTATGCCGCCCGAACCCCGATGCTCGGGGTGTGCTTCGGTCACCAGATCATGGCCGATACCCTGGGCGGCGATGTCCGCGTGGCGCCGAATGGCTGGCAATTGGGCCGCCAGACCTATCGCTTCACCGCGGACCGCCCGGCCTGTTTCGATGAACTTCCCGACGAAATCGCCCTGCTCGCCAGCCATCAGGACCAGGTCCTCACCCCGCCGGCTTGTGCCCGCACCTTCCTCGCCTCGGCCGGCTGCCCGCATGCCGGCCTGGTCTATGAGACCGGCGCCGCCATCAGCCTGCAACCGCACCCGGAATTCGACCGCGACTATGCCACCGCCCTGGTCGGCCTGCGCCTCGGCAACCCCCTCAACGCCGACGAAGTCGCCGCCCTGGTCCGCCGCATTGACGGCCCGCTCGATGACCTGCCCCTGGCACAGGCGCTCGTCCGCTGCCCAGGCGGGGCGTAGGGGTAACTTTCTCCTATAAAACAATAACTTGTCATCCCGGACGGATGCCCCGCGCAAGCGGGGCGCAGATCCGGGACCCAGACGCCCGAGATTTGGTGCGTCAGCAGCCGGGCGGTGGAAATCTGTCCCTCAGCGCGCTGGATTTTCGCTGCCGGGTCTGGGTCCCGGATCTGCGCCCGGATCGCTGCGCGTCCGGGCATCCGCCTGCCCTCGCGAAGGCGAGGGTCAGGCATGACAAGGGTTTGATGGTTTTGGATAATATGTGCCAGCGCGCGCCCAGACCCTGCCCTGAATGTCTTGCCGGGATCGGGCCTGAGTGGATTTACGCGGTCAAGGGCCGCTTTGCGGCCGCCCGCGGCTTCGCCCTTGACCGCGTAAATCCACTCAGGCAGGCGGCTTGCAAGAGCTTCAGGGATAGCTCCGCCGCTGGTGCGAGCGAGTGCTGTTCGCTTTTTGTTCCCCTCCATGATACCCTCACCGGTTCCTATCCGAAATCGGACCGGCGTGGCCCATGGGATATTCGATCAAATCGGCGAGAATCATCAAGCGGCTGAAACGAGACGGCTGGGAACTGAAATCAATCGACGGCGATCACCACAATTTCCGCAAGGCCGGCGAGCGCTACATCGTCACCGTCCCGCACCCATCCAGGGATATTCCGATCGGGACCCTGCGCAGCATCTTCCGCTGCACCGGCTGGGACTGGCCGCCGGTCGCTGGCGATTTTTGAGACCCGGCAAACGCATTTTGGTGGCGTGGCAGTTCACTTTTGTGTATATAGTGTGTAACCGCACACACGGAACCCGCCATGAACAAAACCTTCTACGCCCTCATCCACGCTGATGAAGCCGGCCATTACGGTCTCTCTTTCCCCGATGCGCCGGGCGTCATTGCGGCGGGCACCAGCGTCGAAGACGCCATTGCCGCCGGTCGCAAGGCGCTGCGCTCCAATTTCAACGCCTTGGAAGACGAGGGCCTGCCGCTGCCAAGCCCGCGCTCACTCGACACCCTGCTCGCCGATCCCGATTTTCGCACCGACCGTAGCGATGCGCAGGCAGTCATCGCCCTCGCCCCGGCCCCCAGGACCGGCCGCTCGATCCGCATCAATATCAGCATCGACGAATTCGCCCTGGAACGGATTGATGAGCTCGCGCGGCGAAGGGGGCTGACGCGGTCGAGGTTGCTGGTGGAGGGGGCTTTACGGGATGTGTGATGGGAAGCGCCCTTCTCCTCCGCGGGCGGGAAAGCGGCCGATGGGGACCGAAGGCGGCACCACGCGACGGGCGAATCTCATTGTCTCTTGTATTATCCACACCTTGTCATCCCGGCCGGATGCCCGGACTTGATCCGGGTGCAGGGCCGGGACCTACCCGCAATTCCAGCTGGATTAGCGGGTAGGTCCCGGATCTGCGCCCCGCATCCGCGGGGCATCCGTCCGGGATGACAAGCTTTTGATTATATTTGAACATCTGGCCCACTCAGCGCCTAGACCTCGCCCTGAATGTCTGGCCGGGATCAGGCCTGAGTGGATTTGCGAGGTCAAGGATGAGCGGCGGCGCTCTCCTTCTCCCATGGGGAGGAGGTGCCCGAAGGGCGGATGAGGGGGAAGACCGCCGGTTGGCGATTGGCGAACGCTGGTCCTGACACCTTGCGCCAGCCCGCCTCACCCGCCCGGAGCCTGCCCCGGACCGGCTGAAGACCGGATCCGGGGGGCACGCTCTCCTCACGGGGAGGGACGCCTCCCCCCTTGCCACCACGCCCCTCGCCGCCTATACCGCGCCGACCCCTTCACCGGGTCGCTTTCAAGCGGGAGGCGGGATGAGCCGCGCGGAATTTTCCTACGATTTCCCTCACCGTCACCTGTTATCGGTGGCTGACCTCAATCCTGTTGATATCGCGATTATTTTCGAGCGCGCCGAACACTTTCTCAAGCGCAACCGGACGCCGGACAAATCGTCTGAGGAATTGCGCGGGCTGACCGTGCTCAATCTCTTCTTCGAGGCCTCGACGCGCACCCAGGGCAGTTTCGAGATGGCGGGCAAGCGGCTCGGCGCCGATGTCGTCAATTTCGCCATGGCCTCGTCCTCGGCATCGAAGGGCGAGAGCCTGTCGGATACGGCACGCACCCTGGCGGCGATGCGGCCGGATATTCTCGTTGTGCGCCATCCGGCGACCGGGGCTCCGAAATTCCTCGCCGATGCGACCGGTCTGGCCGTGATCAATGCCGGCGACGGCATGCATGAACACCCGACCCAGGCCCTGCTCGACAGTTTCACCCTGGCCCAGCGTTGGGGCTCGGTCGGCGGACGGCGGATATTGATTGTCGGCGATATCCTGCATAGCCGCGTCGCGCGCTCCAATATCGGCCTGCTGAACATACTCGGCGCCGAGATCCGCCTGTGCGCACCGCCCACCCTTTTGCCGACCGATGTCGATCAATGGGGCGTCGAGGTCTTCCATGATCTCGATGCGGCGCTGGTGGGATGTGATGCGGTGATGGCGCTACGGCAGCAGAAAGAGCGCATGACCGGCGGTTTCGTGCCGTCGGAACGCGAATTCTTCCACCTGTTCGGGCTGACGCATGAGCGGCTCGAGGCCGCCTCGCCGGATGTGCTGGTGATGCATCCCGGGCCGATGAATCGCGGGGTGGAAA
>NZ_CAXBKN010000136.1:0-5508 GCF_963976135.1 uncultured Maricaulis sp.
ATTTCGATTATAAGTTTGCGCTTCAGCGCGTCCACGAAATCCTCATGCTCATTTGTGGGCGAAATGAAGGCACCGGGCCCGGCAATCACCTGTTTTTCAAAATAATCTGCAACATCGATACTGACCGAGGGCCGAAACGGGCTTTGCCGCTCGGACTGGATCGGCAGGCCATTGATGGTGATCAGCGCGGTTTCGGCGCGGCTGCGGGCCTGGGACAGGGAGGAGCCGGAATTCTGCGGCCCGTCACCGGACAGATCGATCACCTGGCGCATGCCCTGGTAATCATTGTCCTCGATCAGGGTGATCGAACTCTCGATCGCGGCGCCGATCGCCGTGCGACGGCCGGAGATAAAGGGCGCGGTCGCCAGGCTGGCGGCGAAAATACGGGCATCGGCCTCGGTGCCGATGACCGTCCAGGGCGCGACGACACGCTGGAAATCGCCGTCCGCCCATTCCAGATACATCACCGCGATACGGCCATAGCCGCCGCCCTGGATTGCCGAGATCACTTCGGGATCGGCCAGCGCCGCGACATGGCCTTCGCGCTGGCGCCGCGCCTCGACCTCATCGATCGAGGAGGAGACATCCACCGCGAGCACGAGTTCAAGATCGACATATTCGCGGCCATCGGCGGTGTATTCCACCGGCCGTGAAAGATAGTCGGGCGGCGCCTCGCTACCACCGATCAGAAGAGACGCGAAGAGCAGACATGCCAGCCCCAACCCCGGCCTCACGGCGCGCGTCCCACGACGGACGGGCCGGCGTCCGGCAGGACAAGCTCGGAGCGCGACGGCATGGCGCCGGCGATCTCGAGAACAAGCTTGCGCAGAATCGCGACGCGAAATTCGTCCTCGGCCCGGGCCGGCAGCACGAAGGCACCGGGACCGGTAATCACATTCTCGCGAAAATAACCCTCGAGATTGACTTCGACCGGCCTCACCCAGCGTCCGGGACTGGCCGAGATCACGGGCAGGCCATTGACGACAATGCCCGACCGGCTGGCGAGCGCATGGGCGCTTTCCAGCGGCATGCCCTGGTTTTGCGGTCCATCCCCGGAAATATCGATGATCAGGCGCGGTGCGGTATAGCTATTTCCATCGATGCGGCGGACAGCATCGGCAATCGCCGAACCGATCGCAGTATAATGACCGCGCTCGAAGGGGGCTGCCGCGACCTGTGCGGCAAAGCCCAGCGCGTCTTCCTCGCTGGCGATCACGGTCCAGTCGGCGGCGGCGCGCTGAAAACCGGTATCGGCCCATTCGACATAGGTGACGGCGATCCGCCCCAGCGGCCCGCCCTGGATCGAGCGGATCACATCCTCATGCGCCAGCGCCGCGACATAGCCCTCGCGCTGGCGATGCGCCTCTTCCTCGTCGACGGAGTAGGAGATATCGACCGCGAGCACGAGTTCGACATCAACATCGACACGATCATCCTGTGCTGCGGCATTGGCCGCCAGCCCGCTCACACAAACGGCCGCGAGCGCGGCCGAAACGCAATTACCCAGATGTGTCATGGGCGCGAAACTATGGGCGCTGCCGGGCAAGAGCAACTGACGATGTTGTAAGAGAGGATTTTCGCCACAAGGGCGGAACCCGGTCGGCAAGGGCAGACGATACAGTCTGCGCGCACGAACAGGCGCACTCATACCCGGATATGACCTTTCACACCCGGGTATGAGCGGAATGCCCTAGTCTAAACGAGCCAGACTAGTTTGGTTCGTCAGCAGCAGGCTCATCAGCTGGCGGCGTGACCGCATCTTCAACGGCCTCGGCCGCATCCTGGATAGCGTCGCCGGTTGCGTCGGCCGCATCCTGGATCGCTTCGCCAGTTGCGTCGGCGGCGTCTTGCAGGTGGTCGCCCACGGTCTCTTCTTCGACGAGGCCCATGTCTTCAGCGGCTTCTTCAGCGGCATCGCCCATGGCATCAGCGGCGTCTTCCATTTGCTCGGCTGCCGAATCCATATTGTCTTCGGCGCTCTCACCCGTTCCATCGGAACAGGAAGCGAGCAGTAGTGCTGCGGCCGAGGCCGCGATCATCAGTTCAAAACGCATGTCAGTCTCCTTGTGACCGGGCACACATACCAGATTTTGCCGGGCATGAATGCAGTTTTCTTAACCATGTGTAATATATTTCGCACCTGCGGCATCGCAAGATCCGCATTCGGCGCTTTTCCCGCCGGCCGGGCGGCTGAACCGCACGTCCCCGTTGACAGTGCAACAGCCCTCAGCTACTCCGCGCCCTCCTTATTCAATGCGTGTCAACACGAAGGCCTTGCCATGAAAGTCCGCAGCTCTCTCAAGTCGCTGAAAAATCGTCACCGTGATTGCAAGGTCGTGAAACGTGGCGGCCGTGTCTATGTGATCAACAAGACCGACCCGCGCTTCAAAGCCCGTGCCGGCTAGGCTTTCACAGTCGATGGCCCGCAAGGCTGTCCTGTGGGATCTGGGCAAAGTCCTTCTGGACTGGTCGCCCGCCTATCTCTATCGCAAGATGTTCAGAACTGAAGACGCGGTCCAGGACTTCCTGGGCCGTGTTTGCACGATGGAATGGCACCAGGCGCATGATCGCGGCGTGCCAATGGCGGAGAATCGCCGCGCGCTGATTGCGCAATATCCTGAGCATGAAGCAGCGATCGCCGCCTGGGAAACCCGCTTTCCCGAAATGCTCAAGGGCTCCATCCCGGGCACGGCCGAAGTGATCGAAGCGCTCGCCGCACGCGGCATCCCGCAATACGCACTCACCAATCTGCCGGCCGAATGGGTCGGGCCCGTCAACCGGCTCTACCCGGCCATGCGCCATATGCGCGACACGATCGTCTCGGCGCATGAGGGCGTCATCAAGCCGGACCGGCGCATCTATGAGATCACCGCTGCGCGCCTCCCCCATGACCCGGCCGACGTGATCTTCTTCGATGACCGCGAGGCCAATGTCATCGCAGCGCGCGAATTCGGCTTTGATTCCGAGCTGTTCACTGACGAAGCCAGGCTGCGCGCAGACCTGGCGGCCCGCGGCCTGCTCTAGCGCCGGGCCGGTGCGACAAGATTCCGGACCGCGAGAATCAGCAACCCCCTATCCATGCCGCTCCGCTTGGCCTTAAATGCATACCGGAAACACGAAACCCGCGCAGGCCGGCATCAGACCGGACGCGCCTAACGGTCGATATCGAGGAGAACGCCATGGATCTCAACTTCACGCCAGAGGAAGAGGCCTTCCGCGCAGAAGTCCGCAGTTTTCTCAAGGACAATCTGTCCGAAGAGCTGGCGGCCAAGGTTCGCAATGGCGAAGAACTCGGCAAGGCCGATCTTGAGGGCTGGCACGCGACGCTGCAAAGCCGCGGCTGGCTGGCCGTGACCTGGCCGGTCGAATATGGCGGCCCGGGCTGGAATGCCGTGCAACGCCATATCTTCGACGAGGAATGCGCCCTGGCCAACACGCCGCGCATCGTGCCCTTCGGTCTGGGCATGCTCGGCCCCGTCCTGATCAAATTCGGTACCGAAAAGCAGAAAGCCGACATTCTGCCGCGCATTCTCGACGGCACGGATTGGTGGTGCCAGGGCTATTCCGAGCCCGGTGCCGGCTCCGACCTCGCCAGCCTCAAGACCCGCGCCATCCGCGAGGGCGATGATTACATCATCAATGGCCAGAAAACCTGGACCACGCTGGGCCAGTATGCCGACAAGATTTTCTGCCTCGTGCGCACCTCCACCGAGGGCAAGCGCCAGGAGGGGATTTCCTTCGTGCTGGTCGACATCAAGACGCCCGGCATTGAAGTGCGCCCGATCAAGCTGATCGAGGGCGGGTATGAAGTGAATGAGGTCTTCTTTTCCGATGTCCGCGTGCCGGTCTCCAATCTGGTCGGGGTCGAGAATGAAGGCTGGACCATCGCCAAATTCCTCCTCACCCATGAGCGTACCGGCATTGCCGGCGTCGGCGCCTCGACGCAGGCGCTGCACGAGCTCAAAGCGCTGGCCCGCAAGCTGAAACGCCGCGGCAAGCCGCTGATCGAGGATCCACTGTTCGCGGCCCGAATCGCCGAGGCCGAGATCGATCTGGAAGCCCTGCGCATGACCAATCTGCGGGTACTGGTCGATGCCTCCGGCGGCGCCGCCTCCAACACCATCGCCTCCATGCTGAAGATCAAGGGCACGGTGATCCGGCAGAATCTCGACGATCTCGCCCGCCGCGCCCTCGGCCCGGCCGCTGCCCCCTTCCCGATGGACGCACTGGCCGGCAATCTCGCCGTCGCGCCACCGGAAGCGGCTGCCAGTGCCGCCAGCTATTTCAATAATCGCAAGCTTTCGATTTTCGGTGGGTCCAATGAGATCCAGCGCAATATCATCGCCAAAGATCTTTTCGGAGTCTGAGCCATGAATTTCAATCAAACCGACGACCGGCGCATGATCTCCGACAGCCTGCGCCGCTATCTCGCCGACCAGTATCCGGTCGAGCACCGTATCAAAATCGCCTATGACGCCCCCTTCCACGACCCGAAGAAATGGGGCGAACTGGCCGAGCTCGGCATTCTCGGTGCCCTCGTGTCGGAAGACCAGGGCGGTTTCGGCGGCGAAGGCTTTGATATCACCGTGGTGTTCGAGGAATTCGGCCGCACACTGTGCCCGGAACCCATGCTCGGCAATCTGATGGGCCTGCGCCTCTATGCCGCCTTCGGCCAATCGGACAAGGTCGACGCCATCATCGCCGGCAGTGCGCGCACGGCCCTGGCCGTGTTCGAGGCGGATGCCTTCACCGATACAAGCGAGATCGCCACCGCGGCCAGCAAGTCCGGCGAAAACTGGACACTGAGCGGCCGCAAGAGCCTGGTCTATGGCGGTCATGCCGCGGACACGCTGCTGGTCGCAGCGCGCACGCCGGCCGGCAAGATCGGCCTGTTCGAGATTGAGGCGTCAGCTGCGGACATCCATAGCTACGCCATGATTGATGGTGGCGGCGCGGCAGAGGTGGGGCTCGACAATGTGTCCGCCACCTGTCTCTCCGACGACGCGGGCGAGGCTATCGAGGCCGCCCTCGATGCCGGTCGCCTGGCGCTGTGCGCCGAAGCCGTCGGAGCGATGGATGTGCTCCAGGCGATGACCAAGGACTATCTGATGCAGCGCCAGCAATTCGGTCGCCCGATCGCGACCTTCCAGGCCCTGCAACACCGCCTCGTCGACCTGTCGATCGAGATCGAGCAGGCCCGCTCCATCACCATCCACGCCGCCGGCGCCCTCGACACGCCCGGCCGCGCCCTCGCCGTCGCCAAGGCCAAAAACCTGATCGGCCGCGCCGGCAAGCTCGTCGCCGAGGAGGCGGTGCAGATGCATGGCGGTATCGGCATGACCTGGGAATATGCCGGCTCCCACTACGCCAAACGCCTGACCATGATCGACGCCCAGCTGGGCGACAAGGAAGATCAGCTGCGGCGGGTTATGGAATTGATGGCGGCCTAAAGGTTGGGGGCACGTGCCGGCGGTGCGTGCCCCTCCATCTAACACCCGTCATCCTGAC
>NZ_CAXBKN010000137.1:0-5284 GCF_963976135.1 uncultured Maricaulis sp.
GGCGTCGGCCGCGTGCGCAAGAACCGCACCCTGACCGTCAATATCCCGGCCGGCGTCGAGGACGGCACCCGTATCCGCCTCGCCGGCGAAGGCGAGGCCGGCGCCCGCGGCGGCCCGCGCGGCGATCTCTATCTCTTCCTTTCCGCCAAGCCGCACGAGATCTTCGAGCGCGACGGACCCAATCTCTATTGCCGCACCCCGGCCTCCATGGTCTCTGCCGCGCTCGGCGCGACGGTCGAGGTGCCGACCATTGATGGCGGCAAGGCCGAGCTGAAAATCCCCGCCGGCGCCCAGACCGGCCGCCGCATGCGCCTGCGTGGCAAGGGCATGCCCCGCCTGCGCGGCGGGCCGCGCGGCGATATGGTGATCGAGCTCTTCGTCGAGACTCCGCGTAATCTGTGCGATCGCCAGAAAGAGCTCCTGAAGGAATTCTGCTCGCTCTCCGGAGAGGGCTGCAATCCCGACAGCGATGGCTTCTTCCACAAGGTCAAGCAATTCTGGAGCGACGTCACCACCGATGACGGCCGCCCGAACGCCTAGCTGGATTTGGCTCAAAGGGCAGGTGACACAACCATCCGGTGCAGCCTAATGTGACGGGCATGACTGAAAGTGACTCTGCCCCCGAACCTGCCCTGGACCTCGAACGCTTCACCCCGGCCGAGACCGCGCTCTACCGTTGGTCGCCACTGGGTTTCTGGGGCACGACGCTCGCCGTCTTCATCATCAGTTTTGGCTCGTTTGTACTGATTGCCGAGACCTTTGGCCGTCCGCATCTGGGCTATGTGAATGCCGCGGGCGCCTGGCAGCTGAACACGGTCAGCTGGATCGGTTTCGTGCTCTCCATGATCCTGACAACCGGTGTCGCGCTGACCCAGATCGGCCGCCGCCGCTGGGAAACCCAACGCGTCAGCCTGCTCGCCGCCATGGATCCGCAAGGCCGCGAGGCCGCAAATGCGCTGTGCGACGGGGTCCCGGCCTCCTGGCGCCGCCATTACTGGCTGCTCACCCTGTTCGGCTTCATTGGCGGCATTATCTTCAATATCATCATGACCGATGCCGAAGGCGTCACGCCCGGGGAATATATCCAGTCGATCGGCCTGTGGTTCCTGGTGTTCTCGCCCTGGCTCTATGCCGTCGGCATGCGCGCCGGCCTTAGCCTGGCACGCGAGGGCCGGGAAATGCGCAAACTGATCGACAGCCATGTTGTGATCGATCTCTATCATCTTGAACGGCTGGATATTTTCGGGCGCATCGGGCTGGCTGCAGCCGGCTCATGGCTGGTGATGGCCGGCGTGCTCCTGCTCTTCATTGCCGACCCCCGCCAGGCCTGGATTGCCTTGCCCGCGATCGGACTGGCTGCGCTGGGCGGTGTGATGGCGCTGACCAATGCGGTCCGCCCGATCCAGCGCAAGGTCCATGCGGCCAAGACGGCGGAACTGGCCGAAGTACACCGGCACATGGCGCAGGCGCGCGAGCGGGCCTTTGCCGGCGATGACATGGCCGCCTCGGCGCTGGCCGGGCTGACCGATTATGAAGTCTGGGTCGAGCGCCGCCGGGAATGGCCGATCTCGACTTCGGTCACGCTGCGCTTCAGCCTGTATATCCTGATTCCGATCCTGCCGATTCTGGGCTCTTATCTGTTTGAAAAATTTGCGGATCGCATGCTTTCCGGAGGCGTATTTTGAAGTCAGTCACCAAAGTCACCGTGCTGGGCCCGACGGGCCGGCTTGGGCGCGCCATCTGCGCCGCCGTCCTCGATGCACCCGACCTGAAATTGGTCGGCGCCATTGTCCGCAGCCAATCTGCCTATCTCGGCGAGGATGTCGGTGAAATGCTCGACCGCGACAGTGTCGGCTGCGCCACCACGGTTCCGTTCGAGGATGCGCTTGAACTGAGCGATATCGTCATCGATGCCAGCATGCCGACCATGACGATTTCGGTCGCCGAACGTATGGCCGTGCAGGCGCGCAGTTGCGGCCTGGTCACCGGGGTGACCGGCTTTACCACCGAACAATCCGAGCGCCTCAAGACCGCCGCCGAGCGCGTCCCCATCCTGGCTGCGGGCAATTTCTCCCTCGGCATCGCCGTCGTCGAGGCACTGGTCGAACGGGCCGCCATCCTACCGGCCAAGGACTGGGATATCGAGATCTCCGAGACCCACCACCGGCTCAAGGCCGATGCGCCTTCAGGCACCGCGCTCCTGCTCGGGCATGCGGCAGCGCGCGGCCGCGGCATCAATCACGAAGCCATGGCCGTCTGGGCCCGCGAAGGCGTGACCGGCCCGCGCCGGCCCGGCACGATCGGCTATGCGGTCAGTCGCGGTGGCGGCATTATTGGCGAGCATGAAGTGCGTCTGCTTTCGGACATGGAGGACATTTCCATCACCCACCGCAGCCATGACCGCCGCGTCTTCGCCCGCGGTGCAATCTCGGCTGCGCGCTGGATGTGCAAGGATGGTCAGGGCCGTGAACCCGGTCTGTATTCGATGCAGGATGTTGTTAAGGTTTAGCTTACCTGTTTCACGTGCGACATTGCCAATACGGTGTCGATCGCCGCGATGAAATCCGCCATTACCGGGTCACTCATGAAGGCAATTTGCGCCGATTTCGCATCGGCGAGCGTGGCCCACTCAACCTGATCGACGAAATGCCGGTTCTCCTCAGCCGTTGCGTAGCGGGTCCAGCCAATGAAGCCTGGATAGGCCGCGAGCGCCGAGCGGGCCTTTTCCCGTGCTATTTCCGCGGCTTGGATATTCTTGACAGTATATGTCACGATCTCGAATACGGTCATGGTCCAGTCTCCTGTGTCTCGACAGGCCGGACCCTAAACGAGCTCAACTGACAGCCTGACGTCAGGAGACATTCAACGGGCTGCACGTCCACGGGCGCACGCAAAACCTGGCTTGCACCTGACCACAAATACTGACACCTTGCCGCCATACAAAAATGGCGTCAGGAGATGTCAGTGCGTCGTGCCGAAAGATTAATCCGCATCATCCAGGCCCTGCGCCAGGCCGCACCCGGTGCCGTCACCGCCCAGGATATGGGCAGCCGGTTCGATGTTTCCGAACGCACTATTTATCGCGACATTGCACATCTGATCGGTTCCGGCGCGCCCATCGATGGCGAGGCCGGCGTCGGCTATGTGCTGCGGCCCGGCTTCGATCTGCCGCCGATAACCTTCAGCTATGAGCAACTCGACGCTCTGGCCCTGGGCGCACGCTTCGTGCGCGCGACCGGCGATCGCGATCTCGCCGCGGCGGCCTCGGAGGCATTGTCGAAGATCGAACACGCCCTGCCCGACACGCATCGCGAACGGCTGAAATCGGCGCCGCTGTTTGCCGCCTTCCTCGACGACACGGTACGTCCGGAAGCCTTTGGCCCGGTGCGCAATGCGATCACGAACCGGCGCAAATTGCGGGTGCGCTATAATTCGCTCGAGGATGAAGCGACAACGCGCATCATCCGCCCGCTCGCCCTGACCTGTTTCGGCCGTATCTGGCTGCTGACAGCCTGGTGCGAACTGCGAAATGATTTCCGCCATTTCCGCACTGACAGAATCGAACGCGTCACCGTCCTCGCCGAAAGCTTCGAAGACGAGGTCGGCAAACGGTTCGAGGATATGCAGCGGGCGGGCTGAGCGGCGCGCCCTACCAGCTCCCGGTATTCTCCATCGAGGCCCAGGGCTCTTGTGGCGGCAGGCTTTCGCCTTTTTGCAGCAATTCAACCGAGATCAGATCGGGTGAGCGGATGAAAGCCATATGGCCATCGCGCGGCGGGCGGCAAATCAGATAGCCCATGGCGTCGAGATGGGCGCAGGTGGCGTAGATATCGGCGACGCGATAGGCGAGATGCCCGAAATTGCGGCCCCCCTCATAGGTCTCCGGATCCCAGTTATGGGTCAGCTCGACGCAAGGCAGGCCGGTCGGGATCGGGCCGCCGGTATAGCCGGCGCGTGCGATATCGTCTGGCGTGGCGAGAAAGATCAGGGTGAAGCGCCCGGGCTCGCTGTCGAAACGGCTGATTTCCTTCAGGCCGAGCCCGTCGCAATAGAAGCGCAAGCTGGCATCGACGTCCGAGACGCGGACCATGGTGTGCAGGAATTCCATCTATTCGGGCTCCGTGGCGGGCTTTGTTTCGGGTGTTGGTTTGGGCTCGGGCGTCGGGTTGGGGCGCGCGCGGACAGCCCATTTCGGACGGCCGCGCTTGATCACGACATCATCAAGCGGTTCGCCGCGGGCACGCGCCAGGGCCGGCTGGAAGGCTTCCGGGGCGCGGGCATGATGGATGCGCGCCACGATCGCGGCACACAGCGCCCACAGACCGCAAAACCCGAAGAACATGTAGAACATCCACGGGTAATAGCCGACATCATACCAGGGTCCGCCATCGAGCATTGAGGTGAAGACCGGCCAGAAAGCGACCAGGGCGATTGCCGCCAGCGGCGTCGCCAGGGTCGCGGTCAACAAGGCGATGGGCATGTAGAGCGCCCAGCGCGGCTCATGCGCCCCGACATAGAGCTTCACGAAAACCGCTTCCTCGACACCCTTGATCGTGCCGGGCTTGCTGAGAACCCGTTCGGCATATTCAGCCCGCGCATCGGCGGCCAGATTGATCCGCGCCGCCACCCATCGCGACAGCAATGAGGCCGAGACGGTGAAAATCAGCAGGGCAATGATATAGAGGGTCAGATTCATGCCCCCCTTTTACCCCCTCGCTGCCTCATAGGCGAGCATGGCGCGCTTGCGGTCTACACCCCAGTGGTAGCCGGTCAGAAGACCATTGCTGGCGAGGACGCGGTGGCAGGGGATCAGCCAGGAGACCGGATTGGCGCCAACGGCGGCACCGACCGCGCGCGAGGCCTTGGCCGAGCCGACCGCGTCGGCAATGGTTTTATAGGTCGTGGTCGCGCCGGCCGGGATGGAGAGCAGGGCGCGCCAGACCTGGCGTTGCCAGGGCGTGCCATATAGCGCCAGCGGGATCGGCTCGCCCGGCGTCGCCGCAAACACGCGCTCGGCCCATTCCCGCGCGACATCATCATCGCGGCGATAATCGGCGGCGGGATAGCGCGCCTTGAGGTCGGCAAAGCCTTCCTCAACATCCGGGTCGGCAAAGGCCAGGGCTGACAAGCCGCGCGGCGCGATCAGAAACACGGCCTCGCCAAACGGCGTCGGGGCCGAGCCCCAGACAAAGTCCAGCCCGGCCCCGCGGCGGCGCGCTTCGCCAGGTGTCACGGCTTCATGAGCAATGAAGAGATCATGCAGCCGCCCGGGGCCGGACAGGCC
>NZ_CAXBKN010000138.1:0-5273 GCF_963976135.1 uncultured Maricaulis sp.
AATATGGCTCGCAGCTTGTCTGGTCGCGACCATGTTGATTGGCCCTGCGTCGGCGGATGTACATGCGATGGCTCCTGATACCATTGCCTGCCAGGCGCTGGATGACCAACTTGCGGCATCCGGTACAGACCGCAAGGACGACGGGCAGTCTCGTCCTGATCACGATCACCACGCGCACACCTGCGGCAGTTGCCATTTCCATCTGGCCGGATCTTTCCCATCCAGATTCGTTTCCCCCTGGGGACTTCGGACAGTCGTTCTGCCCGAGGCGAACATGTTCGCGCCTCGCGCCGGTCCCTTCGGACTCTACCGCCCTCCCCGTGTCTGACCTGACTCCCTAGCTGCGGCTCTGCCGTCGGCATCTTTCAGGTCATCACGAGGAAATTATATCAATGAACACATTGAAGCAGGGCGCATGTTGCGCCCTGATCGCAGCTGTCCTTGCGGGCACTGCGGTCGCAGCTCCGTGCAGCGGACCAAGGGTCACTGCCACCGCAATCCAGCCAGGCGAGCCTTTATCACTTGACGCCGTACTGGCAGAAGTCCGCAATGCGTCTCCGGAAGTGCGCAAGGCCGCATTGGAAACACGCGCTCGCGAGGCGGACGCAGATCAGGCCGGCCGCTGGCTCAATCCTATGATCGGATTGGAACTTGAAAACTTCTCAGGCTCCGGCCCCCTCGCCGGGTTTGATCAAACCGAGACAACGTTCTCGGTTGCCCAGACATTCCAGCTGGGCGGCAAGCGAACAAAACGTCAGCGCGCTGCGCGTGCCAGTGCCGCGCTTGCAACGGCAGAATGCGGCGCCATCCTGCGTGAAACAGAACTGGAGGCGGTGACGCTCTTCTATGAACTGGACGCAGCTGTCCAGCTCGTCCGTCTCGCCAATCAATCGGCCGACCTGGCGGACACGCTCAGCGAAACCGTTGGCAAGCGAGTGGATGCAGGCGCGGCCGCGCCACCGGAACTTTCCCGGGCCAAAGCTGATGCTGCAACCCTGCGTGCAGTGGCCGCACAGACACGCGGTGACATGGAGGCCCTTCGCTACGATCTCAGCGCACTGTGGGGAAGCGCCGACCCGGTCTTCGAGGCACCTGTCCTGCCAATGACGGCGCCCACCCACCCCGGCGCAGCCAACCTGGCACAACACCCTGCTGTCAAAGTGGCCGAGGCCGGTATTGTCGCGCGGCAGGCGGAGCAGGATCTGGCGCGTGCTCAGGCGGCCCCTGATCTTACCCTAAGTGCGGGCATGCGGCAGTTTGAGCAAACGGGCGATACCGCATTCCTTATCGGCGTCAGCGTGCCTGTCCCCCTGTTTGACCGCAACCGTGACGCAACCCGCGCTGCTGGTTACAGAGTCGATGCCCGGCGCACCGACCGGGTGGCTGTGGAGGCAAGATTGCTTGCCAGCCAACGCGCCTCGGTCTCTCAGGTCCGCGCGGCCCAGGAACGCCTGGCGCTCCTTGAGAACGATGCCCTGCCCTCAGCCAGGGCGGCCTATGAAGCATCCGTCCAGGGCTATGCCGCGGGCAAGTTCGATCTCACCTCAACCCTCGATGCCCGCAAAGGCCTGATCGAAGCCGGCGTAGCCGTAATCGATGCGGCCCGCGCCCTGAATACAGAAAACATGCGCTTGCGAAGCCTGATTGGCGCCGCCCCCTTTAATGGAGACATCCAGTGAAACAGACCCTGATCCTGACAACAGCCCTACTGAGTTTGACAACCCTGCTGTCTGCCTGTGGCGAGACTTCAGCGGTAGACGGCAAAACCAGCGCCGTCGCTTCGGCCGTAAATGACACGCACGGGCACACCCCGTATGAGGCATTCTCGGCCGCCGACAATGAGAAGGACTCCGAAGGAAACGATACTCACGACGAACACGGCGAAGACGAAGACGATGTCGTCAATCTGACCGAAGCAGAAGCGCGCGAAGCGGGCATTGAACTCAGTGAAGCGAAATTGGCCGAAATGGGCCAGTCGCTCAGCCTTCCAGCGGAAATAAGGTTCGACGCAGACAGGGTGGCGAATGTCTCACCCAAGGTCAGCGGCGTGGTCGCAAAGCTCTATGCCAGCGAAGGCGATCATGTGAAGCGGGGCCAAACGCTGGCACTGATTTCCAGTCGCGATCTCGCGGGCCTGAAAGCGGCCTGGCAGAAAGGTGAAACTGGCAAGGCCCTGGCCGCTCAGGCCCTCGCGCGCGAGGAACAACTCTGGGCCGACAAGATCACATCCGAAGCCGATGTCCAGGCAGCCCGTGCGGAATTTGAAGCCGCGAAAGCCGCGAGTGATGCGGCCGAAAACGAGCTGCACGCTGCCGGTGTCAGTCACGAAGCCCTGGAGAAGGTCGCGACAGCAAGAGATGGCGACAATGCCAATTCCTACCTGACCGCGCCGATTTCCGGAACGATTGTCCGGCGCGCAGTCACGCTTGGCCAGACGGTTGCCGCGGGAGATGCCGGCGCCGACACGCTCTTCACGATCGCGGATGACAGCGTGGTCTGGGCAGACATCGCCGTCTACAAACAGGACATTGGTCGTATACGTATTGGCGCACCTGTCGCGCTGAAGACCGACGCAGGAAATGTCCTGGCGCTATCGACTGTCGCTTTCGTGCTTCCCGTCATCAATGAAACCTCTCGCACCGCGACGGCACGGGTGATTGTGGCCAATACCGATGGCAGTCTGACGCCCGGCCAGTTTGTGACGGCCGATCTCAGTGTCGGCAATGCAAGCCCCGTGGTGCGGGTCCCGCAAACAGCCGTCCAGATTGTCGAGGACAAACCGTCGATCTTTGTTCCCGTTGAAGGCGGTTTCGCCCCCAAGCCCGTGATGATCGGTGCAACGGCCGGCGGCTTTGTCGAAATTCGTTCAGGCCTGGCGGTCGGCGAGACCTTTGTCTCGCAAGGGGGTTTCACCCTCAAGGCCCAGCTTGAAAAAGACGCCTTTGGCGATGGACACGGACACTAGGACCAACAGACATGATCAATTTTATGCACCGTATCGCCGGGGGCCGCCTCCTGGCAGCCATCGCGGCACTCGCCATGACGCTTGGCGGCCTGTTCGCTTTCCGGGCCCTGCCCGTGGATGCCTTTCCGGACGTGACGCCCTCCCTGGTCCAGGTCTTTACCGAAACCGAAGGCCTCGCCCCGGAGGAGGTCGAACGCTATGTCACCTATCCGATTGAGACGGCCATGTCCGGCCTCCCGAAACTCAAGAGCATGCGCTCGGTCTCGAATTTCGGCCTGTCCGTGGTCAACATCTATTTCGAAGATGGGACGGACGTCTATTTTGCCCGCCAGGTCGTCGGTGAACGTCTCGCTGAGGCGCGCGGCAACATTCCGGACGGGTTTGGTGACCCACAAATGGGACCCATATCGACGGGCCTGGGCATCATTCTCTACTTCAGACTGGATGACACCAGCGGGACGCGGGATCTCGTCGAAATGCGCGAGATCCAGGACTGGATCATCAAGTATCAGCTGCAGACCGTTCCGGGCGTCACCGAAGTGCTCTCGCTTGGCGGCTTCGAAAAGCAATACCAGGTCCGCCTCGATCCGGATGCATTGCTCGCCTATGATATCCAGATTGGCGACGTGATTGGCGCGCTGGAGCGCGGCAACAAGACGGAAGGCGCGCAATTCCTCGAAATTGGCGCGGAGCAGTACACCGTGCGCGGCGTCGGACTGGCCCGGTCGGTCGATGACCTTGCCGAAATCGTTGTCAATGTTGATGACGGACGCCCCGTCCGCGTCCGCGACCTGGGCGAAATCGTCATCGGCGGCGGCGTCCGCCAGGGACTTGCCACGGCAAATGGTCAAGGCGAAGTCGTCGCCGGCCTCGTGCTGAAGCTCTACGGCACCAACACGTCTGACGTAATCGCCCGCGTGCAGAAGCGCTTTGAAGAAATCAACGCAAGCCTGCCCGAAGGCGTGACGGCGGTTCCCTATTATGACCAGGGTACACTCGTGAACAAGGCTTCTGCAACGGTGACGACCGCGCTCTGGCAGGGCGGTCTGCTTGTGGCGCTAGTTGTCTTCGTCTTTCTGGGCGGGTGGCGGCCAAGCCTCGTCGTCGTTCTCTCTATCCCCTTCTCTGTCGGCTTTGCATTCATCGCGATGAACGTGCTCGGCATCAGTGCCAATCTGATGTCACTGGGCGGTGTCGCCATCGCCATCGGGATGATGGTCGATGGCGCGATCGTCATCGCGGAAAATGTCGATCGGAGTCTCCGGGAAAGCGCAGGTACGGAAGATCAGCGGAGCGTCGTTGCACGCTCGACTGCCGAGGTCATTGCGCCCCTGGTTGCCGCTGTCGCAGTGGTCATCGTTGTCTTCCTGCCGCTGTTTTCGCTGCAGGGCGTTGAGGGCAAGACGTTCCGTCCACTTGCCGCATCGGCTGCGCTTGCGATGACCGGTTCGCTTTTTTACGCCGCGCTGATTGCGCCGTCCCTTGCAAATGGCCTGATGCGACGCGGAAAGGCAAAAAGCGAAGAGAAGCCTGACCTTATCGCCCGCTATGTCAGCTCACTTGCTGGCTTTTTCGTCAGGCAACGCATGGCAGCCATTGTGATGGCTGCTGTGCTTCTTGTTGCAGGTGGGCTCGCCGGCTCGCGGCTGGGGTCGGAATTCACACCCTCGCTGGAAGAAGGTGACATCCTTCTGAGGATCACGATGGCTCCATCGATTTCGCTGACGGAAGCCACCGCGACGACAACCCGGATCGAGAAGCGGCTGCTGGACGCATTTCCCGAGATCAAGTCGATCGTCACCCGCATCGGGCGCGGCGAAGTCGGCGCGCATGCGGACCCGACCAATAGCGCAGAAGCCTTCGTCGAACTGCAACAGCGCGATCAGTGGCGCCAAGGGATGTCTCCCGAGGACTTGCGTACGGCCATCTCGGAAAACCTGGAATCGGTGCCAGGTATCGTTGCAAGCATCGGGCAGCCGATTGCCATGGCCGTGGATGAGCTCATCACCGGAACACGTGCTGAGCTGGCGGTAAAGATCTTCGGGCCAGACTCGGAAATCCTTCTCGACAGGTCGCAGGTGCTACAGACACTCCTGCAGCAAGTTGACGGCGCTGCTGAAGTCCAGGCCGACCAGATCACCGGCGCACCGCAACTCGTGGTGACGGTGGATCGGGCCGCCCTTGGCCGTTACGGTCTCGACGTCGAAGACGCACTGGATGCGCTTCGCGCCTCCGTCGGCGGCGCCGAAGCCGGTGCCTTGTTCGAAGGTGTTCGCCAGTTCCCAATCGTCGTGCGCCTGCATGAAGA
>NZ_CAXBKN010000139.1:0-5271 GCF_963976135.1 uncultured Maricaulis sp.
CAGCCAGACAGCGAAGCTGGCGGTGAAGACGAAGGCACCGATGGCGCCGACACCGACGGCCTGGCCGTAGAAGCTGGCATCGCTATTGGTCAGCGGCACGGCCATCGTGCCCCAGATGCCAGCGAACAGGTGGACCGGGATGGCACCGACGACATCATCGATCCGGACCAGTTCGAGCAGTTTGGCACCGAAGGTGGCGATGACGGCACCGACCGCACCGATCAGGATCGCATCCATGATGGTCGGGGTGAGCGGTTCGGCGGTGATCGAGACCAGGCCGGCCAGGGCCCCGTTGAGGCAATAGGCGAGATTGGCCTTGCCGCGTCCGAGGATCAAAGAGAGCACATAGGCCGTCACCACACCGCCGGCTGCCGCCATATTGGTATTGGCGAAGACCTGGGAGATGGCGACCGCATCGGCCGCCGAGCCGAGCGCCAGCTGGGAGGCGCCGTTAAAGCCGAACCAGCCGAACCAGAGCAGGAATGTGCCCAGGGTCGCCAGCGGCAGCGAAGAGGGCTGCATCGGGCTGGAATTGGGTCCGAAGCGTCCCGAACGGGCACCCAGCAGGATGGCACCGGCCAGGGCGGCCCAGCCACCGGTCGAGTGAACCAGCGTCGAACCGGCGAAGTCGGAGAAGCCGAACTGGGCATCAAGCCAGCCGCCGCCCCATTCCCAGGAGCCCTGGATCGGGTAGATCGCGGCCGTTAGCACGACAACAAACAGGAAGAAGGGCCCGATCTTGACCCGCTCGGCGACGGCGCCGGAGACGATCGATGCGGTCGTGGCCACGAACACCATCTGGAAGAACCAGTCGGAAGCCGAGGCATAGCCGGTCGAAAGATCGATCTCGGCATCGCCGGTCAGTTCGGACGGGCTCCAGATCGCGGGCATGCCAAAATAGGCGGTCTCGCCGCCATACATGACCTGGTAACCGGCGAGGTAGAACATCACCCCGGCAATGGCGTAGAGCGCGATATTCTTGAGGCAGATCGCGGCCGCGTGCTTGGTGCGGACAAAACCGACCTCAAGCATGGCGAAACCGGCCGCCATCAGCATGACGAGAAAGCCGCCAATCAGAAATAACAGGGTGTTGAAGACAAAGGCGGTCTCTTCGCTGACCTCGGCCGCGGCCGGGGTTGTGATGGCCAGGCTGGCGCCAAGCGCCGCGCAACCGATGGCGGCCATCGCTCCGTATTTCAGTTTCTTGCCACGCATGGCGATCCCCCTTTTCAGGTGTGAAATTCCCGATCAGGCGCGACAGATTCACGCCGGTGACCGGCCTGCCCCATGGCAGAACGAAAATTTCTCTTGGATCTCGGGTCGTTCTGGGCCGTGCGGCCCGGGCCCGGCGTGTGCCGGGCATCTACCCATGATCCGCATCGCCGATCGGCAATGACGGATCCCATATGTGCGATCTGTGGTCGGGCGCGTTGGTGCGCCTCTTGATATCTGAAGGCTAGATCGGGAAATGTTGCGATGCAACAAATTTATCCGAATTGAAAAAATTCCGCAGATTCTCTCTCGATTTGTTGTTTTTTGTCCCTGTAGCGCAATTTTCTGCCGCAAAAGAAAGTGCTGGCGTCGGCCGCCGCCAGCAAGTCAATCCACAGAGTCGCGACAACAGGAATGCCGCCGTCAAATTGCTGCAGCTGCTCACACGGAGGTCAACCGGATTCATCGCATTCGCTGAGACTCGCCCGCCAGCGCCCGGAATCGGGCAGGCATGCCCGCTTTTGCAGCAAGGCCTGCCCGGCTCAAGCCACAATGCCGCCACTATAGAAGTGTCGATCCGGGCAATTTATTGCCGCATTTGACCCCGGCCAGAGCCCGAACGCACATTTAGTGCACATTTCTGCTTGCCATCGCGGCAAGGCCACGTCACCTTGCACTGCAACACAAGTCAGGAATTGCCCGCGTCATGCGTAACAACGTCACCCATCAGCCGATTTCATCGGCCGCCGTCCTGCCGGACGCGCGGGTGCTCGTCAGCGCACTCCTCCTCGTACTTGTACTTATTCTTACCTCCATAACGGGAGCGGTTTCCGCGCCTGCCAGCTAGCAAACACAAGCTCGGCAGACATGAAAAACCCCGCTCCCGGAACCCGGAGCGGGGTTTTTCGTGTCTGTCGCACGGGAAATTCCGATGTCGACCGAACGACCAAAGACTTCTGACACCATCACGCTCGGCGCCGCGCGCGCTCCGGCTCGCGCCATGCTGCGTGCAACCGGCATGTCGGACGCCGATTTCGACAAGCCGATGATCGCGGTGGTCAATACCTGGACCACGGTGACGCCCTGCAATATGCACCTGGCCGAGCTGGCCGCCCCGGTGCGCGATGCGATCCGCGAGGCTGGCGGTGTGCCGGTCGATTTCAACACCATCGTCGTTTCCGACGGCATCTCGATGGGCACGCAGGGCATGCGCGCCTCGCTGATCTCGCGCGAAGTCATCGCCGACTCGATCGAGCTGGCCGTTCGCGGTCACTCGTTGGACGGGCTGATCGTGCTGGTTGGCTGCGACAAGACCATTCCGGCCGCCGCCATGGCGCTGGCGCGGATGGATATCCCCGGCTGCATCCTCTATGGCGGCACGATCATGCCAGGCCGCCAGGGCGACAAGGATTTGTCGATCCAGGATGTGTTCGAGGCCGTCGGCGCCCATGCCTGCGGCGCGCTCGACGATGCCGGACTGGCCGAAGTCGAGAAATCCGCCTGCCCCGGGGCCGGTGCCTGCGGCGGCCAGTTCACCGCCAATACGATGGCGATGATCCTGTCGATCATGGGCCTGTCGCCGATGGGTGCCAACGACATTCCCGCACCCCACCCCGACAAGGCAGACGCCGCCGCGCGTTGCGGCCGACTGGTGGTCGATCTGGTGAAATCCGGTACGCGCCCCCGCAGCTTCATCACCGAAACATCGCTGCGCAATGGTGCCATTGCGGCCTCGGCCAGTGGCGGCTCGACCAATGCCATCCTGCATCTCGCCGCCATCGCAGCGGAGGCAGGCGTGCCCTTCTCCATCGATGTCTTCGATGAAGTGTCTGCAACGGCACCGGTCATCACCGACCTGAAGCCGGGCGGGCGCTTTCTGGCGCATCACCTCTTCCTGGCGGGCGGTACACGCCTGTTCGGACAGCGCCTGATGGAGGGTGGCCGCCTGGTCGATGCGCCGACCGTGACCGGCAAGACCCTGTTCGAGGAATTTGCCAGCGCCGTTGAATCGCCTGGCCAGCGCGTCGTGCGCACCGTCGCCGATCCCGTCAAACCCGATGGCGGCTTCCGCATCCTCTATGGCGATCTGGCGAGCCAGGGCTCAGTGCTGAAACTGTCCGGCCACTCCCATACCCGTTTCGAGGGCCCGGCCCGCGTTTTCGAACGCGAGGAAGATGCCTTCGACGCCGTCGAGCATAATCGTGTCAAGCGCGGCGATGTCATCATCATCCGCAATGAGGGGCCGCGCGGCGGTCCCGGCATGCGCGAAATGCTGGGCATCACCGGCGCCCTGGTCGGCCAGGGCTTGAGCGAACATGTCGCCCTGATCACGGATGGCCGCTTCTCCGGCGCCTCCAAGGGTTTCGTCATCGGTCATGTCTGCCCGGAGAGCGTCGCGGGCGGCGCCATCGGCCTGATCCATGAGGGCGACACGATCCGCATCGATGTCGCCGCCCGCCGCATTGACTGCGATGCCGATCTGGATGCCCGCCGCAAAAACTGGACCCCGCCCCTGCCCAATCCGATGGGCGGCGTCTTCACTAAATATTCCCGCCTCGTTTCATCGGCCTCCCAGGGAGCCGTGACGATCCAATCCACCACCACACCATCCTTTGAGCAATCCGAGACCACCCAGGAGAGAAGCGCATGACCACCCCTCAGACACCGACCCGCCGCATGGCGTTCGAGATCGACACGGCCGATTTCAAGTCCCGGCCTGTCGCCGTCATCGGCTATGGCAGCCAGGGCCGCGCCCATGCGCTGAACATGAAGGATAGCGGCTGCGATGTGATCGTCGGCGTCCGCCCCGGCGGCAAGGGCGATATCCGCGCCAAGGCCGATGGCCTGCGCACCGCACCGATCGCCGAAGCCGCCAAAGCCGCTTCGCTGATCGCCATTCTGACGCCCGACATGACGCATGAAGCCATTTTCCGCGACGAGATCGCGCCGAATATCAGTGCCGGTGATGCCGTCCTGTTCGCGCATGGTTTCACCGTGCATTACGGCCGCATCCAGGCTCCGGAGGGGGTCGACATCATCCTCGTTGCTCCAAAGGGTCCTGGCGATCTCGTCCGCCGCGAATTCGAACGTGGCCGCGGTGTGCCCTGCCTGTTCGCCATCCATCAGGACGCCACCGGCACCGCCAGGGACCGCGCCCTGAGCTATACCGCCTGTATCGGCGGCTCCACAGCCGGGGTGATCGAAACCAGCTTCGCCGAAGAGACCGAAACCGACCTGTTCGGCGAACAGGCCGTTCTGTGCGGCGGCGCCACCGAACTGGTCCTGGCCGGCTATGAGACGCTGACCGAGGCCGGATACCAGCCGGAAGTCGCCTATTTTGAATGCATGCATGAGCTCAAGCTGATCGTTGACCTGCTCTATGAGGGCGGGCTCGCCAAAATGCATGAATTCATCTCGGAAACCGCGATCTATGGCGATCTGCGCTCGGGCCCTCGCGTCATCAATGCCGAGACCAAGGCACGGATGAAGGAAGTTCTCACCGACATCCAGGACGGCACATTTGCCCGCGACTGGATCATGGAGAACCAGGCCGGCAAGCCGCAATACAACGCCCTGCTGCGCAAGGATCTCGACCATCCGATCGAAAAAACCGGGGCCGCACTGCGCGCCGAAATGCCGTGGCTGCAAGCCGGCTCCAACACCTGAACACCCCTGTCTGGACCTGAAAATGACCATGCTGTCGACCTTGCCAAAGACCGAAACCGCCCCCCAGGAACGCGCCCGTAATACGGGTGCGCACCTGGTGGTGCGGACGCTGGAGAAACTCGGCGTGACCCGGATCTTCGGTTATCCGGGCGGCGCGATCATGCCCGTCTATGACGCCCTGACCGGCTCGAGCCTGAGCCATGTTCTGGTCCGCCATGAACAGGCGGCCGCCTTTGCCGCCGACGCCCAGGCCCGCATCACCGGCAAGGCGGGCGTCTGCCTGGCCACCTCGGGGCCGGGTGCCACCAATCTCCTGACCGGCATCGCCAATGCCTATATGGACTCAGTTCCGATGGTCATTCTGACCGGGCAGGTCCCGTCCGGCCTGATGGG
>NZ_CAXBKN010000140.1:0-5249 GCF_963976135.1 uncultured Maricaulis sp.
GGCCAAGCCAATGGAGAGCGACATGGACCAGCGCGGCTAAGCCGCGCCGCCCGGGAGACCGGGGGCGCATTTCACCCGAAATTTCGTGAAATCCCACCCGGAGTCTGTCCATGCCTGCCACGACCTCTACGCCTGAATCCCGCCCCGCCCTCGACCCGATGACGCTGCACCCCATGCCGGCGGCGCCGTCGATGGCCTATCTCAAACCGCTGCTCGCCGATCACCCCAAGATCGAGGCCGGCGATTACAGCTATATCCACTCCTTCACCGATCCGGCGCGCTTCGCCGAGCAGGTGAAATACGCCTTCGATTTCATCGATGACCGGCTGGTGATCGGGAAATTCTGCTCGATCGCCGCCGATGTCAGTTTCGTGCTCAATGGCGGCAATCATTTCGCCGACCGGCTCTCGAGCTATCCCTTCCCGATTTTCGGCTGCTGGGGTGAGCCCGATCCAGGCGCCTGGCCCAATAAGGGCGGCATCATGATCGGCCATGATGTCTGGATCGGCTGGGACGCGACCATTATGCCCGGCGTCATGATCGGCAATGGCGCGATCATCGCCACCAAGGCCGTCGTCACCAGCGATGTCGAACCCTATACAATCGTCGGCGGCAATCCGGCGCGGATCATCAAACGGCGTTTGCCGGAGGATGTGGCGGCGCGGCTGCAGGCCCTGGCATGGTGGGACTGGCCGGCGGAGCGCATTGCCTCAGCGTCCGGCGCCCTGATGAGTGCAGACATCGACCTGCTGGAAGCGCTCGTCGAAAGCCGCGATTAGCGGCCGCGGCGGCCCCGACGTCCGGTGAGCTGACGGACAGTCCCGGTGACGATATCGAGGCTGTAAATGAAGAATCGATTCTCATTCCAGTCGCCGGCCTCGAACAGGATGGTTTGCGGATTTGGCGAGAGTGACGGAAAATAATGATACTGCCCTGCGTCCGTGGCGGTCAGTAGTTCGGGCGTGCCGCCGGCGCTGACGGTGTATTTGTAGACTTGCGGTGCGCTCGTCCCGTCCAGCGCCGCAAAGATCAAAGTATCGCCATCGGGCAGAAGGAAGGCTCCTGTCTCGCCTGCCGGACTGTCGGTCAGCTGCCAGGTACCGCCGGAGCTCAACTCATAGAGATAGACATCCCGGGTCGGATCTTCGCCCTCTTCTTCCATGATGAAGGTCAGAAAACCGCCATCAAAACTCCAGGCGGGTTCCGACTTGACGCCCCGGAGGTGATCGAGATTCAACCCGCGCGCTTCGCTGCCATCGGCATTGGCGACCCAGATCGTGGCGTTCGGCCCGCGCCAGGCGATTCGACTGCCATCGCGCGACCAGGCTGGATCAACGCCGGGGCCGAGATCGATTTCGGCGCCTGTATCGAGGTCGCGGATAATCGCGCGCAGATAGCTCATACTTTCGCCGCGCGCGAAGGCAATCCGGTTGCCGGTTGGTGACCATTCCGGTCCCGTCTCCCACATATGCGGGGTTTCGGTGAGGCGTTGCTCGCGATTTCGGTTCACATCGAGAATGAACAAATCCGGCACGCGACCTTCCCGGTAGGAATAATACACAATCCGGTCACCCGACGGCGACATGGATCCATGAAAATCCATGTGCCTGTCACCGGACTGGGCCTGAACAGCGCCCGCCAGGCTGGCAAATCCCATTCCGGCGGCGCACATCACTTTGATAAACCAACGCATCTCACTCACCCACTCTATTCACTCGCGGCCCTACCAAGCCGCCATCTTGCAGCAGAAAGCGTGCCAAAGAAAACCCGCCCCTGTCATTGCCCGAGCCGGACAGCTGACGGTGCCCGCACAATTGGTTAGGTTGCGCTCATGCTCCATCATTTCTTCACCCAGCTGCGCGCCGCCAAGATCCCCGTCACAACCCGGGAATATCTCACCCTCCTCGAAGCCCTCGACAAGGGCGCGATCGATCCGGATATCGGCCATTTCTACGCCGTCAGCCGCGCCGCACTGGTCAAGGACGAGAAGGCCTTCGACAAGTTCGACCAGGTGTTCGCGCACGTCTTCAAGGGCGTCGAGACCCTCGGCGACCTGTTCGGCGAGAACGAGATCCCGGACGACTGGCTCAAGGCGATGATGCAGAAACTGCTCACCGAGGAAGAGATGGCGGCCATGGAGGCCCTGCCCTTCGAGGAATTGATGGAGACGCTGAAGAAGCGGCTCGCCGAGCAGGAAAAACGCCATGAGGGCGGTTCGAAATGGATCGGCACCGGCGGCACCTCGCCCTTTGGCCATGGCGGCTATAATCCGGCCGGCGTGCGCATTGGCGGACCGGGCAAGCATGGCCGCGCCGCCAAGGTGTGGGAGCAGCGCCGCTACAAGGATCTCGATGGTGATCGTGAACTGGGCACGCGCAATCTGAAAGTTGCACTGCGACGCCTGCGCAAATTCGCCCGCGACGGCGCCCAGGACGAGCTCGACCTCGACAATACGATCAACGCCACAGCCCGCCAGGGCTGGCTCGATGTGGTGATGCGGCCGGAACGGCGCAATGCCATCAAGGTGCTGGCGCTATTCGATGTCGGCGGCTCGATGGATCCCTATGTGAAGCTGTGCGAGGAGCTGTTCTCGGCCTCACGCTCGACATTCAAGAACCTGGAATATTTCTACTTTCACAATTGCCCCTATGAGGGCGTCTGGCGTTCCAATCTGCGTCGCCGCGCCGAGACGGTGCCGACGCTGGATCTGATCCACAAATACCCGCACGACTGGAAAGTCATCATCGTCGGTGATGCCGCCATGGCGCCCTATGAGATCACCCATGCGGGCGGCTCGGTCGAGGGCTGGAATGACGAGGCCGGTGCGGTCTGGATCAAGCGCCTGGTCGAAACCTGGCCCAATCTGATCTGGCTCAATCCGCAGCCCGAGGAATGGTGGGAATATTCGCATTCCACCAAGCTGGTGCAGGATCTGATCGGCGCCCAGCGCATGTTCCCGCTCACACTGGAAGGTGTCGACGAGGCGATCAAGGAATTGGCTCGCTAGGCGATCCGGGGCCGGGACATGGCCGTCAGCGATGGCGCCGGCCGGCACACCTACGGCCCATTCGCAGCCATTGCGTCACCGCCCATGCGGCCGCCTCATGGCGCAGGCGGGTCAGCGCCTCGTTTGGATCAAGCCAGACCAGCTCGTGATCATCCTCGATCTTGCCCCCTGTCATCGCCGCCAGCTCGCACAGGAAGAAGCCGCACTGATTGCGCCGGCGTTCTCCAGTTCGCGTGATGGTGAATTGCTCCGCCCGCGTCACCAGGGCGCCAGGCGTGACGGTCCAGCCGGTCTCCTCGCAAAACTCCCGGGCCAGGGCGTCCGCCTCGCTCTCGCCGGGATCGATCATGCCGCCGGGCAAATCCCAATTGACATAGGTTTCGCGTGCAATCCGCACCAGGGCGATACGGCCCTTGTCATCAACGGCAATGCCAAAGGCGCAGGGGCGAGCCGGGTAAGGCGGCCCCGCCTCACAAAGGCCGAATTGCGGTACAGCCTCGATGGTTTCGCCCGCCGTCACGCGCTATCCGGCCGCGTCGACGCGGCCATCATCGGGATCAAGGCCGAGCTCCTGGTCGATGCGGGCAATCCAGCCACGGACATTGAGAAACTCGTCGAGATTAAACCCGCCCTCATCGGCCAGGCGCGTATAGGCGACCAGGGCGATATCGGCGAGCGTCATCGAATCCCCGACGATGAAGTCGCGCGACAGCAGCCGCATCTCCATCACCCCGAGCGCGCGGCGCCCTTTCGCCATCAGGGCTGGGTCGATCGAGTCGTCGGGGAGTTTCAGGAATGCTTTCTGAAAACGCCGCACGGCGATTGCCGGCTCATGGCTATATTGTTCCCAGAACATCCATTCGAGCATTTTGGCGGTATCGAAGCTATCGGCCGGGATCAGCGGTGAGCCTCCGGCGAGATGGAATATGATTGCGTTCGACTGGGCCAGGATGCGGCCGTCCTCGCGCTCAAGACAGGGCACCTGCCCGGCCGGGTTGATAGCGAGAAAATCATCAGTCCGGGTCTCGCCCTTGGCGACATCAATCTCAATCCACTGATAGGGGATGGCGAGATAGTCGGCGGTCCACTTCACTTTCAGACAATTACCGCTGCGGCGATCGCCATAAATTCTGACCGGCTGTGACATTGCGAGTCTCCATCGTTTCGCGGCTAGCATAACGTGGCTGGCGGACAGGTCGAACAGGCAATGCGGTCCGCCGCCCGGGTGTGACAGCTCGCCCCTTGGGGGATGCCGCCGCGCCGCTTATAAGCAAGACAGGACTGCTACAGGTTGACCCGATATGAGCACACAGACCGCCGTCACACGCATCAGCCCGGAAGCCTGCACCCGCATGGATCAGGTCCGCGACGGGGTCGATGGAATCGACCGCGAACTGGTGGCACTGATCGCCGAACGGGCGCGCTATATGGAGGCGGCCGCCAGGATCAAACCGTCGCGCGATGTCGTCCATGATGACTGGCGGATCGAGGATGTTATTGGAAAAGTGCTGGCCGAGTCCCGGCGCCTCGGATTGAGCACCGAGATTGCGGAGCCGGTCTGGCGCGAACTGGTCCGTCAGTCGATCGCCTATGAATTCGAAGTCTGGGACCGCACCCGCGGGGCCTAGCGGCGCTCGAAACAGCGCCGGGTTACCGCGAAGACGGTGGCCACGCATTGCGCCGCCTCCGGCCAGGACCCTTGCGGCTGAGTTTCGGCCGTCTCACAGGCCGCGCCGAGCGCAAAGGCTCCGACACCGCGCGCAGCGCCTTTGAGTGTGTGCAGGGCCGAGGTCCAGGTCTCATGATCGGGAGCCGCTGTAATCAGCGCGATGCAGCGCTCCGCCTGCTCGCACATCAGCGCCAGCAATTCCGCCTTTAGCGCCGCATCACCGCCCGTATAGCGGGCCAGGTGCGCAGCGTCGAAAACCGGCGCGGGTGCATCGGGTTCGGCTTGGGCCAGACGGTGGGACGAGGCAGATTTCATGGCGGCAATTTCGCACGCCCTCGTTAACACCACGCTTAACGCTGCAGCACCGGGCCATAATTTCTTCGCCCAGGGTAAATGAGCGCTTGCCGTCTTTGCCTGGAGGTGACCGGGCTGCGATGCTCCCGGCACACGCGGGCCCCGGCCGCTGAAATGAGGCCCTTGCTTTGTGGATAATCTCGCGTATGTTCCGCCGCCTCCAACCCCGGCGCGCCTATAGCTCAGTTGGTAGAGCAGCTGACTCTTAATCAGCGGGTC
>NZ_CAXBKN010000141.1:0-4956 GCF_963976135.1 uncultured Maricaulis sp.
GCGACAGGCATCACTCACGCACAACCCGCGCGCAGCCGGCCGCGGCCAAGCGATGCCAGGGGAATTTCTCGCCAGGGTCCTGTTTGCGGCCCGGTGCGATATCGGAATGGCCGACAACGCCCTCGGGGCCGATCCCGTGGCGGGCCATGATATCCGCGACCAGATGGATCACTGCTTCGATCTGGATGGCGGGGAAATCGGGCAGGCCGTAATCATGGCCGCCATTGACGATCTCGATCCCGATCGAGGCAGAATTGATGTCGGTCTCGCCGCGCCAGGCACTGACCCCGGCATGCCAGGCGCGCTTGTCCTCATCGACGAGCTGGAAGACGCGGCCATCTTCCTCGACCATGTAATGCGCACTGACTTCGGCCGCCGGGTCGCACATCCGCTCCAGCGCCACCGCACCGTTTTCCATGCCGGTATAATGCAGCACGATCAGGCTGACCGGCAATTTGCGGTCGTTGAAATTGGGCGAGGGGGCGGCAATCGGCGTCAGGCTCACAGGGTCTTCTCCCGTGCCAGCCCGGCTTCCGGCAGGGCCCGGTTGGGCCGCAGGGCGATAATGCCGACACCAAACAGCGCCAGTCCGCCGCCGACAAAGAGCCGCCAGCCGGCCTCATCGCCGGTGATGACGATGCCGGAGATGACGCCGATCAGCGGCGCCAGCAGGGTAATCGGCGCAATCATGGTCGCATCATAGCGCTGCAGCATTTTGTAGAACACACCATGGCCGAACACATTGACCAGCAGGACCGTGAAGATGACCGTCAGCATGAAGGGCCAGCCGCCGGCCATCACCGAGGCGATCTGGTCGCGCTCGAATACCAGCGACAGGGCGAGCAAAGGCGGCCAGGAGATCAGTCCGATCCAGGCCTGCATCCGCATCGAATCCAGCGGCATGCGCTTGACGAGGATCATCCCCAGCGCGCCGGTGAAGGCGGCGCCGATCCCGAGCAGGAGGCCGAAGGAAAGCCCGCCTATGCCCGGCCGGGCGACGACGAGGATAATGCCGGCAAAGGCGATAATGATGCCGGCGATGCGCGGCAGGCCGAGCCTCTCCTTCAGCATCACCACCGAGAGCAGGGTCGCAAACGGCACCCCCATCTGCAGCGTGATCGCCATGCCCGAGGGCGTCGCCCATTGCAGGCCAAGGAACATCAGCGCGTATTGCAGCGCCCCCATCGACAGGGCGATGCCGACCATCGCCTTCATGTCCTGCGGTCGCGGCCGCAGCCAGGGCGAGAGAATCGCAAACAGGAGCGCAAAGCGCAGGAAGGCGAAAAAGAGCGGCGGCGAGCCCTCGAATCCGGGCACCCATCCCGGCGAGCCCGTGATCGAGAATTTCGCAACAACAAAATTGACGCCCCAGACCGCACAGACCGCGATCAGGGCGAGGAGATCACGAATACGCATATCGCTTCATGGACCGGCCCGCCGCGGCGCACAAGCCATGGCGCGTATGAGCCACATGCACGTTTGATGTCAGTGCGTTGCGAAATGTGCGTCGAGGAAAGCGAGGAAGTTTTCCCAGTCCTGCGGCTGCACGCCATGCAGGCCCGGGCGCATCGCCACGGCGATATCGGCCGCCGGGTCGAATTCATCCAGGCCGGGCTGGGTCAGCCCGTCCGAGCCATAGAGGTGGTAAACCGGATTGGCGCCCTCGGCGGCGCGGAAACTTGATTGCGGATCGGACCATTGGTCGCGCCAGGCGCCACCGATCAGCAGCGGCCGCGGCGCCAGCAGGGCGATCAGCTGGTGCTGGTCGATCGGCATGTCGGCGCGATGGCTGGCCCGGCCGGCAAAGGCCGGCGCAAACCAGTGCGGATATCCGGACGTGATCGCCTCGACCGACTCGCCGGTGCCGCTGCGGGTCAGGGCTGTGCCGCCCGTGCCGGCCTGGTGAGCGATGACCAGATCGATACGCTCATCGACGGCGCCGGCCAGCAGCGCCGCCTTGCCATTGCGCGAATGGCCCCAGACGGCGGTGCGGTCGGCATCGAAGCGCGCATCGCCATCGAGCACGTCAACGACACGCGAATAGACCCAGGCCCAGGCCGCGATTGCGCCGCTGGGCCGGTCCGGCACCAGTGCCGCCAGCCGCGCGGCAGCGGCATCGGCATCATCCGGCACGATATCGCCGGGATAGATCAGGGCGATCGCATGGCCGTGCGCCAGGATATCCGTGACCGGCGGCTCCATGATGTAGCGGCCAAAAATCATCCGCACCGGCACGTTCTGGATACTGCCGTCGCATTGGGGCGCATGCGCCTCGGGCGGCGGCGGCGCGATATCCTCGCGCCCGCCCAGGGCGGTGCGGTTGCCGCAGAACATTTGCAGGATAATCGTCGGCACCGGCGCGGTCGCCGCATTGGGCAGGATGACCACGAGATGGGTCTCGAAACCGGACATGTCGAGCGTGTATTGCTCGATCCGGCCAAGCCCGCCGAAAGCCTGCGCCTCGATCAGTTCATGCGCCACGATCCGGGCCGGATCGTCCGCCGGCGCTTCACCATAAATCTCGTCGGCAAAACGCTGCCGCAGCGCGTCGCGGCCCGTCTCCCAGCTGGCCAGGCCGGTGCCGTCGAGTGCCGGAGCCGCCGCCGGGGCCGTCAGCCGGGCCGGAACCCTGGGCAGGGCCATGCTCACGCAGCCGACCAGCAGGAGCGGCGTCGCGATCAAAAAAGCTATCAGAAAACCCGTTCGCATTCACACGCCCTCATCGTCCGGCTCAGGCTGACAGCCACCGGACGGAACGCCAGTCAAATTGATGTGAAATATCCGGCCTCAAGCACCCAGGCCTCAGGAACCGAGCCCGTCAACCGTCCAGCCATCGGGGCCGCGGGTTGCGACCAGGATTTCCGGACCGGCGCCCTTGCGGCGCCCGCGCACCTTGATCCACAGCCAGTAGACGCCGAAGGTCACGAGGCCGGCACCGGCGATGATCAGGAAGACCGCGGTCAGCATGACCGCCATGAAGACGACAGCACCAATGAAGGCGAGCGCGATGATCGCCGCGAAAATATCGCGAACCACACGGCCTGCGCCGCTGGCGAAAAATGCGGATCGGGTTTGAGCTGTTTCGGTCATCGTCCTCTATCCATCTCTGCCCCTCGGCCATATGTTGGCATTTCAGGCGCCAAGGTCAATTGCTGGCACCGACATTAAGCCCGCGCTCTGCAAGGATCTGGCCATAAGCCGCGTTGATTACTGCCATTTTTTCATTGGCAAATCGTTGGGTCTCGAGCGGCGCACCGCGCGCCATCATGCGGTCTGGATGGTTTTGCGAGGCGATTCGACGATAGGCGCGCTTGAGATCGCTATCGGAAATATCGGCCTCGATACCGAGAATGATATAGGGATCATCATCGGATGCGCCCAGATGGGCAGTGCTGATGCGGCGAAATTCGAGCGGCGAGAAACCGAAAATCTCCGCCACCTGGTCGAGATAGTCCAGCTCGTCACTGGTCACCGCCCCATCCGCCTTGGCGATATGGAACAGGCCATCGAGCACGTCTTCCAGGATCGCCGGATTGGCCCGGAAGCGCCGCGCCAGGCGCCGCGCATAGCCGTCAAAGCCGAGCGTCGTCTGCATCGCCAGTTCGAAGGCACGATCGAGCGAGGCGCGGCCCTCCGGCGGCGGCCGGAACACCTCGTGGAAGGCCTTGATCTCGCTGCGGGTGACGAAGCCGTCGGCCTTGGCCATTTTGGCGCCGAGCCCGATCAGCGCCATGGCGAATTCGGCATCCTCGACGCGGCGCTCCGGCACGGCATTGGCCAGACCGGTGCCGCCCTCGCAACCATCGCAGTCGAGGAAGCTGTCCCGTCCCTGCAGGCGGGCTGCCAGTTTGTGCCAAAAACGCATGCGTGAATTGTCCCTTGCACGGCCATATAGGTGTCCTGCCCGGCATACGTCAGGGACGGGCAAGTGGATTGGCCATGTTTTGTCAGCTTTACCCGCTCACGCCGGCGCAGACCATGATAAACCTCGCTGCAGGCGCATCGGCGCAGCAGCGGTTTGACGGGAGTTTTCATGTCCGACTGGGAGTTCTGGATTGATCGCGGCGGCACGTTCACCGATGTCATCGGGCGCGGCCCCGATGGCCGCCTGCATCCGCTCAAACTCTTGTCGGAAAGCCCCGACTATCCCGATGCCGCCAGCGAAGGCGTGCGCCGCCTCGCCGCCGGCGCCGCTGTCGGCTCGGTCAAGATGGGCACCACGGTTGCCACCAATGCCCTGCTCGAACGCAAGGGCGCGAAAACCCTCTTCCTGGTGACGCGCGGCTTCGCCGATCTCCTGGTCATCGGCGACCAGACCCGCCCCGACATCTTTGCCCTCGACATCCAGCGCCCCGACCCGCTCTACACCCGCGTCGTCGAGGTCGATGAGCGCCTCGATGCCAGCGGCACGGTTCTGGTCCCGCTCGACGAGGCGCCGGTGCGCGAGGCCTTGGCCACAGCGAAGCAGGACGGCTTCACCTCGGTCGCGATCACGCTGATGCACGCCTATGGCCATGACGCCCACGAGGCCCGGCTGGAGGCGCTGGCGCGCGAGGCCGGCTTTGCCACCGTGATCCGTTCCAGCATTGCCAGCCCGCTGGTCAAGATCGTGCCGCGCGCCTCGACCACCGTTTTGGATGCCTATCTCACCCCGGTGCTGCGAGACTATGTCGACCGCGTCGATGCCGGGCTGGAGGGCACGCCGCTCTATTTCATGCAGTCCTCCGGCGGGCTCGCCCCCGCCGCCGGCTTCCACGCCCGCGACGCGGTGCTGTCCGGCCCGGCCGGCGGTGTCGTCGGCATGGCCAAGACGGCGCTCGCCGCCGGTCATCCCAAGGTGATCGGTTTCGACATGGGCGGCACCTCGACCGATGTCTCGCGCTTTGATGGCGAGACCTATGAGCGTGTCCAGGAAACCCTCGTCGCCGGCCATCGCCTGCGCGCCCCGATGATGGC
>NZ_CAXBKN010000142.1:0-4920 GCF_963976135.1 uncultured Maricaulis sp.
GTTGTAGAACTTGGAGATGTTGCGCACGTAGCCCTGAGTTTCGGCAAAGGGCGGCACGCCGCCGTATTCGATGACCCGACTGGGCCCCGCGTTATAGGCTGCGAGCGCATGGGGGATATTGCCGAACCGGTTGAGCTGCGTGGTGATGTAGCGCGCGCCGCCGCGCAGGTTGTCTTTCACGTCATAGCGGTCGACGCCGAGGTCGGAGGCAGTGCCGGGCATGAGCTGGGTGAGGCCATAGGCCCCGACCGGGCTTTCGGCGGCAACGTTGAATCGGCTTTCCTGCTTGATCAGGGCCTGGAAGAGGCAGCGCCACTGGGTGGCCGAGAGCCCGGCCCGGGCCACACCGGGCGCGCCTGCGAATTCGCCCGCAACCTCGACGATCATCATCTCGACCGTCTCGCGGCCCTCACCGAAGAGGCGGCTGTTCATGGGGCTTGCATCGGTATTTGGATAGATCGCCGCCACCCCGAAATCCGCATTGCCTTCGAGCGCGCGGATATCGAAGCCGGGCCCGGTGATCGCGGCGGTCATCTCCTCGAGGACGCGCAGCTGGTCGGCCTGGACATCGGCCAGCGTAGACTCGGTCCGATCCTTGTCCTGCTGGACGCCCAGATCCTCGGCAAGCGCCGTCACCCGCGCGATGGCGCGACCGATCGCGGAATTGTCCTGCGTCGGCACGCCTTGGGCGAGCGCGGGCAGCGCACCGAGGCCGAGGCAGAGCCCGGCGGATATGATCGCGGCACGGCTCATTCCGGACGCGGCAGGGGCTCGAAGCTGCAGTCAGACTTTGCAGCCTGCTGGACCGGAGCGCCTATGGTCGAGAAGGAGAGGGCGGACCGCGTCACCTGCGGCTCGCCATTGCGTCCGAAGCAGGGCGAGGTTTTCTCGGTGTATTTCTCGCATGCCGACAGAAGGCCCGCGGCGGCGCAGAGCGCGAGGAGGGGTTTGAACTCATATCACATGTCTCCAGAAATCAGGATTGGCGCGCCAATCGGCGGGAACGCGGGCCTCGCCGGTGGCACCGCCGCCAAGGATGGGGAGGAGGTCGCCCAAGGCAGAGAGATCGGCGTCGACGAAAACGCTGTCGCCCGCCGAGCGAACGAGCGCGATGCGCTGGCCAATGGTGGGCTGGACGAGGAGCGCGGCCTCCTTGGCGTTCACGCGCAGAAAGTCGTAATCCGAGATCGTGGCGCGGTCATTCGGGAAGAGGATTTGCGTGGGCACCGTCTCGACGATGGTCTTGCCGACGCGGCTGTCTCGCAACTGGCTCGGATACTGCGTCATCATGATCACGACGCAGTTCATCTTGCGCAGCGTCACCAGCCAGTTTTCCAGCCGCGCCCCGAAATACGGATCGTCCAAGAGTTTCCAAGCCTCGTCGAGGACGATGATGGTGGGGCGACGATCTTCGACCACGCGTTCGATCTGGCGGAAGATATAGGACAGCACCGCCATGCGTTCGGTGGTCATGTCGAGGATCTCGGTCATGTCGAACCCGATGATGTCCGAGGCCAGTTCAAGCCTGGCACCCTGTTCCGGCTCGTCGAAGACCCAGCCATAGCGCCCGCCCGGGGCCCATTCGGCGACGCGGGACTGTAGCTCGCCATCGTCATCGAGCGACTGAAACAGGGTCTCGAAACTCGCGAAGCGCCGGAGCGAGCCCTCGGCATGGGCATTTTGCGAGACCGCGCTTTGGATGTGTCGTGACTGCTCGCCGGTGAGGGTTCCGTTGCGTGTGAGAAGTGTCGCAAGCCAATCCGAGAGCCAGGCGCGGCCACGTTCGTCGATTTCGGTATCGAGCGGGTTCAGGCCCGTGGGCACGCCCGCGCGGATCTCGTTATAGCGGCCACCGAGGGCGCGCACGGCCATCTCGAGGCCGCGATCCTTGTCGAAGAAGAAAAGCCGCGCGCCGACCCGTTGCGCTTGGGCTGCGAGGAAAGCCGTGGTCAGTGTCTTGCCGGTGCCGGTGCGTCCCAGAACCAGCGTATGGCCGACGGTCGGTTCCTTGCCGGGGCTGCCCGCCTCGTGGAAATTGAAGCGATAACCGGAGGTGCCGACCGTCGGCAGGACCGAAATGGTATGACCCCAGGGCGACTGGTCACGTCCGCGTCCCTCGACGCTGCCATGAAGCGCCGCGAAATCCGCGAAATTGATCGAGGAGATCGGCGTCTTGCGCGCCCGGTAGCCGAAGTTGCCGGGCGATTGCGCGAAGTAGGTGGCTTTCAGCGCCATGTTCTCGCGCACGATGACGGACATGATCTCCTGGCCCACACGCTTGATCTGGGCGGCGGCGCGTTCGAGCGTGTCGCGGTCTGGGGCATAGACGGCGATCGAGAGGTGATGATCGCCAAAGGCGATGCGCCCCGCCTCCTGGTCATCGGCGGCCTGACCCAGCTGTTCGCGCAGGGAGACGGCGGCATCGTCGGAAGCCTGCATCTGGCGGATGATCCGCTGTATCCGCTCGGCCATAATATTGTTCGGGATCGGGCTGAAGGAATTCGTCAGCACAATGTCGAGCGGCAGGTCGAGCGCGTCGAGCAGCGTCACATCGGTCAATGCCGGGTAGGTCTTCATCGAAAAGAGCGCGCCGTATTTGACCTGACCGGTCACGGCGTCGGTGAGGGTGACAACGTCGCCGTCGAAGGTCGCGCGGCAATTGCTCAAGGTATGCGAGAGGGGCAGGGCGCTTTGCCCGAAGGCGATGGGGGAGAAGCTGCCTGCGTTCAGCGTGTTGAGGTAGCCCAGCCACTCGCCGCCCGATTTCGTGAGCCTGACGGGGTTGGCCGAGGCAAGCGCAACCTCGAAGAAGCCCATGACCTCGTTCAATTCCTGCATCCGTGTCGCGCGGTCCTTGACCCAAGCCTTGCGGGCCAGCGCGCGCAGGAGCGGAATGCGCGCCGAAATGTCGGGCCGCCTGATGACGCTGAGATAGAGCTGGCGCTTGGCCGGTCGCAGGTCTTTGACATGGGCCTGCCAGCGCGCGTCGATCGCGGCTGCGAAACTGTCTCCCTCGATAGGGCGCATGCCGAGATCCTGCGGCACGGAGATCCGGTGGACGTAGAAACCGAAGGCGTTGCCGGTCTGGGCGACGATGGCTGCGACCGCGCGTTTGAGCGCATCGAGCCGGGCATCCTCGGTGGTCATCGGGTTCAGCCCGTCGAGGCGCAGGGTCGCCAGGAGATCGCCCTCGCGCAGGACCATGACATCGTCATCGGCGAGGGCAAAATACGGCAGGTGTTCGGCGAGATAGCTCTCCCGCGCGAACGCCCCGCCGCCCGCTTGATGCAGGGCTGTTCCGTGGGTGGAAAGAGTGCCTGCATCAAGCGCCAAAGCTGTCGCCCCCGTGCAGGGCCCGGTTCTTCGTCGGGCGCACCGATCCATAGGAGACGCGCAGCACTTCGAAGAAATGCGGCTCGCGGTCAGCGACGAACCAGAGGATCGGATAGGCGACGAGACCAATCAGGAAGAAGACCATCGACTTCGTCCAGATAAACGGCAGAACGACCCCGGTCGCCAGCACCACAAGGTATCCGACAGGGAGACCCAGATACTTGGGCGGACGGGCGAGGCCCAGAAAAAGGGGGGATCGTTCTGCCACTGCTCTACTCGGATCTCAGGAGAAGCCGTCGACGATGGTACCGGCCGAGAAGATCAGCACGATCCCGATAATAACCGAGGCAAACCAGCCCCAGTTCAGCCGCCCCATCATGCACATGAAGCCGGTGCCGATCACAGCGAGCGTGGCAACCGCGATCCCGATCGGGCCGGTCAGGGCGGCCTCTACGGTTTCCAGCATGGTCTGGATCGGCGACAAGTCCTGCGCGAAGGCGGGCGTTGCGAAAGCCGCCAGGGTTGTGGCGACAGGCAAGAGGCGGCTGAGGCGATGTCGGAGCATGCGAAGTTTCCTTGTTTTACTGAAGATCGATGAGGACGGGCGCGCGGGCTGGAACACCGTCTGCGACGCGGATGTCCGGAGCGGAAACAGGCTTACCTGCCAGCCGGGACCGGATCCGATGGATGCGCGCGATATAGTCGCGGGTCTCGGTGAAAGGCGGGACGCCTGAATACTCGATCACGCGGTGCGGCCCGGCATTATAGGCTGCGAGCGCCAGGTCGATGTCCTTGAACGTGGCGAGCTGCGCGAGCAGATAGCGCGCCGCGCCATCGAGGTTCTGGGAGGGATCGCGCGGATCGACTCCGAGGCCGCGGGCCGTGTCTGGCATCAGCTGGCCGAGACCATAGGCGCCCTTGGGGCTGACGGCAGTTGGGTTGTAGCTGCTTTCGGCCTCGACCAGTGCTCGGAACAGGAACTGCCAGTCGTCGGCACCCAGACCAACCTGGCGCAGGGCACGGTTCCCCTGGTGGCGATCAGCAGTCGTCCGGATCAGGGAGAGGATGTCGTCGCGTCCGGACGGCGGCGTGGCGACCAGCGAGGCCAGAACCACTTCGGCCTCAGCGCTATCATCCAGCCCCGCCCAGGCAGGCCTCGCGCCGTGGAAAGTCCAGCCCGAGGTCCGGGCCGTGCCGTCGCGACCGAAGGCGATGACGTCAGCCGCGCTCCTCGAGGGTGATGCTGTAGTCAGGACCAAAGCGCAGATCGCGCCCGTCACCGAACTCGAGATGATGTTTGAAGAGCCCCGGCCATATGTTGAAATACCGCGGCTCAGGTCCGTGTGGGGTGATCCGGGTCGAGACCAGAATGGCTTCCGGCTCGCCCGCGCGCAGGTAGATGCACTGGTAGCGCGGCTTGCCATCGTCCGTGAACCCCACGAGTTCATACCGGCAGCGGAACGCGATGCCTTCTTCTTGAAGGTCTTTCACACCATCGATGGTGATCAGGATCTGGTTGCGCGCTATCGGCATGTTCGGACTCTCCCCACGAGAGCCCTTCTACTTCACGACACTAAGGCCATAAAG
>NZ_CAXBKN010000143.1:0-4731 GCF_963976135.1 uncultured Maricaulis sp.
GGGCTGACCCCGACCCAGCGCGTGAAGACACGCTGGAAATGGTGCGGCGACAGACCGGCGGCGCGGGCAGCGGCATCCAGGTCGGGATGGTCCTGCCAATGGTCACCGAGAAAGGCGAGGGCGGCGGAGACGCGATCAAAATCGCGGGCGGCGGCGTCGAGGGTGTAGATTTCAGCGGTCATGGGGAGAGTTTAGGCCGCTCAGCCCGGCTCGCCACCCGTTTCTTGCGGCATAAAGCGGCGGGCGCGACCAATCGCATCCCCCAGCGCGGCGGCGAATTCATCGCGCTCCTTCGGGCTGAGAAATGCGCCCAGCACCAGCCAGCGCCCGTGCGAGCCGATGGCCACCTGGGCGTCATGCTTGCCGGCATTGAGATGCTGCAGCCGCGCCCAGCCGGTCGGCAGGCGGTAGCGGCGCACATGCCCGGTCGGGTGCTGGCGCGTCACCTCGATATCGCGCGCATCGACGCGGACATATTCGCGCAAACGGCCATCGCGATAAGACACCCGGAAAGCGAACCAGACCAGAAGCGCATCGAGCCCGAAAAACGGCATCACCGGCCAGGCCCCCATCGAGACGAAGAGGATGCCGGAGAGGAAGGAAACCCCGGCCACGGTCAGAATGAGGACTTTGAAGGCCGGATTGGGCAGGGAGCGATTGGGGGCGAGTTCGGCATCCATGGTGAAGGGCCCGGCGGCGGGCGCATCGCCATCGCTCGAAGCGGGCCAGGTTTCGACAAGGCTTGCCATGAGGCCATTCAAGCCCGGCCCGGCGCGTCGCGACAGGTGACGTTTCAGCGCAGTCCACACCGGGGCGGCCCGCGCAAAGAAAAAGAGCGAGCCCTGCGGCCCGCCCTTTCCTTGGATCGTGTCTTGAATATGCCGGCGCGGATCAGGCCAGATCAAAGCGATCGAGATTCATCACCTTGTCCCAGACCTTGACGAAATCGCGCACGAAGGAGGTTTTCGAGTCCGAGGCGGCATAGACTTCGGCCAGGGCGCGCAATTGCGAGTTGGATCCGAAGACCAGATCGACGCGGCTTCCCGTCCATTTGACCTGGCCGGTCTTGCGGTCACGCCCTTCAAACAGATCGTCCGATCCGGCGACCGGCTCCCATGTCGTGCCCATATCCAGCAAATTGACAAAGAAGTCATTGCTGAGCGTGCCGGGCCGGTTTGTGAAGACGCCATGCTTGGTGCCGCCAAAATTGCCACCGAGCACGCGCATGCCACCGAGAAGAACCGTCATTTCCGGCGCTGTCAGGGTGAGCAATTGGGCTTTGTCGACCAGCATTTCCTCGGCTGGCCGGTCGGCCGTCTTGCCGAGGTAATTGCGGAAACCGTCCGATCTCGGCTCGAGCGGCTCGAAGGAGTCGATATCGGTCTGCGCCTGGGACGCATCGGTGCGGCCCGGTGCGAAGGGCACAGTGACATCATGCCCCGCCTGTTTGGCGGCAGCTTCAACCGCTGCACAGCCACCGAGCACAATCAGATCAGCCATGGAGACCTTCTTCTCGCCGAAGGCTTTGCGGATCTCCTCCAGCTTTGCCAGAACCTTGGCCAGCTCGGCCGGCTGATTGACGGCCCAGTCCTTCTGCGGAGCGAGCCGGATGCGGGCACCATTGGCACCGCCGCGCATGTCCGAGCCACGGAAGGTCGAGGCCGAGGCCCAGGCGGTCTGGACCAGCTGGGCGGTGGTGAGGCCGGATGCGAGGATCTTGGCCTTCAACGCGGCGATATCCTTGCCGCCAATCGGCTTGTGATCGGGTTCGGGGACCGGATCCTGCCAGATCAGCTCCTCGGAGGGCACTTCCGGCCCGAGATAGCGCGAGACCGGGCCCATATCGCGATGGGTCAGCTTGTACCAGGCGCGCGAGAAAGCGTCGGCGAAGGCTTTGGGGTTTTGCTGATATCGCCGCGCAATCGGCTCATAGATCGGGTCGAAGCGCAAAGACAGATCAGCCGTCGTCATCATCGGACGGTGTTTCTTCGACGGATCGAAGGCATCGACGATCATGTCGGCCTCTTCGCAATTCTTGGGATGCCATTGATGGGCGCCGGCCGGGCTCTTTGACAATTCCCACTCATATTTGAACAGAATATTGAGATAGCCCATATCCCATTTCGTCGGGTTGGTTTTCCAGGCGCCTTCAATGCCGCTGCCGATCGCATCGCCGGCCTTGCCGCTGCCATATGAGCTCTTCCAGCCCAGCCCCATCTGCTCGATCGGCGCCGCTTCGGGCTCCGGTCCGACCAGGGCGGCATCGCCGGCCCCATGGCATTTGCCGAAAGTGTGACCGCCGGCGACCAGCGCCACGGTCTCTTCATCATCCATCGCCATGCGGGCAAAGGTCTCGCGGACATCGCGGCCGGAAGCGACCGGGTCGGGATTGCCGTTCGGGCCTTCCGGATTGACGTAGATCAGGCCCATCTGCACGGCTGCGAGCGGGTCTTCCAGGTCGCGATCGCCGCTATAGCGCTCATCGCCAAGCCAGGTGCTCTCGGGACCCCAATAGATATCCTGTTCCGGTTCCCAGATATCGGAGCGGCCACCGGCGAAGCCGAAAGTCGGACAGCCCATCGATTCCAGGGCGCAATTGCCGGCCAGAACCATCAGATCGGCCCAGGAGATTTTCTGGCCGTATTTCTGCTTGATCGGCCAGAGCAGGCGGCGTGCCTTGTCGAGATTGACATTGTCGGGCCAGCTATTGAGCGGCGCAAAACGCTGCGAGCCGGAGCCGGCACCGCCGCGGCCATCGCTGATGCGATAGGTGCCGGCGCTGTGCCAGGCCATGCGGATGAAGAAGGGGCCGTAATGGCCATAATCAGCCGGCCACCAGTCCTGGCTGTCCGTCATCAGGGCGTAGAGGTCTTGCTTGACCGCCTTCAGGTCGAGGCTCTTGAACGCCTCGGCGTAATCGAAATCCGGATCGAGTGGATTGGCCAGACTGGAATTCTGGCGGAGGATTTGAAGATTCAGCTGTTCCGGCCACCAGTCGCCATTATTGGCCGATCCGGCTGCCGTGTGTCGCTGGGATGCGCCCATTACCGGGCATTTGCTTTCGCCGTCCATGTGATCTCCGATCATGGTTCGTGGTGAATTCCTTACGCGAACGCTCTGACGCTATGATCTGACGATGCCGGATTGCGACCCATAACTCCAATCGAAAGTATCCGAACAAGCCATAGAGAAAATCTTTGACCGCCCGGCCTATTGCCCCCAAAAGCCCGGAAACAGAGGCCCGGCCAAACCCGGCATTTCTGCACTAAGCGCCGCATTCGCCCACAGCAACAGGTGACGTATCCGCACAGCTTGCGTAATCAGGGCTCATGTTCGACCTCGCCGCCCTTGCTACTTTCGCATTCACCGTCCTCGTCATCGAGCTGACGCCGGGGCCGAACATGGCCTGGCTGGCCGTGCTCAGCGCCAGCGAGGGCCGGCGCGCCGGCTTCGCAGCGGTGGCCGGCGTAGCGCTCGGCCTGACCGTGGTTGCGGCCGCAGCCGCGCTAGGCCTTGGCGCCCTGCTTGAACGGGTCGACTGGCTGTACGAGACGCTGCGCTGGGCCGGTGTCGCCTTCCTGATCTATCTCGGCATCCAGGGCTGGCGCGATGCCGATGATGTGCCCTCGGTCGACGCCAATCAAGGCTATTTGCGTTATTTCGCGCACGGTTTCCTCGTCAACGCCCTCAACCCCAAAGCCGCACTGTTCTACGTCTCCGTCTTCCCGCAATTCATCCGGCCCGACGCTCCCGTGGCGCCTCAGGCGGCCGTGCTGGCCGTGATCTCGGTCTCGATCGCCACCCTGATCCATCTCGGCATCGTCATGCTGGCCGGCAGCGCCCGCCATTTTCTCGAAGAGCCAGGACGCCACCGCATTTTCCAGCGCGCCCTGTCGCTACTGCTGATCGGCGTCGCCATCTGGCTCTTGGTGGCGACCGCGCGCTAACGCAAGAAACGGCATGACGCCGGCGGGCGGACCGCGCTAGACAGAAGGCCATGAGCAAGACACCCGCAAAGACCCCGTCCAGGAAACCGAAAAAACGGGCCCCGCGCGGTCTGACCCGCGAGCAGGCGCTCGATATCTTCGCCCGCCTGGCCCAGGACCGTCCCGAACCGAAGACCGAGCTGGATTATGTGAACCCCTTCACCCTGCTCGTCGCCGTCGCGCTGTCGGCGCAGGCGACTGATGTCGGGGTCAACAAGGCGACGAAATTATTGTTCGAGGAAGCGGACACGCCGGAAAAAATGCTGGCGCTCGGCGAAGATCATGTCCGCGACCGTATCAAGACGATCGGCCTGTTCCGCAACAAGGCCAGGAATGTCATCATCATGTCGCAGCAATTGGTCGAGCGTCATGGCGGCCAGGTGCCCCATGACCGCGCCTCGCTCGAAGCGCTGGCCGGGGTCGGGCGCAAGACCGCCAATGTCGTGCTCAACGAGGCCTTCGGCGAGGAGACCATCGCGGTGGACACCCATATCTTCCGCGTCGGCAACCGCACCGGACTGGCGCCGGGCAAGACTCCGGAAGAGGTCGAGGCCCGGCTGATGAAGATCGTGCCGGCCGCCTATATGAAGGGCGCACATCACTGGCTGATCCTGCACGGTCGCTATATCTGCAAGGCGAGAAAACCGGAATGCTGGCGCTGCCCGATTGCCGATCTGTGCCGCTTCAAGGACAAGACGCCGGCGCCGAAGGGCGCCTAACGCTTCGGCGCAATCAGGGTCTCGTA
>NZ_CAXBKN010000144.1:0-4573 GCF_963976135.1 uncultured Maricaulis sp.
CACAAGCTCTATCCGCCCTGCGGGCTTCGGGTGGCAAGCCACCCGCAGCGCGCACTTGGGGCGAAGGAGGGCTGCGCCGACGTTTCTTCCAGCCAGCTTTTGATCTCGACTCTTTGCGCAACACGCATGGACGGGCGCGTGTTATTACAATATACTCGTATAGGTAGTTTACCGGACGCGCCGGCGATGCATTATGTCTATCTGCTCGAGAGTCTGGCTTGCAGGGGCAAGCGCTATATTGGCGCGACTGCCGATCTCAAGCGTCGGCTCGCTGCCCACAATGCCGGCAAATCACTGCACACCTCGAAATATCGGCCCTGGAGGCTGGTGACGTATCTCGCGTTTTCGGAACGGGCGCGGGCCTTCGCGTTTGAACGTTACTTGAAGTCCGGCTCCGGCCATTCCTTTGCAGGCAAACGGCTTTGGTAGGGCTGAGGGCCTCCGGCTCCGGCCGCGTCTTTGCGCACCGGCATCTCTGACCGCCCAGGCCAGGCCGACACAGCCACTGGTCCATGCTGCGCCTTTCCTCCAGCGTGACCGGCGGGTCAGGGCTCGGCAAGGGGGGTGATGCGGCGGCGCTTGCGGACAAGATCGGGGCGGGGCGGCGAGAAGCCGGCCCGGATGGCGTGGATGACCACCGCGGTGATTTTGACGGCCGGTCTGCTCTGGCATGCACAGCCCGGCCAGGCCTTTGCTGACCCGCCAAATGCCGTTTCGGCCCGGCGGCTTGTCCCGGCGTCGCCGAGGCAAGCGACGGGCCTGCATCGCCGCGGTGCCGCGCACATCGAAAACCGATTGCCGGATCAGCATTATCCCGCCAGATTTCTGCTGCGATTCTCGCCTTCGGCAGGGCCGTCTTGCCGGTGATGATTGGGGCTGTTCATGAGCACTTTGACCCTCTTTGTCGTTCTCTACATGATCGTCTCGATCGGCATCGGCCTGCACGCGGCCTCGCGGGTGCGCAGTTCGACGGACTATGTGCTCGCGGGCCGCTCGCTGCCGATCTACATCACCATCGCCACGGTGTTCGCGACCTGGTTCGGCTCGGAAGCCGTTCTCGGCATGCCGGCAACCTTCATGGAGGAGGGGCTGGGCGGCATAGTCGCTGATCCGTTCGGTGCCGGCTTGTGCCTGATCTTCGTCGGGCTGTTCTTCGCCGCCCGGCTCTACCGGATGAAGCTGCTGACGATTGGTGATTTCTACCGCAACCGGTTTGGCAGAACCGTTGAAGTCCTGATCTCGATTGCCATCTGCATCAGCTATCTCGGCTGGGTTTCGGCCCAGATCGTGGCCCTGGGACTGACGATCCACCTGATTTCACAGGAAGCGGTCTCGTTCGAGCTCGGCATGGTGATCGGGCTGACCGTGGTCATGCTGTATACGATTTTCGGCGGCATGTGGTCGGTGGCGATCATGGATTTCCTGCAGATGATGATCATCCTCGGCGGGCTGCTCACGGTCGCCTGGCTGGTCGCGGACCGTCTCGATGGCGGCTATATGGAAGTCATCGATCACGCCGCCGCCAACAACAAGTTCGATTTCTGGCCCGAGCTCAATCTGGCGGCGATCCTGGCCTTCATCGGCACGTTTGTGACCCTGGCGCTGGGCTCCATTCCGCAGCAGGACGTGTTCCAGCGCGTGATGTCGGCCAGGGACGAGAAAACCGCGGTGCGCGGGACGGTGATCGGCGGCACATTCTACATCGCCTTCTGTTTCGTCCCGATCTTCATCGCCTATGGCGCGACCCTGCTCGATCCGGGCCTGCTGACGGTCAATATGGCCGAGGGCGGCGATCCGCAGCGCATCCTGCCCGAATTCATCCTCAATGACGTGCCGATGCCGATCCAGGTCGTCTTCTTCGGCGCGCTGCTCTCGGCCATCATGTCGACGGCATCGGGCACGCTCCTGGCACCGTCGGCGATTCTTGCCGAGAATATCTTCAAGGACGCGTTCAATCTCGATGACAAGCAATTGCTCTGGACGCTGCGGGCCTGCGTCTTCGTGTTTGGTCTCGTGGTGCTGGGCTATGCCTATCTGAGCACCTCGGCGGGACTGAGCATTTTCGAAATGGTCGAGAATGCCTATCTCGTCACGCTGTGCGGCGCCTTCGTGCCGCTGGCCTTTGGCGTCTACTGGAAGCGGGCGACCAATTTGGGCGCGCTGGTCTCGATTACCCTTGGCGTGACGACCTGGGCGGTGCTGGAAGCGCTCAACCTGCAGATGATGGCCAATGACGCCTCGATGCTGGTGCCGCCGCAGCTGGCCGGGCTGTTCATGGCAATTGTCGGCATGATCGCCGGCAGCCTGGTCCCGCCCTTGAAACCGCGAACCGCCACGGTCTGACCCGCTTGCCGTTCGGGGCGGACCTCAGCCCGATATTGTCTCGCCGCCCGCCGCGGCCTCATCTTCCTCCGCTTCGGCAGCCTCCAGATTGCCGCGCAATTGGCGTTCCCACTCCTCGCGGATCTCCTTGACCTTGGCGACATAGGGGGCGTTGAGATGGGCGGGGGTGTCGAGGCGGTAGAGGTCGGCGAGCTCGATCATCGAGGCGCGGTCCATCCGTTCAAATTCATTGGCATAGCGCGTTGCGCGGGTCCGGCTCTGGCCGAGCGCCTGCAGCGCCGAGCGGCCGGCGCGAATCGAGCTGTCATAGGTTTCGCGCACGATATCGCGGCAGCCGGCGGCCCAGAGCTCATAGACATGATCACGGTCTATGGCCCGCGCCAGCACGTGCAGGTCGGGATAGGTGTGCAGGGCATAGCGCACCAGCTCGGTAATCTTCGCCTTGTCGTCGATGGCGATGATGAGCAGCTTGGCCTCGGCAATGCCGGCCGCCTGCAGCAGGTCGGGCCGGGTGGCGTCGCCGAAATGGACCTGGAAGCCGAAGGCGCGCAGGGCCTCGAGATGCTCGGAACTGTAGTCGATCACGGTGGTCGCGTGGCCGGCCGAGGAGAGCATGCGGTTGATGATGCCGCCAAAGCGGCCATGGCCGGCAATGATGATCTTGCCATCGGGCTCGATCGGATCATCGGGCCGCGTCGAGCGCGCCAGATAATGCGGCATGATCACCTTGTCGAGCAGGATGAAAAGCGCCGGGGTGAGCAGCATGGAGAGCGCCACGATCAGCGAGAGCGGCGCGGCGAGGGCGTCGGGGATGACGCCATTGGCGATGGTGAAGGCCAGCAGGACGAAGCCGAACTCGCCGGCCTGGGCCAGCCCGAGCGCAAACAGCCAGCGGTCCGAGCCTTCAAGCCCGAATATTCGGGCCAGTACCCAGAGCACGCCGGCTTTCAGCGCGATCAGCCCGGCAACGGCACCGAGAATACCGACCGGGTTATCGGCCAGTAGCGCGAAATTGATGCCGGCGCCGACCGTCATGAAGAAGAGGCCGAGCAGAAGGCCGCGGAAAGGGTCGATATCGGATTCCAGCTCGTGCCGGTATTCGCTATTGGCCAGCACGACACCGGCGAGGAAAGTGCCCAGCGCCGGCGACAGGCCGACCAGCGTCATCAGCAGGGCGATGCCGATCACGATCATCAGGGCGGCGGCGGTGAACAGCTCGCGCATCTTCGCCCGGGCGATATAGCGGAAGATCGGGCGGGTCAGATAGGCGCCGATCCCGATCACGGCGGCAATGGCGGCCAGCGTCACCAGCGCGCGTTGCCAGCCGCCCAGTCCGTCGACGAGATTGAGGTCAAAGCCGGTGCCCTCGCCATGGGCGCCGGCCGCTTCGGCGGCGTGGCCGCCGGCCACCAGATCGGGCAGGGCCAGCAGCGGGATCAGGGCGAGCATCGGGATGACCGCAATGTCCTGGAATAACAGGACGGAGAAACTGGCGCGGCCGCCATCGCTGCGCGCCAGGCCTTTCTCATTGAGCGTTTGCAGCACGATGGCGGTCGAGGAGAGCGACAACACCATGCCGACCGACAGCGCTGTCTGCCAGGGCAGGCCGAAACCGATCCCGATCGCCATCACCCCGCCCAGCGTGCCAATCACCTGCAGCCCGCCCAGCCCGAGCAGGCGGTCGCGCATTTTCCAGAGCAGTTTCGGCTCCAGTTCGAGACCAACCAGGAAGAGCATCATCACGACGCCGAATTCGGCAAAATGCTGGATCGAGACGACGTCGACACCCAGCGCGCCGAGCAGGGGGCCCAGCGCGATACCGGCGACCAGATAGCCCAGCACCGAGCCCAGCCCGAGCCGCGAGGCAATCGGCACCGCAATCACCCCGGCAATCAGGAAGGTGAAGGCGAGCAGCAAAAATCCGGTCATGATATCCCCGTTGCAGCGTGATGCGTGCTGGCGGGCACACTAGCGGCAAGCCGTGATGCGGTCACGGTCATTGATCCGGGATTGCCGGCGCTGCGGTGGGGCATTCGCTGTGCAATTGGTGCTGCACTGAGTCTCGACGCCCGCAACCGAAACGGCTAAACGGTTCAGTTCTGGCGCGGGTATAGCACAATGGTAGTGCAGCAGCCTTCCAAGCTGAGGATGCCGGTTCGATCCCGACTACCCGCTCCAGCCTTCGCTCGCTGCGCGAGCTTCGGCTGGGCAGGCCCAACGCTAGAACGAG
>NZ_CAXBKN010000145.1:0-4533 GCF_963976135.1 uncultured Maricaulis sp.
CGACCACGGTGGCCAGGCCGATCCAGGCGGCGATCACCTCCGCGATCACTTTCTCCACCGGCGCGGCGCTGCCGCTGCTGGTCGCCGTGCTGGCACCGCACAGCCTGACGATCCCGGCGACGGCCCTTGCCTCGCTGATCTGCCTGGCCGCCCTGGGCGGTCTGAGCGCCCGCATCGGCGGTGCCGATATCGTCAAGGCGACGGTACGCGTCACCTTCTGGGGCGCGGTTGCGATGGCGGTGACGGCGGCCATCGGGGCGGTGTTTGGCGTGGCGGCCTAGACCTATTCCGCCACCGTCGCGACATCCACGCCGGCTTCCCTGGCCTGGGCCTCGAGCTGTTTCGACATCCAGTTCGGTGTCTTGGTGAAGCGGCCCAGCGTGGCATAGGCGATCGGGACGACGAAGAGGGTGAAGAGGGTGGCGACCGAGACGCCGGTGAAGATCACCACACCGATAGTGATGCGGCTTTCCGCGCCGGGGCCGGAGGCGATCACCAGCGGGAAGGCGCCGATCGCGGTGGAGATGCCGGTCATCAGGATCGGGCGAAACCGGGTGGTCGCGGATTCAAGGGTGGCCTCGAGCAGGTCGCGGCCTTCCTCGCGCAGCTGATTGGCGAATTCGACGATCAAAATGCCGTTCTTGGCCGCCAGGCCGATCAGGATCACCAGGCCGATCTGGGAATAGATATTCAGGCTCGACCCGACCAGTTCCAGCCCGAACAGACCGCCGACCACAGCCAGAGGCACGGTCAGCATGATGACGAGCGGCTGGATCAGGCTCTCGAATTGCGCCGCCAGCACCAGGAAGACGATCAACAGCGCCATGCCGAAGGCAAACAGCATCGCCGAATTGGCATTGAGGAATTCCTTGGCGCCGCCGAGATAGCTGGTCGACAGGCCCGGTGCGAGTTCGCGCGCCGACCAGTCGTCAAGCCAGGCGACGGCATCGCCGAGCGTATAGCCATCGGCGAGGGTCGCGGAGACTGTGACCGACCTTTGCCGGTCGACGCGATTGCGCGAGGAGGCTTCGCCGACTTCGCGCACGGAGACCAGATTGGACAGCGGGATGAGCTGGCCGCCGCGGCCGGAAACATACAAGGATTCCAGATCGCTGGAGCTGGAACGGTCTTCGCGCCGATTCTCCATGATCACATTATAGGCCTCGCCGCGATCAATGAACTGGCCGACCCGTCGCGAGCCGAGATGGGTTTGCAGCGTCTGGCCGATGGCGGCGATAGAGACATCGAGCGCAGCGGCGCGTTCGCGGTCGATATCAACCACCAGGCGCGGGCTATTGGGCTGATAGTCCTTGCGGGCCCGGACCAGATTGGGATTGCCGTCCGTGATGGCAGCGAGCAGGCGCTCGGCCTCGGCATCGAGGGCCTCGTATTCAGGCCCCTGCAGCACAAACTGGATATCGTCGCCGCCGCCGCCACCGCCGAGTGAGGAGCGCATCGAGGCGAAGGCCTGCACACCGGTCAGCTGGCCGAGGCGGCCATTGATCTCGTCGAGGATTTCACCGCCCGGCCGGCGCTCGTCCCAGCCGACCATGGTGCCGATGACAATGCCGGAATTATAGCCGCTGCCACCCCAGCCGGGCGAGATGACGAGGGCGCGGCGCAATTCACCGGTCTCCAGATAATCGAGCACAACTGCTTCAACGGCGTTGGCCTGTTCGGCCATATAGTCAAAACTTGCGCCTTCCGGACCGCTGAAGCGGCCGAAGAAGGAGCCGCGATCCTCAGGCGGCGTGAGTTCGGACGGCAGCCGGTTGAGCAGCACGCCGGACCCCGCCAGTGCAACGGCAATCACCGGCAGGACCAGCAGCGGCATGTGGATGACGAGTTCGAGGCTGCGGCGGTAGCTGTCGCGGGTCGCGTTGACGATCTGGTTGACCCATTTGGCCAGGCCGCGGGCCTCGCGGGCCGGGCGCAGGAGTTTGGAGGCCATCATCGGCGACAGGGTCAGCGCCACGAAGGAGGAGAGGATCACGGCGCTGGCAATCGTCAGGGCCAGCTCGGTGAAGAGGCGACCAATAAAGCCCGGCAGGAAAACGAGTGGTACGAAGACCGCGATCAGAACTGCCGTGGTTGCGATAACGGCAAAGAACACCTGGCGTCCGCCGCGCAGGGCGGCCAGGGCCGGGCCTTCGCCGAGATCGATCCGGCGCTGGATATTCTCCAGCACGACGATGGAATCATCGACGACCAGGCCGATGGCGAGCACCAGGCCGAGCAGGGTGAGGATATTGATCGAGAAACCGGCCAGCGACAGGATGGCGAAGACGCCGATCAGGCAGACCGGGACCACGGCCGCCGGGATAATGGCGGCGCGGAAACTGCCGAGGAAGAGATAGATCACCAGCACGACGAGGGTGGCGGCGACCGCCAGGGTGCGCCAGACCTCCTTGATCGATTCCTCGATGAAAACGGTATCGTCGGACGCCTTGATCAGCTGCATGCCCTCGGGCAGGCCGGTGGCGATGCGTTCGGCCTGCTCGCTGATCCGCTGGGCAACATCGACCGAATTGGCCTGGCTCTGGCGCACAAAGCCCAGCCCGATCATGTTCTGGCCATTGCCGCGGAACAGGGTGCGCGATTCCTCCGCTTCCAGCACGACATCGGCGATCTCGCCGAGCCTGACGACATGGCCGGTCGCCTCACCGCGTACCGGCAGGCGCGCAAAACTCTCCGGATCGGCAAACAGGCGTTCAACCCGGACCACGATCTCGGTATCAGCGGTCTCGACCGAGCCACCGGGCACTTCGATGTTCTGGGCCCGCAGCGCGGAATCGATATTCGCGACGGTAATCCCGCGCGCTGCCATGGCTTGCGGGTCGAGCCAGATCCGCATCGCATAGCGTCGCTGGCCGCCAATGCGGACCTGGGCGACGCCGTCAATCACACTGAAGCGGTCAACCAGCACCCGGTCGGCATAATCGGACAATTCCTCCGATGTCAGCCGGTCTGACATCAGTGAGAGCCAGAGGAAGGGGCGTGCATCGCTGTCCTGCTTGCGGACCTCGATTTCCTCGACATCCGGCGGCAGGCGATCAACGATGCGCGAGACAGCATCGCGGACATCATTGGCCGCCGCCTCGATATTGCGATCGAGGGCGAAGGTAATGGAGATACGGGCATTGCCGTCACGCGAGGAGGAGGTGATGGTGTCAACGCCATCAATGCCCGACAATTGATCCTCGATCACCTGGGTGACGCGATTTTCAACCACTTCGGCATTGGCGCCGGGATAGCTGGCCGAGACCGAGACGATGGGCTGGTCGACATCGGGCAGCTCGCGCAAGGGCAAGGCGCGCAGGCCGAGAATGCCGAACACCACGATCAGGGCGCTGGCGACGAAGGCGAGGACGGGGCGGCGAACCGCGACATCGGAGAGAGTCATGGCCGGCTCACCGCTGCCGGGCTGGCGGAACCGCCGCCACCGCTACCGTATTCACGGCGTGCCGTGATCTCCACGGGCATGCCGTCGCGCACCCGATGTACGCCTTCAGCGACGAGGATTTCCCCGGCTTCGAGCCCGGCGGTGATCTCGACGACATCGCCGGAGCGCAGACCGAGTTGGACATCGCGCCGGCGCACAATGGCGGTGCCATTGGTCTCCTCGATGACATAGACAAAACTGTCCTCGAGATAGCGGGTGACCGCCGAGCCGGGCACGGCCGGGCTGTTACGGATATCGCGACGCACTTCGACCACCATCAACTGGCCGGGCAGGATGCGGCCATCGGGATTGTCGATCTCGGCGCGCACGATCACGGCGCGCGCGATGGGGTCAACGCGGCTGTCGATCTGGGCAATCGTGCCGACGAAGACCTGGTCGGGATAGGCATTCGTGGTTGCCTCGATCACCATGCCGGGGCGTATCGTCGCCAGGAAGCGTTCCGGCACGGTGAAATCGAGCCGGATGGCGCTGATATCATCGAGCGTGGTGATCGGGTCGCCCGGCCGGATCAGTTCGCCCGGGCTCACTTCACGCAGGCCGACGACGCCGGAAAACGGCGCGCGAACAATACGGTCGGCCAATTGCGCCTCGATCGAGGCGACCCGCGCCTGCGCCCGGTCGACGGCGGCGCGCGCCTCGTCCTGGCGCTGCTGCGGAACGACGCCGCGCGCGATCAGGTCATTGACCCGTGTCAGGTCGCGATTGGCCTCGCGCAAAGTGGTGCGCGCCTCGCGCAGGCCTGCCGCTTCTTCGGTATCGGTCAGCTCGATCAGGATATCGCCGGCCTCGACCAGCTGGCCGCTTTCAAAATTGATCACCGAGATGGTGTCAGAGACGCGCGCCGAGACCGTCACGCTCTCCTTCGACCGTGCAGTCCCGAGGGCCTCGACGATGTCGGCGAACTCGTATCGTGCGACCGTATAGGCCGCGACCGGCGACACAGCACGCTGCCGGGCGGCCTCGTCCTGGCCCGCACCCATCAGGACGCGAAAGGCGACAATCCCGGTCATGGCGGCGAAGACGAGCAGGGCAATGATCAAAAAGCTGTAGCGGCGCATCAGGAACTCCAG
>NZ_CAXBKN010000146.1:0-4480 GCF_963976135.1 uncultured Maricaulis sp.
CAGGACCAGCATGGTGTGTTGATCACGCTTGCGCCGGCCCGCGATCGCCGTCCCGAAGGCATTGAAGAAGCTGAAGCGATTGGCCAGTCCTGTGAGGGAATCATGTTCAGCCATTTCGCGCGTCTGGAGGGTCAGCGCCTCGGCCTTCTCGGCCAGCATTTCCGATTTCGCCGCGAGGGCTTCGGCCCGGTTGCTGTTTTCGTCGGCTTCGAGGCGGGCGGTGGTGGCACGGAAGACGGCGCCGCGCATCAACATCGCCATCCCGACGGCGCTAATCCCTGCGGCCAGGGCCATGAAGAGGTATTCCCCAAGCATTTCGGGCATGTGGATCGCAACAAAGGTCAACATTGCGGCGACGGTGATCAGCATGCTTGGGAGCGTCGATCGCAGGCTGATGGATACCGTCGCAAAAATCGGCATTGCCAGGATGAAATAGGCCAGGTTTTCGGGCTCGAAGTTGAGCGCCATCTGGACCGTGACATTGCCGAGCAAAATCGCATTGCCGGCCAGGCCGTAAAACTCGATCGTGCGCTTGCGGCAGGACGTGCGAGCCAGCCGGTGCATCACACCTGCGGTGACCGCTGAGGCGCTGATCAGCGCCAGCAGGACGGCATAGGTCGATGCCGGGAAGTCCTGGGGGATGACGATATAGGAGACGCTCAGCAAGCCGTAATACAGGCAGAGCGCGAACAGGAAACCACGGACGACCGGACGGAAGGCGATCGCCATTTCCCGCTCGACAGCATCGGCCGGCGGCGCTGGCCGCTCCATTGTCTGGCCGGCAAGCCTGTTGTTCCCACTCGATTTCACGCTCAACCCTCAAACCCACTCGGTGGCAAATAGAAACAGACTTTCCTTAAGACTGGTCTAAGATTGCAGATGTGGTGATCGCAGCCGCCTTGCCGTGATATTCCGGGCTGCCAGGGCGGGTGCCCGGCTTTGTCAGGCTGCCGTCCTCTGGCGGGGTGGATTTGTATTGTGGCTGGGTGAATTTATTTAAAGTACAGCGTGTTATGGCCCATTTCAGGCGTGGTTGGTGGTGCGGAAGTGCGGGCCTCGGGCCACGGCCCGCGCCTGGCTGACGGGGCCTGAAAGGTTCCAGCTGACTGATTTGCGAGCGCATAACAGGCTCAAATCACAGTTGAACTCCGCTCCTGCTGGCGTTACGAGAAGGCCAGCAACGGGGTGGCGCAATGAAATCGACCTCTCAGGGTCTCCGGGCGCGGCTAACCGCCTTCGTCGAAAGTGGCGGCTTCCGGAACTCGATCATGGTGGTGATCATTTTCAACGCCATCACGCTGGGTCTCGACACCCTGCCCTTCGCGGCGCCCTGGTTTGTCCGCTCCCTGCCGCTGATCGACCGCATCGTCGTGATGATCTTCGTCATTGAGCTGAGCCTCAAGCTGATCGCCTACCGGCTGCAGTTTTTCCGCTCCGGCTGGAACTGGTTCGACCTTGTGGTGATCCTGGTCTCGGTCTTGCCGATGGCCGGGAGTTTTTCGGTCTTGCGCTCGCTGCGCGTGCTGCGGACCTTCCGCCTGTTCTCGGTGATGCCGGAAATGCGCAAGGTGGTCGAAGCGCTGCTGCGCGCGATCCCGGGCATGGGGGCGGTGATGGCCGTGCTGGGGCTGACCTTCTATGTCTCCGCCGTGATGGCGACCAAGCTTTATGCCGGCACCAATCCCGAGCGTTTCGGCACGCTGGGCGATACGGCCTTCTCGCTGTTCCAGGTGATGACGCTGGAAGGCTGGGCGACCGACCTGGCCCTGCCGGTGATGGAATACCATCCCTGGGCCTGGCTGTTTTTCCTCGTCTTTATCGTGCTGACCAGTTTCGCCATCCTCAATCTCTTCATCGCCATCATCGTCGACAGCCTGCAGTCGAAGCATTTCGACGCGGAAGAAGAGCGTGATGCCGAGGTCGGCGAGGATGTGATCGAGCTGCAGAGCGAGATCGCTGGTTTGCGCGGCGAGATCGCGCAATTGACGGCGCTGGTTCAGCGCTCCCTGGGATCGCCGGCGGCGGCGGACGGATCCGCCAGCAAGGCGTCGAAGGCATCGGACAGGTCGGAATAGAAGGCGGCCAGCCTTTCCTCGCGTTCCGAGCGTGAGCGCGGCGCCGGGGCGCTGAGCGCGTGCACCGGAATGCCCTGATGCACGGCCGTCATATAGCGCTGCCAGATTGTCGCCGGCAGTCCGCCGCCGGTGACATTGCTCATCGGACTGTCATCATCATTGCCGACCCAGACGCCGGCTGTGTAATCGGCGGTGAAGCCGATGAACCAGGCATCGCGGAAGGACTGGCTGGTGCCGGTCTTGCCGCCGACGGCGCGGCCACCGGCGAGGATGGCGCGGCGTCCGGTGCCCGATAATACCACATCCTGCAGCATGGTGGACATCGGCCGCGCCACGTCCGGCGCCAGCGCCTGCACCGGCGCCGTCTCGGCGTGCTCGTACAACACGTCGCCGCGCGAATTGGTGATGCGCTCGACGAACCAGGGATCAAAGCGCTGGCCATCGCGCGGGAAGACCGAATAGGCCGCCGTCAGTTCGAGCAGATTGACCTCGGCGGCACCCAGCGCAATGGCCGGCAATTCCGGCAGGGTCGAGCGAATGCCCATCCGGTGACCGGTCTCGACAATCCGCCCCAGCCCGACATCGCTGGCGACCTGGGCTGCGACCGTATTGATCGAGCGCCGCAGGGCTTCCTGCAGGGTGACCAGACCGCGATAGCCGCCGGCGAAATTCTGTGGTTCCCAGCCTTCCAGATCGACCGGCTCATCCCAGACGGCGGAGGAGGGGTCGTAACCGGCTTCCAGCGCCGCAGTAAACACGATCGGCTTGAAGGCCGAGCCGGGCTGGCGCTGGGCCTGCAGGGCGCGGTTGAACTGGCTGACGAGATAATCACGCCCGCCGGCAAAGGCGCGGATCGCCCCGTCCGGTGCCAGCAGGACGATCGCCGCCTCGCTGGCATTGACCGCCGCGCCGTCGCTATCGAGCACGCCGGCAATACTGTCGCGCGCCGCCAGGGTCAGCGCCGGGTCGATCGTCGTGCGGATCACCAGATCGGGCACGTCTTCGGGCAGAAGCCGCGCGGCTTCCAGCACCGCATAATCGAACACATAGCCCCAGGTCACCCCGGCCTGGGGATCGAGACTGGCCGGCACGGGCACGCCGGGATTGGCGACCGCCTCGGCGCGCGCTTCCTCGGTAATAAAGCCGGCTGCGAGCATCGCCGCCAGCACTTGTTCGGCGCGCGCCTGGGCGGCGACGAGATTGACGGTCGGATCGAGCCGCGAGGGCGCCTTGGGCAAGGCGGCCAGCATCGCCGCCTCGGCCAGGGTGAGGTCGCTGGCGGGTTTGGAGAAATAGCGATGCGCCGCCGCCTCGACGCCGAAGGCGCGGGCGCCGAGATAGATGCGGTTGAGATAGAGTTCGAGGATTTCCGTCTTGGTGAGATTGTCCTCCAGCGCCCAGGCGAGGCGGATCTCCTGCAGCTTGCGCCGCAAGAGCCGGTCCGGCGTCAGCATCAGATTCTTGACCAGCTGCATGGTGATGGTCGAGCCGCCCTGCACCGAGCGTCCGGCGCGCAGATTGGTCCACAGCGCCCGCGCGACGCCGCGATAATCCACCCCGCCATGCTCGTAAAAACGCTGGTCCTCGATCGCCAGGAAGGCCTGCGGCACATAAGCCGGCAGCGCATCGAGCGAGATGGCGCGCGCATAGAGCGGTCCGCGCACGGCGAGCACATCGCCATGGGTGTCGAGCACGGTGACCGATGGCTCCAGCCGCACCGACCATAATTCCGCTGCCGAGCCCGGTGCCGGTGGCAAATCATGGAAGGCCCAGTCCCACACCATGAGCGCCGCGATCAGCATGCCGAGCAGGCTGACACCGGTGACGCTGGCGCCAATGATCAGCGTGCGCCGCTGTCTCTGTTCGCGTTCCATCATGTGATCGGCGCGATACGGCTCGTTGAACATGCTATAGCCACCCAAAACCCAGACCTGCCGTAACACGCCGGCCTGCTGCAATCCTAGGCCCCGGAAACTGGGCCAAATTCAGGCGACAGACATGACACAGCCTTTCTGGAAAACGAAAACATTGTCACAATTGAGCAAGCCGGAATGGGAATCCCTGTGCGATGGCTGCGGCAAATGCTGCCTGATCCAGCTCGAAGACGAGGATTCAGGCCTGCGCCTGCACACCGACGTCACCTGCCGCCTGTTCAACGCCGACACCTGCCGCTGCGGCGATTACACCAACCGCAAACAGCGCGTCCCCGACTGCGTCATCCTGACCCCGAAAAACGTCACCGAACTGGAATGGATGCCGCAAACCTGCGCCTACCGCCTGATCGGCGAGGGCAAGGACCTCTATGACTGGCACCCGCTGGTGTCGGGCGATCCGATGAGCGTCCACAAGGCCGGCATGTCGATCCGCAACCAGGTGATTTCCGAGGATGAGGTTGATCCGGAGGA
>NZ_CAXBKN010000147.1:0-4355 GCF_963976135.1 uncultured Maricaulis sp.
CTAAGCGCTCCCCAGCAAGCTCTCAAACAAGGCCAGCCCGTCCGTGCCGCCATGCCTGGCGTCCACGGCGCGTTCCGGATGCGGCATCATGCCGAGCACATTGCCTTGCTCGTTGACGATGCCGGCAATGTCATTGGCGGAGCCGTTCGGATTGGCGCCGTAGCGGAAGACGACCTGGCCTTCATTCTCGATCCGGATCAGCGTCTCGTCGTCGGCGAAATAATTGCCGTCATGATGGGCGATCGGGATGATCAGCTTGGCATTGGCCGGATAGCGCGAGGTGAAGCGCGTATTGGTATTGGTGACGGTAATGGCCGTGTCTTCGCAAATGAATTTCAGCTGCGCATTGCGCATCAGCGCGCCGGGCAGCAGGCCGCATTCGGTCAGGATCTGGAAGCCATTGCACACGCCGAGAATTGGCGCGCCGGTAGCGGCATGGGCGATGATGGCCGGCATGATCGCCGAGTGGGAAGCCATGGCGCCGCAGCGCAAATAGTCGCCATAGGAAAACCCGCCGGGCACCATGACGAATTGCGTGCCTTCGGGCAGAGCGGTTTCCTGGTGCCAGACCATGGCGGGAGCGGTGCCGGTGACGCGTTCGATCGCATCATGGGCGTCGCGGTCGCAATTGGACCCGGGAAAGACGATGACGGCGGATTTCATGGCCACGCCGCCCCTATTCCAGCTCGATCGAGTAGCTCTCGATCACCGGATTGGAGAGGAGTTTGGCGCACATCTCGTCGACGCGGACCCGGGCGGCTTCGACATCATCACCGGTCAGGTCGAGCTCGATCAGCTTGCCCTGGCGCACGGAAGCGACTTCGGCATAACCCATATTGTGCAGCGCACCGGCAACGGCAGCGCCTTGCGGGTCGAGAACGCCGGGCTTGAGATAGACGTGGATTTTCGCTTTCACGGGAACGACTCGCTTTTTTGAGGCCTGCTTTGGATGCGCCCTGCATAATGCGGGCGGCGGGCCGATGCAATCGAGCAGCGCCGGTTCTTGCGGTGTGCGGACATGAAAACGCCCCCGGCGATGCGGGGGCGTTCTCAAACCTGTTTTGTCCGAGGACTATTTGCCGGCGTCATCCGGTGCGTCGGGGACCGAACGTGGCATGTCCTTCATGACGCCCAGGCGGCGGGCGACTTCGGCATAGGCCTCCGTGACATTGCCGAGATCGCGGCGGAAGCGGTCCTTGTCCATCTTTTCATTGGTTTCCATGTCCCACAGCCGGCAACTGTCAGGGCTGATCTCGTCGGCCAGCACGGTGCGGACCATATCGCCTTCATACAGGCGGCCGAATTCCAGCTTGAAGTCGACCAGGCGGATATTGACCGCGGCGAACAGGCCGGAGAGGAAATCATTGGCGCGCAGGGTCAGCGCCATCATGTCGTCGATTTCCTGCGGCGTGGCCCAGTTGAACGAGGTGATGTGGTCTTCCGACACCATCGGGTCGTTGAGCTCGTCCTTCTTGTAATAGAATTCGACGATGGCGCGCGGCAATTGCTGGCCTTCCTCGATCCCGAGGCGCTTGCTGATCGAACCGGCGGCGACATTGCGGCAGACGACTTCGAGCGGAATGATCTCGACCTGGCGCACCAATTGCTCGCGCATATTGAGGCGGCGGATGAAATGCGTCGGGATGCCGATATGGCCGAGCTGGACCATGATATATTCGCTGATGCGGTTATTGAGCACGCCCTTGCCTTCGAGCGTCGCCTTTTTCTCACCGTTATAGGCCGTCGCATCATCCTTGAAATACTGGACGATCGTCCCCGGTTCCGGGCCTTCATAGAGGATCTTGGCCTTGCCTTCGTAGAGTTTCTTGCGGCGGGACATGGGCGGCGCTCCAGTCGGGGTCCGGGTCATATTCGGACCGAAAATGCGCGACGCGGCCCGAATCGGAGACCGGACCGCGCGTTGATGGGCTAAATTATCCGCCCTTTTCGTTATTCGCAATCCCTTGCTGCGGTGCGGTATGGCCTGTGCCGGGGCGATTGATTTCGGGCGGTGGGCAAGCTAACCAATCAGGCAACACATTATCCCAAGGAGAGCTGCCATGTCTGGCATTGATGATCGCGAATCCGGTTTTGAAAACAAGTATGCCCACGACCAGGAACTGGACTTCAAGGCCAATGCCCGTCGCAACAAGCTGCTGGGCTTGTGGGCCGCCGAACTGATGGGTCTCGATGGCGAAGCCGCCACGGCCTATGCCAAGACGGTGATCGTCGCCGATTTCGAGGAAGCCGGCGATGACGACGTTTTCCGCAAGGTGCGCGCCGATCTCGACGCCAAGAAGGTCGAGCTCTCCGATCACCTCCTGCGCAAGCGTATGGATGAATTACTGGCCGAAGCCCGTCACCAGATCCAGACCGAAAGCTAGGTTGCCGTCGTAATCGCCAGCCAGCGGTCGAACGCTTCGCGGATATGGTCGCGGTCGTAATTGGTGGTGATGATCTCGAAAACAGTGCCGGTTTCACGGTCCATCAGGACCAGGAAACCGGTGCGGCCCACGAGCTCGTCATAAAGCTCGGTGATATCGGCCTCAACGGCGAGTTCGCGCACGCGCTCGCGCTGGCCGAGGGTGAAGTCGAAGCGGATGAATTCAATCGCCGCATCCGCATACTCCGGCCGGACATCATCGATGCGCGGTTCCAGGATGCGGCAGGCCCCGCACCAGGACGAGCGAAACATCGCCGCCACCAGCCGCGGCCGCTCCTCGACCGCTTCGGCCTGCGCCGCCCAGTCACCGCGCAGGAAATTCGGTGCCAGAAAAGCCCCCAGCAGGGCGAGGACGATGAGGGCAGTACGCATGCGGCGGGCTCCGGTCTTTTTGCTTGGGGCAGGATAGGGCGCCGGTGTGGGAAGGCCAGCGCCGCCGCCATCACACTCGCGTTATCCAGGCTCCGCCTTGGCTGGGACCAACCCGAATACAAAACCACAATCCTCGTCATCCTGACGAAAGTCAGGACCTCGATGTCATAGAGCTATTGGTTGATCATCTCATACAAATCCCGCCAGCGCGGATTTTCCTTCTCCACCAGCTCGATCTTCCAGGCGCGACGCCAGTTCTTCAACCGTTTCTCGCGCGTGATCGCATCGGCCAGGGTCGCAGCGAATTCCAGCCAGACCAGATCATGGATCTGGTAGCGCGCGCAGAATTTCGGTCCGCGCCCTTCGCGATGCATCCAGACGCGCATGGCGATATCGCCTGTAACACCGATGTAGAGCGCGCCGCGCGGGCGACTGGCGAGCATGTAGACACAGGGTTGGATGCCCATTGTCTCGAGGTCCTGACTTTCGTCAGGATGACGATAATGCGTATATGCAAAGATTACAACTATTAAGCGAATTAAATTGTGCTGCTATTCCGCCTCGTCCGGGCGCACCAGACCCGGCAGGCCGTCGATCGACAGGGCATTGCCGGTATAGCGGCGCTCGCGCCATTCCTCGTCTGAGCGGTGTTCGTTATAGCGCAGCAGCTGGTCGCGCTCGCCCTTGAACTCGTAGAGCGGTACGCCCCAGCCGCAGCTGTCCTGGATGCGCGAGATGCGGGCCGTGATGACCGCGCGCGCCCTGGGGAAATCACCGAACAGGGCGAGTTTCTCGTCAAAACCCGGATCGTCGAAACACACCGCATGGCCCTTGCCATAGAGGCGCAGGATATTGGCCGGCCCATCGAGGGCGCAGAACATGAAGGTGATGCGGCCATTCTGGCGCAGATGCGCCACGGTCTCGATGCCCGAGCCGCCGAGATCGAGAAAGGCGACTTCATGGGGGCCGAGAATGCGGAATGTGTCATGGCCCTTGGGCGAGACATTGACATGGCCATGGCCCGACGGCGCGGTGGCGACGAAGAACATCTTCTGCGCCTCGATAAAGCCCGTCACCCGCTCGTCAATGCTGTCGTAAAGCTTGCCCATGCCTGTCTCCCTCGGTTGCAGGAAGGATAGGCATACTCGCCTCAGTCGGCAAACACCCGCGCGAAGATCGTGTCGACATGTTTGAGGTGATAGGCCTCGTCGAAACAGGCCTCGATCTGGGCGTTGGTCATCTTGGCGGTGACCTCCGGATCGGCTTTCAGATGGTCGACCAGCTGGCCGCCCTCATCCCAGGTTTTCATCGCATTGCGCTGGACCAGGCGATAGCTGTCCTCGCGCGACACGCCGGCCTGGGTCAGGGCCAGAAGCAGGCGCTGGGAATTATGGATGCCGCCCTGGGCGTCGAGATTTTCCTGGCAGCGATCGGCGTGCACGATCAGGCCCTCGACCATGCCGGCGCAGCGCTGCAGGGCAAAATCGAGATGGCCATTGGCGTCCGGGCCGATGCCGCGCTCGACCGAGGAGTGGGAGAT
>NZ_CAXBKN010000148.1:0-4206 GCF_963976135.1 uncultured Maricaulis sp.
TGCCTCGCCGCGCCAGCCTTCGCTGCGCCGGAAGTCGGCGATACCGCGCCCCTGTTCCAGGCCGATGGTTTTCTCGGCGGCGAAGCCTTTCATTTCGATCTTGGCGAGGCGCTCTCCAACGGTCCTGTGGTGATGTATTTCTTCCCGGCGGCCTTCACGGGCGGCTGTAATGTCGAAGCGGCGCTATTTGCCGAATCCGCGGCTGAATTCACCGCTGCCGGGGCGACTTTGATCGGCGTCACCGCCGGCAATACCGACCGCCTGTCCGAGTTTTCCGAGGCGCATTGCGCCAGCGCCTTCCCTGTCGCCGCCGTCGATCGCGAGACGGTCTCGGCCTATGGCGTCGGACTGATGATGCGTCCGGGCTGGACCAGCCGCACCTCCTATGTGATCGCGCAAGATGGCGAAATTGCCTTCAAGCATTCGGAAATGAACCCGGATGAGCACGTCAATCTGACGCTGGCTGCCCTGCACGCGCTGGCGCCCGATGCCGGGGCCGCTCCAGCCGAATAGGGGTTTTCCCATCCGGACCGATTGGCTAGCCTGACGCGGGTTTGAGGGGAAGGTGACCGCATGGCCACGCCTGACGAAATGTTGCAGAGCATGATTGCCAATATGCCGGAGAAGACCGGCCGCTCGCTGGAGGAATGGCTGGTTCTGGCCGGCACTGTTTCCGAGCGCAAGCATGGCAAGATCCTCGCCTGGCTCAAGGGCGAACATGGTTTGACCCATGGTTATGCCAATCTCGTGGCGACGGTGAGTCTCAATCCGGAGCGTCTGGCGCCGCAGACGGCCGGTTCCGAGGCCGATCTGGTGGAGGCGCAATATGCCGGCAAGGACGCGCTGCGCCCCATCCATGACCGTCTGATGCAGATCGCCACCGGGCTGGGCGATGATGTCGAGCTGGCGCCGAAGAAAGCCTATGTCTCGCTGCGCCGGTCGAAACAGTTTGCCATTGTTCAGCCTTCGACGAAAACGCGTCTCGATCTCGGACTCAATCTCGGTGCCATGCCGCCGGCCGGGCGGCTGGAGGCGGCCGGCTCCTTCAATGCGATGGTCACCCATCGGGTGCGCCTGCAAGGCGCCGATGAGGTCGATGAGGCGGTGATCGGCTGGCTGCGCGCCGCCTATGAGGCCAGTTGAGACGATTCTTGCGGCGCCCTGGCCTGTTTGACGCATGATCAGGGTTTCTGGCTGCGAAAAATCAGCGCATGCGTGCAAATTTCCTCCGGTGGATGTTGCGGTGCAGCGAAATCCTCCTAGTCTGGCGCCACAGTCCTGGGAGCGCCTGATGACCGATACCGCCGTCCTGTTTGAGAATCTCCATCCTGTGGCCGATGCGCCCTTGCTGGCTGCGGGATTGCGCATCGAGCGTCATGCCTCGGCGCTGGAGCCCGCCGATCTGCACACCGCCCTTGGTGATGCTCGCGTCGCCGGCATTCGCTCGCGCACCAAAATGACCGCGGCCGCCTTCGACGCCGCGCCGCGCCTGCTGGCGCTGGGCTGTTTCTGCATCGGCACCAACCAGGTCGATCTCGACGCCGCCGCCAGCCATGGCATTCCGGTCTTCAATGGCCCGTTTGGCAATACCCGCTCCGTCGCCGAACTGACCCTGGCCTCGGTGATCATGCTGATGCGCGGCGTGCCGCTGCGCGCCTCCGCCGCCAAGCGTGGCGAATGGCTCAAATCGGCGACCAATTCCCACGAAGTGCGCGGCAAGAAGCTCGGCATTGTCGGCTATGGCAATATCGGCTCGCAATTGAGCGTGCTGGCCAGCGGGCTGGGCATGCATGTCTATTTCTATGATGTCGAACCCAAGCTGGCCCATGGCAATGCGCGCTCGGTCGGCTCGCTCGATGAATTGCTCGAGCTGTGTGATGTCGTGACCCTGCACGTGCCCTCACTGCCGACGACCCACAATATGATGAACGCCCAGGCGATTGCCCGCATGAAGCCCGGCTCGATCCTGATCAACCAGGCGCGTGGCGATCTGGTCGATATCGACGCGCTGTGCGCAGCGCTCGAGAGTGGCCATCTGATCGGCGCCGCCGTTGATGTCTTCCCGAAGGAGCCGGCCTCGAAGGACGAAGCCTTCGTGACGCCGCTGCAGAAATTCGAGAACATAATCCTCACCCCGCATGTCGGCGGTTCGACGCTGGAGGCCCAGGAGGCGATCGGCGATGATGTCGCCGCCAAGCTGGCCCGCTTTCTCAGCCACGGCGCCACCAAGGGCGCCGTCAATGTGCCGGAGATCGAGCCGGGTGCGATCAAGACCGGCCGGGTGCGGCTGCTGAGCTTTCACGGCAATGCGCCGGGTTATCTGTCGCGGCTCAATGATGCGGTCAGTGCTGCCGGCGCCAATATCGCGGCCCAGCAATTGGAGACCCGCGGTGAGCTGGGCTATGTCGCCGCCGACCTCGAAGGCGATCTGCCTGCCGATTTCCTCGATCGCATCAAGGCAATGGATGGCACGATCCGGGCCCGCCTGATCCTCGGCTAGGTCTTGAGCAGGCTGGCCAGGGCATTGACGCTGCGGACATAGCTTTCGCCGGCCCATTCGGCTGCGGCGAGGACGACTTCGCGCTGGGCGATGGCCCCGAAGCCGATGAATTTATCGGCGGCACCCTGCTCAAAGGCTTCGAAATCGGTCATGCCATCGCCGATGATGATGGTGGTCCTGGCATGACGCGAGATGCGGTTGAGAATTTCCGCCTTGCCGCCATTGCGCGATAGCGGGCAGTCCGGGTCAAGGCCGATGACCTGTTCGTCCAGATAGATGAATTCATTGGCGTGCATCTCGCTGCGGCCGAAGCCGAGATCACCCAGCACCGGTTCGAGCAGGTCGGCGAAACCGCCGGAGACGGCGTGCAATTCATCACCCTGGGCCCGCAATTGCCGCAGCAGGGCCGCCATGCCCGGCGTCACGCGCTTGCGCAAGTCCTCGGCGATCCGCAATACCATGGCGCGGTCAAGCGAGGCCAGTTGCAGTCGCGCCTCGAGCGAATCGCGTAGCGCCATCCGGCCGGTCATGCCGGCATTGGTGATATCGTGCAGCCGCGCCCTGGCCGCGGCCGAATCGGGCAGGTTCGCCAGCGCCGCTTCCAGTGCGGTGTCGAGCGACTCCACCCGCAGGAGCGTCGAGTCGACATCAAAGGCGATCAGGCGTTTCAAGGATTCATTTCCCAAGCGTGTGGCGGGCCCGGCGGATCCGCATTGGCATCAATCTGCGGCGATTCCCCGGCCGCGGCGATCCTGCAGCGAGCCTGGCTTCAGGCGCGTCCCGCCTCAGACAGCCCCGATCCCGGTGCCGATCGGGCAGACCACGCCGGTGCCGGACAGTCCGCAATAGCCGCCGGGATTTTTGGCGAGATATTGCTGGTGATCATCCTCGGCATAGAAAAAGGGCACGGCTTCGGCGATTTCGGTCGTGACCGGACCGCGGCCATGCGCCGCCAGGGCCTTGTTGTAGGCCGTCAGGCTGAGCTGGGCTTCCAGTGCCTGCTGCGGCGTCGTGACATAGATCGCCGAGCGATACTGGCTGCCGCGATCATTGCCCTGCCGCATGCCCTGGGTCGGGTCATGACCTTCCCAGAAGAGTTTCAGCAGGGCGGAGACGGAGATTTCTTGCGGGTCATAAACCACCCGTACGATCTCGGCATGACCGGTCGAGCCGGAGCAGACTTCGCGATACGTCGGATTGGGTGTGTAGCCTCCCGCATAACCGGCCGCCGTGTGCCAGACGCCCTCGGCCTGCCAGAACAGGCGCTCGACGCCCCAGAAGCAACCCATGCCGAAGAAGATTTCTTCCATCATCTCCGGCCGCTCGACCTTCAGGGGCCGCCCGGTCACGAAATGATGGCTGGCCGTGGCGATCGGCGCGGCGCGGCCGGGCAGGGCCTGGTCGGCAGGGATGATGGCAGGGTTTGCGGTGAGCTCGGTCATGGTGGTTTCCTGGATCGGGTCTGACGTCAAAATAGGCACTCCCGGCGCGATTGCCAGAGCCCGAACTGTCGCCAGCCCAACCCCACGCCCGCCTGCCCCTGCTGCGCAGGCTGCCGCAGCTGATTGAGGCCACTTGCTCTAGCCCCCGTGATGCGTATAGTCCGCCCTCCTCGCGGTGAGGTGGCCGAGTGGTCGAAGGCGCACGCCTGGAAAGTGTGTAGGCGGGGAACCGTCTCGTGGGTTCGAATCCCACCCTCACCGCCA
>NZ_CAXBKN010000149.1:0-4205 GCF_963976135.1 uncultured Maricaulis sp.
ATGGTAGCGGGAGGGAGACTTGAACTCCCGACCTCAAGATTATGAGTCCTGCGCTCTAACCAGCTGAGCTACCCCGCCACACCCTCTGCAAGCAGAGAGGCACGCCGTATACGCGGACCGCCCGCAGCTGACAAGCCACGGGCGGTCCCTGATTTCAGTTGTCTGCAGATCAGGCCGAACGCACCTCGGTGAGGAATTGCTCGACGGAGGTTTTCAGGCTGCCCGACTGGCGCGAAACGGCCAGCGACGCCTCGAGAACCTCACCGGCGCTTTCGCCGGTTTCCGAGGTCGCGCGATCGACTTCCTGGATATTGGCAAACACATCGCGCGTTCCATCGGCAGCTTCCTGGGCCGAGCGGGTGATTTCGCCGGCTGCAGCACGCTGCTCTTCCATCGCCGCAGCGATGGCCGTCGCGATTTCACTCATCTCGTGAATCGTGCCGCCGATCGAGGACATCGCCTCGACCGCCTTGGAGGTGGCGCTCTGAATGCCGGAGATGTGTTCGGAGATATTCTGCGTCGCAGCTCCGGTCTGGCTCGCTAGCGCCTTCACTTCGGAGGCCACCACCGCAAAGCCCTTGCCGGCCTCACCGGCGCGAGCTGCCTCGATGGTCGCGTTGAGGGCCAGGAGATTGGTCTGTTCGGCGATGTCATTGATCAGGCCGACAATGTCATCAATGCTCTTGGCAGCATCATCGAGACGCTGGACATCGCCATTGGTGCGTTCGACCTGGTCGACAGCGCTGCCGGCGATCTGGGTCGAGCGGGCGATCTGCTGGCTGATCTCGCCAATGGAGGAGACCATCTCCTCGGCCGCAGCGGCCACGGTCTGGACGTTTTGCGACGCACCTTCCGAGGCATGCGCCACAGCGGCGGATTTGCCGGTTGTGGCGGCGGCGGTCGAACTCATCGTGCGGGCGGCCGTTTCCATCTGGTTGGCAGCGGCACTGACCTGGCCGATGGCATCGGCGGACGCTTCTTCGAAGGCCTGGATCAGGCTCTCGACGGCCGCAGCCCGTTTTTCCTTCATTCGGCGCTCTGCCAGCGTCTCGGCTTCCAGCCGGGTACGCTCGATCGCGTTCTGGCGGAAAACATCCACCGATCGCGCCATGTCGCCAATCTCGTCATTGCCCGGCGTGAAGTTCAGATTGACGTCGCTATTTCCCTCGGCCAGCGCCCGCATGGTACGCGCCATCGCGCTGATACGTTTCAGGAGCGTCCTGTTGACGTAGAACCAGCCGATACCGGCAGCAATGCCCAGGCCGATCGCGGCGATCGCGATCAGGACGACACGACCTGTCACGACGGCAGAATTGGCGGCTTGGGTCGCAATATCGACCCGCTGGCTGACTTCCTGTTTGAATGCGGTGACATGGGTGGTCAGCGCTGAGGCCGCGGTACGGGCCTCGGCGGCAAGGACCTCAGCTTGCGCAATCGCGGCCAATTCGGCCTTGCGGAGTTCGAACACGCCCGCCGCGCCGTCGCCATAGCCAATCAACAGGTCGGCCTGGTCACGGACCAGCGGTGAGGCCGGACGCTCGAGCAGTGCCAGGTTGATATCAAGCTCACCGGCCGCTTCGTCATACCGGTCGTAGATGGCATCGATCTCCGCATCGGACGCGGCGATATCGAGTTCATTGTACTGGATCAGGAGCTGGTTGGCGGCGATCAGGGCGCGCAGCAGGCTTTCGACATCGCCCTCTTCGCTATTGTCGAGCGCGGTCTCGATACTGCTGGCCAGGCTGACCCGGCCCTGGCGCGCCAGATTGGTGGTGTCGCGGCGCTGATTGCGAACGGTAAGACGCCGGTCGACCGCGGAATTCATGCCCTCGACCATGCCGGACAACTCTGCCGCCGCTTCGTTCAGGGTCGTCAGCTCGCCGCCATTCGACAGAACGCGGAGCGCGTCCAGTTGCGGCGACAGGTGATCGCGAAGCTCAATGGCGCGTTGGAAGTTCTCGCCCCTCACTTCGGAGGTCGAGGAGAGCGCGAGTTCCTGCAATACAGCGCTGAGGCCCTGGCTGTCCTCGCTGAGCGCGTCGACGGCCAATGTTTCGGGAATGGCGCGGCTGGTGATCTGACTGACCGCAAGATTGGTGGAGTTGAAGCCCGTGACGCCCACGACAGCCGCCACGAGCGTCATCACGGATGATAGAGCGAAGGCGGCCAGAAGCCGAAATTTGACGCTGGAGGTTTTTTCTCCAAGTCCGGCGAGTACAGCATTCATGGGCTTGGCCCCTTATGGTTAATGGCCTCGGGCAAGAAATTACAGGCGACGCTAACGCGCCGCCCGTAAATGAATTCTTATTTTGATGGCGATCGCTGAAATCTTTTGTCCGCTGACCGCACCACCCGGGTCATTAACCGCCCAGGTTGAAATCGAAACGCTGTACCACGCCCTCGGTCGAGGCCTCAGCTGGCGCATAGCTCCAACCTTCGATTGCATGCAGGACAGCGCGATCAAACACGCCTTCCGGCTGCGCTTCGACGACCGTCGGATTTTCGACAGTGCCATCGGGCGACACCGTGTATTCGACAACTGCATAGCCCTCGACACCGCGACGCTCGGCGCCACGCGGATATTCCGGAGCTGCTACGCTCGTACGTTCGCGCTCTTGAGCGAACGCCGGAGCGGCTGAAAATGCCATGGCGGACATTGCCACCGCCAGGATCATTGTTCCCGTTTTATACATTGACTTACCCTTCATCCAGTTTTGGCGTGCGCCGTCCGGGATTTTTCCCGTGTTCAACGCGGTGTCTTCTTGTCCGGTCCAGCAATTGTCCGGCACGAGGGAGAATGACTCAAATCAATTGCTAAACGCTTAAGTGGCACGGTGAAATTTGAGGCAGTGCTGGTTTTTCTCATTTTGCCACGAAACCGGCTCGGCCGGCCTGGCGCCTGACCGGTCAGCCTGTATCCATTGATGCTGTGGCCGTGACCGATCGGAGGGCGGGCGGACGGGATTACCGGCTTCACCGGTGAGCGGCTATGGTCCGGGATGGAGGGCGCCTATGATGGCCGTTTCGATTCCCTGACACTCGCAGTGAGGCCCAATGAAGACCAGCGATATCCGCCTGCCTGCCCGGGAGATGACCGAGTTTTGCGCCGCCCTGCTGAGGGCTGCCGGCGCGAGGCCCGAGGATGCGGAAGGTGTATCGGAGCATCTTGTCTCTGCCAGCCTGGCGGGACATGACAGCAATGGCATCGCGCTGCTTCCGGCCTGGCTTGAACAGGCCGGCCGGCAACTGGTCAATCTCGACAGCAAGGAGCATGTCCTGACCGAGACCGGGATCCTGCTGCGCGTCGATGCCGATGGCGGTTGGGGCGCACCGGCGGCGTCACGCCTGATCGAGCGGGCCGGTGCCAAGGCGCTCGAACACGGGCTGGCAGCGGCGACGCTGGGCCATGCCCATGATCTCGGTCGTATCGGCGCCTATGGCGAGCAGGCGGCTGCAGCCGGCCTGGCGGCCCTCCTCTTCGTCAATATCACCGGCCAGCCGCCCGTCATGGCACCGTTTCATGGCTCCGATGCCAGGCTTGGCACGGATCCGGTCTGCATCGCCTTTCCCGCCACCACGCATCGATCCAGCTTTGTGCTCGACATGGCCACCAGCCGCATCTCGCTCGGCCGGCTCAAGATTGCCGCGGCGCGCGGCCAGGACATTCCGCCCGGCTCGCTGATCAATGAGCATGGCATGCCGACGACGGATCCATCCGGCATGAGCGAACCGGTGCGCCGGGGCGCCCTCACCCCGATGGGCCGCCACAAGGGCTATGGCCTCGCCCTCGCCTGCGAACTGCTCGGTGGCGTGCTCTCCGGCGGCGGCACGATCCAGCCGGAGCATCCACGCGGCGGCGCCGTGCGCAACGGCATGTTCGCCATCCTGATCAATCCGGCGATGTTCGGCGAAGCGGACTGGATGGAGCATGAGATCGAGGCCCTGGCGACATACGCTCTCGCCTCGCCGCCGATGGATTGGGACAGTCCGGTCCTCTATCCCGGCGATCCGGAACGGGCCCTGCGTGGCAAGCGGCTGCGCGAGGGCGTGCCGGTATCAGCGGAACTGGTCGAAGCCCTCAATGCCGCTGCGGCAGCGAAGGGATGCACGGCCCGCCTCTAGCCCGGCACCTGAAACAATTCCAGCACCTCACCATTGATCCGCATCGGACGGCGCGTCGCGCGGTTGATGCGGCACCATTCCGT
>NZ_CAXBKN010000150.1:0-4200 GCF_963976135.1 uncultured Maricaulis sp.
ACCGCGGAACAGGGCGACCCGGCATTTCAGGCTGGCGGCAATTTCGGCCGGCGAACCGCGGTCATAGGTCAGCTTGCTCCACAGATGCGGGTCAAATTTCCAGGTCCAGCCATCGCTGCCGTCCGGCCGCTTTGCCGGCTTCAATGACTGGCGCGCGATATGGTCCAGCAGGAAAGCATTGGCGCAATCCTGTTCAGGCAGCAGCCGGAAACGCTGGAGTGCCACCTCGAAGGAGGCATAGACGCTGCCGCCACGGCTTGGCGGCGGCGAGTTGCGTTGCTCGCGTTCGGGCCGGACGGGGCTGTCCAGCACCGCGATCCCGGCCAGTTCAGCACCATATTCCGCCGCTGTTGCCAGCGCGACAAACCCGCCGAAGGAATGTCCGGCCATGAAGGGCGCACCAGCCTCGAAGGCCCCGCCGGCACGGCCGGCGGTGATGGCTTCCAGGGCATAGGTGTCCATGCGGTAGGCGTCGCGGTGATCGCTGTCGCCCATGCCTGACAAATCCAGCGCAACGACACGCCGTGTCTCGGCCAGGAAGGGCGCGATGGAATCCCACCAGTCCTTGTGGGCCACACCGCCATGCACCAGGATCAGGCCGGGCAGGCCGGTCTCGCCCCAGGCTTTCCAGTGAATGGTGGCATTGTCGACGATGACAGTGCCGGTTTCGGTCGGCACGGCGAGCGCGCGCTCGAACCAGGCCGGTGCGGGTGGCCTGGCGCCTTCATACTGGACAAGCGGAGCCGGCGGGCGCGCCGGACGGGGGGAGGTCTTTGTCATGATCCAGCGCTAGCGCCGATGCTGCGCTGCGTCAATCTCAGCCCGGCTGCATTCCGGTCAGAACGGGTATGGCGAATACCGCCCATGCATTATTGGCGATATGTCCGAGGACCGGTGCGGCGACGCGGCCGCTCACCAGTCGCGCCACACCCAGGGCCACGCCGAGCAGGGCGGTCGATGTCATCACCATCAGGCCCTGGCCGATATGGATCAGTCCGAAAGCGGCCGCCGAAATCAGGACGGCGAACAGGCCGGGCACGCCGCGCGCGATCAGCATGGGCAACATCCAGCCGCGGAACAGGACCTCCTCGACAATCGGTGCCGCCAGCATGGTCAACAGGATGATCGCCCACAGGGCCGCTCCATTGCTGACGAAATCATCGACATTGGAGACATCCTCCAGCTCGGCTCCGCCGGCCAGGGTCAGGCCCGGATCCAGCATCGCGATCTGGTGGAACCAGAGCGTCAGCGGGCTGCCAATGGTCAGCATGAAAACGAGGACGAGCAGACCCGCGAGATAGTCCTGCAGCCGCAACGGGATCACCGAGAAGGCGGCGCGGTGGGCGGCATAAATTCCGAAATGATGCCACATCAGCAGCGCCAGAACGCCATAGGCCACCGCCGATCCGGCGAATTGCGCCGTCTCCATCGTCAGGCCCAGCGCCTTGCCGTCGATCAGGGCCCAGGCGCCCTGGGAGAGAATCTGGAACACGATGGCGAGGCCGAATAGCAGACCGGGCCAGACCAGCATGCCGGGCAGGGAATGAATGAAGAGCAGCCGCTGGTGCTCCTGCAAATCCGAAAACCCGTCCCGCGCTGCAAACGGCCAGCGCACGCTATTCCCGGAAATTCGGCTGGCTGGATCGTTCATCATCGCGTCTCGAAGGCGAGGGCGGCCCCTCTCGGCAAGCTTATGCTTAACCGGTCCTTGCCGCCGCTTAAACGTGAAATTTAGAAGAGTGTCCCATAACGGTCCGCATAGACGCCCTGTCGGCAACGGCAGCGAGGTCAAAAGACCCGGCGAGAACAATGCGACCGAAAAGGCGTGGGTGTGATGGTGAAATCAGTTCTGATCGTTGATGACGATCCGACGCAACGCCGCCTTCTTCAGGCGGTGATCGAAAAACAGGGCTACCGCGTAGAGACCGCAGAAAGCGGCGATGCGGCCCTGGACCGAGTGGCTACATCGCCTGTCGATGTGATGCTGCTCGATCTGATCATGCCGGGGATGGATGGCATGGAGACGCTGGAAGCGGTCAAGAAGCGATTGCCGGATCTTCCGGTCATCGTATTGACCGCGAGCGGCGGGATTGAAACCGTAGTGGCGGCCATGCGGGCCGGCGCGTCGGACTTCTTCGTCAAGCCGGCCAGTCCGGAACGCATCACGGTCTCGATCCGCAATGCGCTGAAAGTCCAGAATCTGAGCGGCGAAGTCCAGCGGCTGACCCGCAAGGCGGCCAATATGTCCGGCTTTGCCGACATGATCGCCGATGCCGCAGCGATGCAGCAGGTTGTCCGGCTCGGTGAACGCGCCGCGCAATCGGATATCCCGATCCTGGTCACCGGCGAATCCGGCGTTGGCAAGGAATTGGTCGCCCAGTCGATCATGGCCGCGTCCAAGCGCGCCGGTGGTCCCTTTGTCGCGGTCAATTGCGGGGCGATCCCGGAAAACCTGGTCGAATCAACCCTGTTCGGTCACGAAAAGGGCTCTTTCACCGGCGCGACCGGCAAGCATATGGGCAAATTCCAGGAGGCCGATGGTGGCACGCTTTTCCTGGATGAAGTCGGTGAGCTGCCGCTCGACATGCAGGTCAAACTCCTGCGCGCCCTGCAAGAGGGCGAGGTTGATCCGGTCGGCTCCAAGCGTCCCGTCAAGGTCAATACCCGCATTATCTCGGCGACCAATCGCGATCTGACCGAGCGCGTCGCTGCCGGGGCTTTCCGCGAGGATTTGTTCTACCGCCTCAATGTCTTCCCGATCGAAGTGCCCTCCCTGCGTTCGCGCCGGGATGATGTACCCGCCCTGGTGCGTCACTTCATTGGCCGTTTCAATGCCCAGGAAGGCAAGGCGATCGTCGATGCGGCGCCGGAAACCCATGCCATGCTCAGCTCATTCGACTGGCCGGGCAATGTGCGTCAGCTCGAGAACGCGGTCTTCCGCGCCGTTATTCTTGCCGATGGCGATTATCTCACCCCGGCCGATTTCCCGCAGATCTCCGGCCTGATCCCCGATATCCAGAGCCGAGCGCCGAGTGCTGGGGAAATCTCTCCAGCGGCGGTCGAGCTGATTGCAGGCGCTGGCGAACCGGCCCCGGTCGAGATCATGGATGAGGGTGGCAATCTGCGCTCGCTCGAGGATATCGAACGGGACCTGATCGAATTCGCGATCGAGACCTATGCCGGACGGATGAGCGAAGTGGCTCGCCGCCTCGGTGTCGGCCGCTCGACCCTGTATCGCAAGGTCCGCGAATACGATCTCGATGTCGAAGGCGTCCGCGCCACCGGCTAGATTTCCAGACCAGCTTCCCAGCCACGGGATGCCTGCCGCGTGTTGTGCGGCAGGCTGTGAAGCGGGCCGGTTCCCTATGGGATCTGGCCCGTTTCTATTCCGGGCTGCGAAAGATTTCCCAAAAAAACGGGCCGTCTCCAGATGGAGGCGGCCCGCCATTTGGGGCACCGCGCCGGGGGGAGAGCGCGGGGCCGCTGGGGATGATGAAAATCACATGTGGGCGCTGGCGAGCCCGACTTCCCGCGGCGGCGGCATATTGATCGCCGAGCGTTCCTGCCAGGCGGCATAGACCGGGATCAGGGCGGCCTCGCGGCTGAAGGAAATCCTCAATTGCCGGACCAGGGCCAGCAGCGAATCCGTCATGCCGGCGACATTGGCGCTGCCCACTTCCAGGCCAAGTTCGACATGGGTGCGCAAGATGTCGATCCGGGCCATCAGATCGAGCAATTGCTCGTCGAGATGGGCGACATATTCGCGCGCCAGCGGATCGGCCGTCAGTGGCGCATAGATGTGGTCGGCCTTGAAGGCGCTCAGCCGGTCGAGCTGGGCAATCCCGCGCTGGAAGGCGCTCGCACCGCGAACCGAGGTAATTCCGTTTTCTACGGCCGAGCCAAGGCATTCCAGAATGCTTTCCTGCATCAGCTCCAGCTGATCCATCGGGTCGAAGCGCGCGTCGAACATTGCTCTGATCTCCTCTGATCGAAGGGCAATGATACGCGTTTGCCCGGACGGCGCGCCTGGCGATTGGGAATAGATTTAACGCCGCGCTAACACCTTGCCTCAAAGGCGAGTCTTGCCACCCTCGATCACGCGCGGCGTGAATCCGCCAGCCCGGCGGGCCGCTGGCTCTGACGCCGGGGCGTCGTCCGGAGACGCGGGCACCGGGACAGGGCCGGACACGCGTCCGGGCA
>NZ_CAXBKN010000151.1:0-4182 GCF_963976135.1 uncultured Maricaulis sp.
TTCAGATTGACGCCCAATTGACGCACGATGGAGCGCTGCATTTCGACAATGCGCACTTTGAGCATTACCTGGTCGCGCCCCTCGATGGAGATCATCGACAGGATCTGCGCCGGATCATCGACCCAGCGTTGGGCAATGCTCAGGGCAGTGTCGGCATCGACTGCGTTCGGCACCGAGCCGGACAGGACAATATGATCATTCATCGCTTCCGCGGTGACGCGGGCATTGGGCAGGAAGCGGTTGAGCGATTCCTGCAGCGGACCCAGGTCGCGCTCAACCCGCAAATCAAGATCCAGGATGAGCTGGCCATCAGCGTCAAAGAAGAAAGCATTGGTCTGCCCGACCGAAATACCGAGCAGATAGGCCCGGCGCGGCGTCCGGATCACGGCCTGGACGACTTCGGGATTGGTGACGAGGATATCGACAGCATCGACCGGCAGATTGATCACGGCCGCCTTGCTCAGAGGCAGAAGCAGGCTCTCGGAAACCGGACCATTGCCCGGTTCGCGGATATAGACCTGCATCGTATTGCCGCGCTCGCTGCCGGGCGCCTGCGCCAGCGCGGGCGCAGTCATCGCCAGAGCGGCGAACAGGAGCAGGGAGCGGATCATCACCTCAAACCTCAATTGTCGTCGGCCAGGGCAATGGTCTGTGAATGTCCGTAACGGATCAGGGTCACATTCCTCTGCCTGAAATTGTCGGAATCGACGTCGCGGGCCGTCTCCGGACCCTCGCCGCCGCTGAGCAGGACCGGTCCGGCCTCATTATCGAGCAGGCTGCGCAGGACCAGCGAAACCTCGCCGCGGGCCACAGCCAGGGAGACGGCGCGAGACTGGTCCGGGGTCAGTTCAAGCGTTGCCGTTTCACCGACAACATTCTCCTCGCCTTCGCCATAGGTCTGGTCAATCGCCAGCACGCGGGCATTTTCAACGATGGTGCGCGCAACATAGGCACGGGTTGAACCGCGCTGGCCCTGAACGTCCTCCTCAAAGGATACGATCACATCGACACGGTCATTCGGCAGGATGAAACCGCCGGCGCCGCGCTCGGCTGAAATCGGCACGGCGGCGGCGCGCATCCCCGGCGACAGCACGGCTGCCATGAAACCGGCATCACCCGGCTGCACCAGACGGCGTCCGGTAATCGGTTCGCCCTCACCGATCGGGGCACGGACCACCGAACCGGCAAAGTCTTCAATGCCCTGGTCGCGATTTTCAATGATATAGCCCGGGCTCATCGCCTCATCGGGCCAGGATTGCCAATAGAAATCGGCGGCACCGACTCGTTCGCCAATCGCCAGATCACGCCGCGCGGCCAGAATCCGGACAGCCGGCCGCTCTTCGACCACCACAGCCTGCGGCACTTCAGGGCGCGACATCGCCTGCCTGACAAAGAATGCCACGGCAATCGCAGCGATCGCTGCGGCAACTAGAATGGCAATACGGACCGCGTTCATTGGACGCCTCAAACCTCTCGGGCACACGAATACACCGGTGATGAGACGTCGAATTCCTCAAAGCCTCGTTAATTCTCTCCTGTCATTGCCGTATTTCATGCGGTTTTTCTGTCGCTTCAAAACTGAAATGCGAACACTGTTGCTGGCAAACTCCACAAGGCACCGCCGGTAATCGCGATGCCGTAGGGCACAGGTGCAGCAGGTGCGAGCGCTGTTCCGGCCAGTTTTTCCGGGGAAATACCCGCCATGGGCAGGGCTTTGCGAGCAATGACCAGGACCAGCACCAGCACCCCGCCGGCCAGCACTGTGTGAATCAGGAAGACGGCGAGACCCGGCCAGCCGAACCACAAAGCCGTCGCTGCAAATAATTTCGCGTCACCGCCACCAACCCAGCCCGGCGCAAACAAGGCCATGCCGAGAAGTAGCGCAACAAGACCGGCGAGGAGGTGATTGCCGGCCTCGGCCCAGCCGAACCCGGCCAGAAGGGCGGCGACCGGAAACAGCAGGGCGATGGTGATGGTCAGCCAGTTGGGGATGGTAAATCGGGTCGCGTCGCTGAAGGCGGCAAACAGGAGCAGCGCCACGAGGCCCGCTATGGCGATTTGAAGAAGCATGGAATCATCCCCCGGTCTGCAGATGCGGTCACATTAGCGCGAGAGCATTAATGGCAGGTTGGCGCCGACAAGCATCTGTTCAGTACAGGGGTTGAAACAATAAACAAAGGCCGCCCCTTTCGGAGCGGCCTTGCTTTAACCCGGTATTCTGGGTGCCGGTTTAGATCGCGGCGGTAATCGCGGCGAAATTCCCGGAAAGCTCGGTGCCGAGCGCAGTGACAGCGCCAATAATGACGACGGCGATCAGAGCGGCGATGAGGCCGTACTCGATTGCAGTTGCACCAGATTCGTCTTTGAAAAAGCGAGAAATCATCTTCATTTTTTTTACTCCCGTGAAAGGTCCACACCACCAGGAGACGATCCGTCCCGACCCCTCCTGAACGCTGACCAATAAACACGAGAAGAATTTCCAGCCAGTAAATATTCGTACTTAACAAAAACTATATATCACCGAACCGTCGCTATAGTAAACAAAATGACAATAATGCCCTCTTGATTTCGGCATGAACAATTGCACCCGCGTTTAGAAAAGATTCAGACGCGCGCGAGATGATGGCTCATACACGGATTACCCGTGTGGACGGAGCGCCTCCATGATCTGCCGATTTGCATCCATCATGACCCTCGCCCTCATATGCACAGCGCCTGCGCTCGCCGAGGATCTGACGATCTCTGTCGAGCATGCACAGGTCGTGCGTCTGCCCGGCGAGGCCTCGGCCATCATTATCGGCAACCCCTCCATCGCTGACGCACTTGTGCATGACGGCCGCACCCTCGTCCTGACCGGACGGCTGCAGGGTCGCACCAATGTCATCGCCATGGATCGCATCGGCCGCGTCATCTACACGCGCGACATCGTCGTCACCAATCCGGTCCAGGGCCAGGTGGCGCTATATCGGGGGTCGGAGCGCTCGACCTATTCCTGCGCGGAAACCTGCGATGAACTGCCCCGCGTTGGCGATGATCCAGCACGCGTGCCCTTGCTCAGCGACCAGCAATCGGGCCGCCTGGCCATTGCCGAGTCGGCCATCGGCGACCCGTCCTGACCGCAGACGGTCGACACCCTCATCCCGTGGAGTCACGATCATGGCCCGCCTGACGCCCGAAATCTCCGGCCAGCCGCTCCTTCGGCTGCTGCGCCGTGCCCGTCGCGACCAATCGGGCGCGACAGCGGTTGAATTTGCCATGGTCGCTGCGCCCTTCTTCTTCCTGCTGTTCGCGATGATCGAGATCGCCAGCGTCTTCTTCACCAGCACCGTGCTTGAAAATGCCGTGCTGGAGACCGCACGCGAAATCCGCACCGGCCAGGCCCAGGCGGCCGGCATGACCCGCAATGAATTCCGCGATGAAATCTGTACCCGGATCGAGGTCATCGGCAATTGCGACCGGCTGGAATTCGATGTCCGGGTGTTCGAAGGTTTCAACACGGTTGACCAAGGCAGCCCGGTCAATCCGGACGGCTCCCTTGATAGCGGCAGTTTCGGCTGGGATCCGGGCGAGGCCGGCGACATCGTGCTGGTTCGCGTCTTCTATCGCTGGTCATTGCTGACACCGAATTTCGGTGGCGCAATGTCGAATATGGGCGGCAATCAGCGCCTACTGTCGGCCGCCAGCGTATTCCGGAACGAGCCCTTCGATGATTAGAGCCCTCAAACGATCCCTGCGGCGGTTTGCCGGTGATCGCCGCGGCGCATCAGCGGTTGAGTTCGCCCTCATCGCCCCCTTCATGATCCTGCTCTATCTTGGCGCGGTCGAGATCAGCCTCGCCCTGTCTATTGATCGCAAGATTACCAGCGCCGCCAGCGCCCTGGCGGATCTGGTCGCCCAGGACGATGTCATTACCGATGGCGAGATGGCCGATATCATGACCGCCGGCGGCGTCATCATCTCGCCCTTCGATGCCGGCCCGCTGCAGATGCGCATCACCAGCGTACTGATGAACGGCTCTGACGAGGTGAGGGTGCAATGGAGTGATGCCGTCGGCATGACAGCCTTTGCCGAGGGTGGCGGCGCACCGGTGCCCGCCGGCGTGCTGCAGCGCAATCGCTCGGTGATCATGGTCGAGGTCAATTACCAGTACCACACCATGTTTAGCGAGCTCGGCGTCAGCCA
>NZ_CAXBKN010000152.1:0-3961 GCF_963976135.1 uncultured Maricaulis sp.
CTGCGCCCCGTCCCTGTCCCACAAGCCAATCGCCCTATACTGAAGCCCACGAATCACGAGGCGCTATTCCATGGGCGATAATTTCGATCCTGATGCCGGTCATATCATCGAGGAACCCTTCGATGAGGCGCTGTCCAAGCGCTATCTGGCCTATGCGCTGTCGACCATCACCCAGCGGGCGCTGCCCGATGCCCGTGACGGGCTGAAACCGGTTCACCGGCGGCTTCTGCATGCGATGCGCGAGCTGAAGCTGAACCCGGATTCGGCCTTCAAGAAATCGGCCCGCGTCGTCGGTGATGTGATCGGTAAATATCACCCGCATGGCGACCAGTCGGTCTATGAGGCGCTGGTGCGTCTGGCCCAGGATTTCGCCTCGCGCTATCCGCTGGTCGAGGGCCAGGGCAATTTCGGCAATATTGACGGCGATAGCGCGGCCGCCATGCGCTACACCGAGACCCGCCTGACCAAGGCGGCCGAGCTGCTGCTGCAGGACATTGAACACGGCACGGTCGATTTCGAGGACACTTATGACGGCTCGGAACGCGAGCCGCTGGTCCTGCCCGGCGCCTTTCCCAACCTTCTGGCCAATGGCTCGACCGGCATTGCCGTCGGCATGGCGACCTCCATCCCGCCGCATAATGCCTGGGAGCTGTGCAAGGCGGCGCGGCATCTGATCAAGAAACCCGATGCCGAGACGGTCGATCTGCTGAAATACGTCAAGGGCCCCGATTTCCCGACCGGTGGCATTATCATCGAGCCGGAAACGGCGATCCGGGAGGCCTATGAGACCGGGCGCGGCGGGTTCCGGGTGCGGGCGAAATGGGAGATCGAGGATGTCGGCCGCGGCATGTGGCGCATCGTCATCACCGAAATCCCCTATCTGGTGCAAAAATCCAAACTGGTCGAGCGCATCGCCCTGATGATGGAAGCCAAGCGCCTGCCTTTGCTGGAGGATGTGCTCGACGAGAGCGCCGAGGATATCCGCCTCGTGCTGGAGCCGAAGAGCAAGCTGGTCGATCCGGAACTCCTGATGGAGTCGGTGTTCAAGCTGACCGATCTGGAAAACCGCTTCCCGCTCAATCTCAATGTGCTTGATCCGGAAGGCACGCCGCGGGTGATGAGCCTGAAGGATGTGCTCGCCATCTGGGTCGAGCACCGCCGCGAGGTTGCGGTGCGCCGGGCCGAGACGCGTCTGGCCAAGGTTGAAGACCGGCTGGAAGTACTGGCCGGCTATCTCATCGTCTATGCCGATCTGGACGAAGTGATCCGCATCATCCGTTTCGAGGACAAGCCCAAAGACAAGCTGATGGCCACCTTCGAACTGTCAGACCGGCAGGCCGAAGCCATTCTCAACATGCGGCTGCGCAGCTTGCGCAAGCTTGAGGAGCTGGAAATCCGCAAGGAAGACGACACTCTGCGCGGCGAGCGCCAGAGCCTGTCGGATCTGATCGCCTCGCCTGAGCTGCAATGGGCCAAGGTTGACGGCGAGATCGCCGAGGTCGAAAAATTCTACGGCCCCAAAACGGCGATTGGCGCCCGCCGTTCGGTGTTTGCCGACGCGCCATTGGTCTCGGCCGAGACGTCGATTGAAGCCTTTATCGTGCGCGAACCGATCACCGCCGTGCTCTCGGAGCGTGGCTGGGTGAGGGCGCTCAAGGGCCATAGCTCCGACGTCACCGAGCTGAAATTCAAGGAGGGTGACCGCTCCGCCTTCGCCGTCAAATGCGAGACCACCGACAAGTTGTTGATGTTCGCGACGGACGGGAAATTCTATACGCTCGACGCCAATAATCTGCCCGGCGGCCGCGGCCATGGCGAGCCGGTCCGCCTGCATGTCGACCTGCCCGATGATGCGGCGCCAATCGGCCTGTTCAAATACGATCCCGAGCGCACGCTGCTGATTGCCTCGGGCGAGGGGCATGGTTTCCGCGTTCTGGAGAAGGATTGCATGGCGGCGAAGAAGGGCGGCAAGCAAATCCTCAATCTGGTCGAGGGCGATGAGGCCCTGTTGTGCATCCCGGCGATGGGCGACCAGGTCGCGGTCATCGGCGAGAACAAGAAGCTTCTGGTCTTCCCGCTCGACGAAATCTCGGTCATGACCCGCGGCAAGGGCGTACGCCTGCTGGGCGGCAAGGGCGCCCGTGTCGCCGATGTGATGGTGTTTTCGGGCGAGGAGGGCCTCAGCTGGCTCGACGGTGCGGGCCGCCGTCACGGTCTCGATGACTGGAAGATGTGGTGCGGCAAGCGCGCCCAGGCCGGCCGGATGGCGCCGCGCGGTTTTCCGCGCAGCCTGCGTTTTGCACCACGCGGCTCGGAATTCCTCGCTTCACAGGCGAAAGCTGAATAAATAGATTATCGTATCGAAATTTCGGCCCTTATGGCCTGCCCGGGAGAATAAAGCATGGACGCGTCAATCATCCTTCTTATCGTTGTTATCGTTGTCGGCTTCATCCTGGTCGGGATCTATAACCGCCTCGTGGCGCTGCGGCAGACCTGTAACCAGGCCTGGGGCGATGTCGATGTCCAGCTCAAGCAGCGCCATGACGTCATTCCCAATCTGGTCGAGACCGTGAAGGGCTATGCCAAGCACGAAACCGATACGCTGGAAAACGTCATCAAGGCGCGCCAGGCCGCGATTGTCGCTCCGAATGTGAAAGAGCTCGCCGGCGCTGAAAACATGCTCTCCGGCGCCCTGCGTCAGCTGTTCGCGCTGTCGGAAAGCTATCCTGACCTGAAGGCCAACCAGAACTTCATGCAGCTGCAGAGCGAATTGTCGGACCTGGAAAACAAGATCGCCGCTGCGCGCCGCTTCTTCAACAATGCCGTCGCCGAATTCAACACCGCGATCGAGCAATTCCCGGCCGTGTTGATGGCGAGCATGTTCGGCTTTGCCAAGCGCGACTTCTTCGAGGTCGCCGAGGCCGAGCGTGCGGCGCCCCAGGTCAAGTTCTAGGATCAAATCCCATGATGTTCGGGGCGGCAGGACTTCGCACCCATATCTGGAATAATAATCTCAAATCCATCCTCCTGCTGGCCGGATTTCCGGTTCTGCTGACCCTGATCGGCTATGCCATCGCCCTGGTCATCATCGCGATGACCGGCGAGGGCGATTACATGGCCGGCAAGGGTTATGCCGGCGAGGCGACGCTCGGCCAGTCGATGATGGCGGCGGTGAATATCCTGCCGGAAATCGCCGTTTTCGCCACGATCGGAGCGGGCATCTGGTTCATCATCGCCTGGTTCGGGCATCAGGCGATGATCAATGCCGCCACCGGCGCCAGCTCCGTCACCCGCAAGGACGAGCCGCGCTTTTATAATCTGCTCGAAAACCTGTGCATCTCGCGCGGCATGACCATCCCGAAAATGGCGATCATCGAGACGCCCGGCCTCAATGCCTATGCCTCCGGCCTCACCGAGGGCCAATACACCGTCACCGTTACACGCGGCCTGATGGACACCCTCAATGATGCCGAGCTGGAAGCCGTGCTCGCCCACGAGCTTTCCCATATCCGCCACAGGGATGTGCGCCTGCTGGTGATCGCGATCATTTTCGTCGGCATTATTTCCTTCGCCGGCGAGATCGCCTTTCGCGGCATGCTGCATGGTGGGCTGCGCGCCAGCAGCCAGGCCGGATCGCGCCGCGGCGGCGGCTCGCGCAATGGCGGCGCGCTGATCTTCATCGCGCTGGCCTGTATCGCCATCGCCTATATCCTGGCGATCCTGATCCGTTTCTCGCTGTCGCGGCGGCGCGAATACATGGCCGATGCCGGCGCTGTCGAGCTGACGCGCAATCCCGATGCGATGATCTCGGCGCTGGCGAAGATCTCCGGCCATTCCGAGGTTGGCGACGCGCCCGACGAGGTCCGCGAAATGTTCATCGAGAACCCGCATACCGGCTTCATGGGCGTGTTCGCGACCCACCCGCCGATCGAGAAACGCATCGAGATGCTGGTGCAGTATG
>NZ_CAXBKN010000153.1:0-3880 GCF_963976135.1 uncultured Maricaulis sp.
AGTGCGCCTGGCCCGCGAGAGCCTGGTGCGGATCGAGCGGCGGATGGAGGAGTAGGGGGCGGCGCTTCCCTCTCAATCTCCCGCTCTCAACCAAAAACCAGAGAGCACCTTCCCCCGGATTTATTCCGGGGCCTGCCGGAGCTTTGCGAGATGTCTCCACCCTCCGGCAGATCCCGGAATTCGCGCTGCGCGCTCCTCCGGGAGAAGGCGCGTTTGTTTTGAAGTTTCCAAATTCAACGAGGCCCATCATGCCCCAAACCCTGCTGATCGAGGGTCATGCCAGTGTGTTTGATCTCGCCGATCTGGCCGGCGATGTCGTGCGCCGCGGTGCGTTCGCCGCCAGCCTGCGCCATCGCACCCATGTGCCGATGCTGTTCCAGCACGAGGCCTCCGAGCCGATCGGGGTCTGGCGCGAGCTGCGTGAGGACAAGCGCGGGCTCTATGTCCGCGGCGAGATCCTGGCCGAGGGGCCGCGCGGGCGCACGGCGCTGTCGCTGGTCCGCTCCGGCGCGATTGACGGGCTGTCGATCGGCTTTCGCACAAGGCGTTTTTCCGGCCGCTCCCCGCGCGGGCGCGAGCTGATTGAACTGGATCTGTGGGAGGTCTCGATCGTGACCTTCCCGATGCTGCCGCAGGCCCGCCTGCGGCTTGTCTCCCAACCGGCCCTCGCGGCCTGACAACAAGGATCATCATGACCAAGGAAACCAAGATGAGCCCGGTCTCCGGCGAAACCCGGGCCGCGCTCGGCGAAGTGCTGGCCGCCTTCGAGGCCTTCAAACAGGCCAATGACCAGCGCCTCGGCGAGATCGAGGCCAAGGCCTCCGCCGATATCCTGCTCGACGAGAAGGTGGCGCGCATCGATGCCGCCCTGACCGACCAGAAATCCGCCCTCGACCGGCTTCTGCTGGGCGAGGCGCGGCCGGGTCTTTCCGGGGCCAATGGTTCGGCGGAGAGCGCGGCCTGGTCGCGCTATATGCGGCGCGGCGATCTGGCCGGGCTGGCGGAGGCGAAATCGCTGTCTGCCGGAACGAATGCCGATGGCGGCTATGTCGTGCCGGCCGAGACCGAGGCGCGTATTGACCGGCTGTTGATCGAGGCCTCGCCGATCCGCGCCATCGCCTCGGTGCGCCAGACGTCTGCCCCCGTCTTCCGCAAACCGGTCTCGCGCGGCGGTGCCGCCTCGGGCTGGGTGAGCGAGACGGCGGCACGGCCGGAAACCGGGGCGCCGAGCCTGGATCTGCTGGATTTCCCCTGCGCCGAGCTCTACGCCATGCCGGCGGCGACGCAGCAATTGCTCGATGATGCCATGGTCGATGTCGATCAATGGCTGGCCGAGGAAGTGCGCGATGTCTTCGCGGTGCAGGAAAGCGCCGCTTTCGTTTCCGGCGACGGCAGTGACAAGCCCAAGGGCTTTTTGAGCTATACCAAGGCGCTTGATGGCACGGAAGCCTGGGGCGAGATCGGCTATGTGCCCACCGGCACGGATGGCGCATTCGATGCCGGCGATCCGGCCGATGCGCTGATCGATCTGATCTATGCGCCCAAGACCGGCTATCGCGCCGCGGGGCGTTTCGTGATGAACCGGCGCACCGTCTCCGCCGTCCGCCGCTTCAAGGATGCCGATGGCAATTATCTCTGGCAGCCAAGCTTGAGCGAGGGCGGCAGCTCGACCCTGCTCGGCTATCCCGTCACCGAGGCCGAGGACATGCCGGATATCGGATCCGACAGTTTTTCGATTGCCTTCGGCGATTTCGCCAAGGGCTATCTCGTCCTCGACCGCCAGGGCGTCGAGGTCCTGCGCGACCCGTATTCGGCCAAGCCCTATGTCCTCTTCTACACCACCAAGCGTGTTGGCGGCGGCGTGCAGGATTTTGCGGCGATCAAGCTGTTGAAGTTCGGGGTGAGCTGATCGGTTGAACGCCCATTCTTCTCCCTCAGGGAGAAGAATGGGCTATCGACGTCCGATCTCCCTTTGCACCGCCTCGATCAGCGCCCTTTCCGCCGCATCGCTCACCGCATCGCCCGCCTCGGTGCCGTGCGTCGCCTCGACGCTGGGCAGATCGAAGAAAACCCGCCGGATATAATTCTCCACCGGCCGCATCCAGATCGCCGTGCCGACCAGGCCGGGGATCAGCCAGACCAGCACCACTGATTTCGCCGCCATCATGGGCGGATCGATCAGGCCGGCGGCCGTGAAACCGTAAAACACCAGACCATAGGCCAGCACGATGGCCGGCAAACCGCACAGGGCGAAGGCCAGGATCCAGGCCTGCAGCGCGTTGAGGCGGCCGGGACCAGGCGTGTTCATGCGCGGCTTTTCATCCAGGCGAAGAAAGTGCTGACCGTGAAGATCAGTGCCAGCACAAATGAAAAGCTCCCGCCGGGAAAGCCGAAGGTCGTTTGCACACTGCCCAGCGCCGCACAGGCCGCCGCAGCGCCGCCATAGAGCCGAATCTGGCGCGTGAAGCGCCCGCGATCGTTTTCGTTTGAACCGGAGTCACTCATGTCTCTATCCCTCGTCACGCCGCCGGCGGCCGAGCCGCTTTCGCTCGACCAGGCCAAGGCCCGCCTGCGCATTTCCGACAGCAGCCAGGATGCGCGTCTGACGCATCTGATACGAAGCGCGCGCCAGCGTGTCGAGGGGGATACGGGCCGCGCCTGTCTCTCCCAGACCTGGCTGGAACGCCGCGACGCCTGGGATGGCGATGGCCGGCTCTGCGCCTTCGGCACCCAGTTCAAATTGCCAAAGCCGCCGCTGATTTCCATCGACGCGATCACCACCTATGCCGCCGATGACACGCCGACGAGCCATGATCCGGCGGACTTTTTTATCGACACCCTGTCTGAACCGGGCCGTCTGGCGCTGCGGCCAAACGGTCATTTCCCCGAGCCGGGCCGCAGTATTGGCGGCATCGAGATCGCCTTCACCTGCGGCTATGGCACCGACCCCGACGATGTGCCTGCACCGCTGGTGGAGGCGATCGGCCAGCTGGTCGAGGCGATGTTTGAGGGCGGGCTGGATGTCGGCATGCCGGCCTCGGTGACGGCGCTGCTTCGCCCATGGTGGAGGATATCGCTGTGAGCGCGCCCGAGGCCGAGCTGATCGCGGCGCTGACCACCGCGATGGCCGGTGATGCCGCCGTGATGGCCGTGCTCGGCGATCCGGTGCGGATCTTCGCCGAACGCTCGCGCAGCGCCGCCTATCCGCATGCCAGTTGGGGCCGCAGTGAGACCCTGGCGCGCGACGCCGATGACGTCACCCTGATCGAGCACCGCCTGACCCTGGAAATCTGGTGCCGCGACAGCGACGCCCACGCCATCACCGGCCAGTTGCGCGAAGCCCTGCGCGGGCTGGATCCGGAACTGCCCGCACCCTGGACGCTGGTCCTGCTGGCGCCCGCCTATAGCGATGTCTTCGCGACGCGGGACCGGCGCGTGAAGCGCGGGATTATCCGGTTGAGGGCGGTGATGGGGCGCGGCGCCGAGTGAGAGCCGGTCTCCGCGCATAGGGGGCTCGCAGCGGCGGGCGCAGATGACAGGGAATTCATCGAATATCTGCCGCCGCGACCTTACATTCAACACGATTCCTGCTTATGTTATTATGTAACATACGTGGGGTTGAGGCCTGCCTGATAACGGCTTCTCAACCAATCCGGCGTATGGACGTGAGGGTTGAATTGCGTTAGGAGCTTTCGCCGATACGGCGAGTGCGTCTTGCCAGGATGCCCAAGCAGTGTTTTGTTAGCCCCGTTGAATCGGAGGGGGATGAGATGAAGTTTCACCGAACGAATATTGAGGGCACGAGCCGGATCGAAGGCACGAGCCGCTAGGTGTCGTTTCTCAAGACGTTGTTCAGCAGGTCGTTGAGCCGTTTGGCTGG
>NZ_CAXBKN010000154.1:0-3801 GCF_963976135.1 uncultured Maricaulis sp.
ACCTCACCGACATCGAAGTCGTCCGCCCGAAAAACACCGAAACCACCGCCTGGGGCGCGGCTTTCCTGGCGGGCCTCGGCGCGGGCCTGTTCCGCAAGCTCGAGGATGGGCGCGCGATCTGGAAAGCGGACCGGGAATTCAAGCCGGCTTGCGAGCCTGCGCATCGGACACGGATGCGGGCCGGGTGGAAGGATGCTGTCGGGCGGGTGCGGACGGGGTGAGGGGGCGCTTCACTTCATAAAAACAATAGTTTGTCATCCGTCAGGGATGACGAAGCTTTGTATTTGGTGACCGCAGCAAATGATGAGCGACGCACATTCCCCCGGACTTGTTCCGGGGTCTGCCGGAGGGGAGTCGAGAAAGCTCGCCCAGCTTCGGCAGGCCCCGGAATTCGCTACGCTCCTCCGGGGGAAGTGGATTGTTGGTTTCGGGGGCAAATGCCCTCTATCCCACCATAAAACAACAATTTTTGTCATCCCTGACGGATGCCCGGGCGCGGAGCGTTCCGGGCGCAGATCAGGGACCCAGACGCCCGACGGATGTGGCTTCCGCGCCGAGGCAGCGACGATGTGACTGTCCAGTGCGTATGGATTATCGACGGTGGTTCTGGGTCCCTGATCTGCGCCCCGCATTCGCGGGGCATCCGTCAGGGATGACAAGTTTTTTGTGTTTTTGGGAGAAAAGCGCGGGGCTTCATCCCTCCCTCAGAATGATCCCCGCCGCCTCGACCAGATCGCCCGCCGTGAAATGCTCCGCCGGTGAACCCAGCGGATCGCCGGTGATCAAAATCCCCCGCGCCCCGACAGCATCCGCCAGCCCGGTATCGCTGGTCTTGTCGCCGATCACCCAGGCGTTCTCCAGCGGCAGGCCGGTCGCCGCAGCGGCTTCCAGCGCCAGGCCCGGCGCCGGCTTGCGGCAGTTGCAGCCGTCATCGGGCGTGTGCGGGCACAGCGCGACATGGGCGATCTCGATGCCATGGGCAGAGAGCATCGCGAGGAGATGCTGATTGACGGTGTCGGCCTGTTCACGGTCGAACAGGCCGCGGCCGATGCCGGACTGGTTGGTGACAATGGCTAGGACGGCGCCGGCATCGCGCAGCGCCGTCAGCCCCTCGATCGCGCCGGGCAGGAATTCCAGGCCGGCCGGGTCGCCGAGATATTTGCGGTCGATATTGATCGTGCCGTCGCGGTCGAGCAAGACGAGGAAGGGCTCACGCATCGGCATTGCGGCCGGCGCGGCCGATCGAGGCCGTGGTCGAATGCCCGTCCAGCAGCGGCGCCAGCACGACCATGCCGCCGCGCGCGGTGACGACATCGGCACCGACCACCGTCTTGCCGGCATAGTCGGCGCCCTTGACCAGCACGTCGGGTCCGATGGCGGTGATCGCCTCGAGCGGCGTGTCCTCGTCGAACACCACGACCAGATCGACATCGCGCAGGGCGGCCATCACCACGGCGCGGGCATGTTCGCTCTGGACCGGGCGGTCGGGGCCCTTGAGGCGTTTGACCGAGGCATCGGAATTGACCGCGACGATCAGCTTGTCGCCCTGCGCCTTGGCGAAGGCGAGCAGGCTGACATGGCCGGGATGGAGAAGGTCGAAACAGCCATTGGTGAAGACCGTGCGCTGTCCGGTGGCGCGCCAGTCTCGGCACGCTTTCGCGGCGCCGGCGAGGTCGGCAATCTTGTCGGCGCCGGTGCCGCCGCTCTGCAGGGTGCGGTGCAGCTCGGCAGCACTCACCGTGGCGGTGCCGACCTTGCCGACGACAATGCCGGCAGCGCGATTGGCCAGTTCGGCGGCGATCTCGATCGGGGCGTGACAGGCCAGCGCCAGGGCCAGCGCGGCGACGACGGTATCGCCGGCGCCGGAGACGTCGAACACTTCGCGCGCCGCGGTCGGCATGTGATGAATGGTGCCGTCGAAGGAGCGCACCGTCATGCCTTGCGGGCCGCGCGTGATGACGACGACCGGGCAATCGGTCTGCTGCGCGATCAGGGCCGCAGCCTCGGCAGCGCCATCATCGCTGTGGCAATCGAGGCCGGTCGCCTCTTCGGCTTCCTTGGCATTGGGGGTGATGACGGTGGCGCCGCGATAGCGCGCGAGATCGCGTGATTTCGGATCGACGATCACCGGCAGGCCGCGCGCCCGGGCCATGGCGGCAGCGCGGGCAATCGTCGGGCGCGACAGCACGCCCTTGGCATAGTCCGACAGGATCAGCGCTGCGGCGCCCTCCAGCTGGGTGTCGAGATGCGCGAACAGGGCCTCCACCGTGATGTCGGGCAGATCGACGATATCTTCCTCATCGACGCGCAGCATTTGCTGGTTCTTGGCGACGAAGCGGTTCTTGACGGCCGTGCGCGCCGCATCGGTTCTGGCCAGGTGCGGGGTGAGGCCGCGCGTGTCGTCGGCGGCGGCGATCAGGGCGAGGCCGGCACTGTCATGACCGATGGCGCCGATCAGCGCCGCCTGGCCGCCAAGGCTGGCGATATTGCGCGCGACATTGCCGGCGCCGCCGACCATTTCCTCGACCCGCTGGGCCAGGAAAACCGGGGCCGGCGCTTCCGGCGAAATGCGATTGCAGTCGCCGAAGGTATAGCGGTCGAGCATGACATCGCCGAACACGACCAGCTTCACACCGGCAAAGGCGTCAATCCATTCGCTCTGTCTCGACATGCATACCCCTGGCCGCATCGCGGATCGTCAAACTCGTTTGGAGTCCAAGGTATAGGGCGAGGCGTGGCCGAGTGAAAGGCCCGGCTACGGGGCGAGTGCGGCGTCGAGATCGGCGATCAGGTCGGCGGGCGCTTCCAGCCCGATGGAGAGGCGGACCAGACTGTCGGATATGCCCGCCTCGGCACGCGCCTGCGGCGTCATCGCCGCATGGGTCATCAGGGCCGGGATATTGACCAGGCTCTCCACGCCGCCGAGCGATTGCGCGAGGGTGAAGACCTGCAGCCGCCGGACGACATCGCGCGCATCGGCGACACCGTCGGCGAGCTGGATCGAAATCAATTGCCCGAACCCGTCCTGCTGCCGCGCTGCGAGCTGATGGCCGGGATGGCTGGCAAGGCCGGGAAAGTCGATCGCGGCAATGCGCGGATCGGCCTGAAGCCAGGCGGCGATCTCGCTCGCACTCTCGCACTGGGCTTTTGCCCGCAGCGCCAGGGTGCGCAGGCCGCGCAGGGCGAGATAGCTGTCGAAGGCACCGCCGCCAATGCCGGCGCAATTGGTCCACCAGACGAGATTGGCGAGCTTGTCGGCATCGGCGACACAGACGACGCCGCCGACCATGTCGGAATGACCATTGAGGAGTTTGGTCACCGACTGGACCGAATAGTCCGCGCCATGATCGAGCGGCCGCTGCAGCGCCGGCGACAGCACGGTATTGTCGACCGCCAGCTCGGCCCCGGCTGCATGGACGAGATCGGCGATGGCGCGCAGATCGGAAATGCGCAGGCGCGGATTGGACGGGGTTTCCACCAGCACCAGGGCGGTGGGCTCTCTCAGCGCTGCGGCGACGGCTGCGGTGTCGGATGTCTCGACATAGACCGGCAGCAGGCGTCCGCCGCGGCCACGCGCATCGAGCAGGCGGCGCGTGCCGCCATAGGCGTCGTGCGAACAGATCACCCGGGCGCCAAACGGCAGATCGTGCAGCAGAAGATCGATCGCCGCCATGCCCGAACAGGTCACCACGGCGCCGGCGGCGTGTTCCAGCTCGGCGATGGCAGCGGCGAGGGTCGAGCGCCCGGGATTGCCGGTGCGGGCATAGTCGAAGGCCGGCTGCACCGCCGGGTCCTCGCGGC
>NZ_CAXBKN010000155.1:0-3800 GCF_963976135.1 uncultured Maricaulis sp.
GAGAGCCACGCCAGCATGCCGCCCCCGCCTACCATGTGATGTCACGCGGGTGTTTGGGGTTGGGATTGAGCCGCACCTCACGCACGGCGCCATCGGCGAAGATAACCACCCGGTGCGCCATCGCCGCGACACCGGCATTATGGGTGATGATCAGCGTGGTGGCGTTGAGGCTGTCATTGACGGTCTTGAGCGCTTCGAGCACCCGGGTTCCCGTTGCCGAGTCCAAGGCGCCGGTCGGCTCGTCGCACAGCAGGACCGAGGGCTGTTTGGCGATGGCGCGGGCAATGGCGACGCGCTGCTGCTCACCGCCCGACATCTGGGCCGGGAAATGGCTTTGCCGGTCCTTCAGTCCGACCATGTCCAATGCGGCATCGGGGGTGAGGGGATTGTCAGCGATCTCGGTGACGAGGGCGACATTCTCCCACGCCGTCAGGGTGGGCATGAGATTGTAGAACTGGAACACGAAGCCGACATTGCGGCGCCGGTATTGCGTCAGCTCCTGGCGGCTGGCGCGGCCGATATCGCGGCCGCGGAAGAACACCTCGCCGCTGGTCGCCTTGTCGAGACCGCCAATAATGTTGAGGAAGGTCGACTTGCCGCTGCCCGAAGCACCCAGCACCACGACCAGCTCGCCATCGGGCAATTCCAGATCAACACCGCGCAGCGCCTGCACCTCGGCGGCGCCCTTGCCATAGGTCTTGGTCAGGCCGCGCGTGCGAAAGCACAGGCCCTCCATCGGCTCGGTCTGTGATTTCGGCGCTGGCATGCTGGCTCCCTGCCGAGTGTCAGGTCCCTTGGATAGCTGTCATTCCGCCGGTGCGGAAGGCGACACTTCGTCTGCCTTGCCCTGACGGCCGAGAAAATAGACCGGCAGACCGATCACCATCAGCACCATGCCCCAGAACAAAACTTCCAGTCCCGAGCCGAAAATCGCAAAGCAGGAATAGAGCGCGGCGAGCAGGGCGATGATCGCCCAGCTCCGCGCCGACTTCCAGGAATGGCGCAGCTCGGCGATGGCACTGACCAGCAGCGGCATCAGCAGGGCAAGGGTACTCATCATCAGCAGGAAGGTGAAAGCGCCGACCAGTCCGCGCGAGTAATTGAGGATCAGCAAGATCGAGCCGAGGATGAGCGAGATCAGCAGCGCGTATTTCGGGGCGCCGCGGCCATTCGTGGCGGCGAAGAATTTTGGCGCCAGCCGGTCCAGCGCCACCGCCATCGGCAATTGGCCGGACAGGAAGATGATGCCGTTCAGGGCACCCGCAGTCGATACCAGCGCCCCGATGGCGACAAGCGGTCCGCCCCAGGGGCCCAGATGCCGGGCCGCGTCGGCGAAGGGCGAGGTGGAGACTGCGAGCTGGTCAGCCGGGACCAGCGCCATCACCGCGGCGGTCGAGCCGATATAGATGATGGCGACGGTGATGGTGCCGATTACGGTGGCGCGCGGAACGGTCTTTGCCGGATCGCGGACCTCACCGGCGGGGATTGTCCCGGATTCCAGCCCGGCAAAGGCCCACATCGTGAGCAGGGCTGTCGTCGCCAGCACGCCGATGAAAGTGCCGCCCGACGGATTGACGGCCGGCAGGTTGGCCATCTCGCCGGCGACGGCACCGAGGCCGATGATCAAGAGGATGGGGAGGATTTTGAGCACGGTCATGATCAGCTGCACCAGGCTCGCATCCGAGGCGCCGCGCAGGGACACCAGACCGAGGCCCCAGATAAGCGCCAGCGCGACCCCGGCCTGGGCCACCGGCGCCTGCCCGAGCGCCGGGACGAAAACGGTGACATAGCCGACAAAGGCGATCGCGACCGCCGGGATGGATATCCAGTAAGAGGCCCAATAGCCCCACACAACGAGAAAGCCGGGCAGATCGCCAAAGGCGTCATGGGCATAGGCATAGGGCCCGCCCGTTCTTGTCGTGCGCATGGCCAGCCGGCCCAGCGTCAGCGCCAGCAGGATCGAGCCGCCCGCCGTCAGGGCCCAGCCGGCGAAGCCCATCAGGCCATAGGGCGCCATCACGGCCGGCAGCATGAAGATGCCCGAACCGATCATCACGCCAACGGTCAGCGACCAGCAGCCCCAGAAGCCGATGGCTTTCGGCTTCGCCTTTTCAGTCGTTTGCGTCTCCATGCGTCATTCCCCCCTCGGCGCGGGCATAGGCCTCGCGCAGCAAATTCTGCCAGTGCCAGACGCCGGCCTCCTGGCTGGGCGATAGGCGCCCCGGCCGGTAGGCGCCGCTATTCAGTCCCTGCTGCACACGCTCGCAAATCAGCCGGTCCTCGCCCTGGATCTCGTCGGAAAAGGCATCATCGGCCTGCGCCATGCTTTCAAAGCCCGGTGCGTAGTAGAAATCGAACTCGACGCGGCAATGCGACGGCCCGTCGGCGACGACGCGATTGGTCTGCACCCGGCCGGGCAGGATATTGAGCATGGTGTTGGGATAGATGAAGAAATACAGCGCCTCGCCATCGGCATAGAGGCCGTTCGGATCGCTCACCGGTGCGCGCTGCAGCGACCAGAAATCCGCCAGCTCGGTCCTGTATTGCGGATAGCTGACGACACCGCTGAGCCCGGGATGCACGAAGGGCAGGTGATAGCCTTCAAGGAAATTGTCGACATAGGTCTTCCAGTTGGCAGCGACCTTGTAGATGCGGCGGTGATGATGGTGCATGCCGGCCAGATCATAGGGCGCGGCCAGCGCTTCGATACCGGCCATCACGGCGGCGAAATCCGGTCCGCCGGCGCGGGCGCGCGCGAAGATCATGCCATTCCATGTCTGCAGTTCGATGCGGGCGAGGGCGATGCCGTCGCGGTCGAAACTCTGCGCGTCCTGCATTTCCGGCGCGGTGCGCAATTGCCCGTCGAGATCATAGGTCCAGCCATGATAGGCGCAGCGCAGCCGTTTGGCGCCCTTGCCATCGCATAGCGCCAGTGGTCCGGCGCGGTGGCGGCAGACATTGACGAAACCGTTGAGCGCGCCGCCGGCAGCGCGCACGATCAGCACCGGCACGCGGCCAATATCGCGCACGACATGATCGCCCGGCTGCGCCACATCCGAGGCCGGGCACAGGATCTGCCAGCCCGGCTCGAGCACTGCGGCCTGGTCGACGCCGAGCCAGTGATCGCCGGCATAGAAATCCGGCGACAGGGCCGAGGCCTCGTCCAGCGGGACAGACTGCAGCCGTGGATCGGCCGATTTTGCGGGGAATTCATCGCTCATTGCAGGACGTTAGGGCCGGCAGGCTTGGGCGGCAAGCGCTTTGACGATCCGGCCGGATGTCCCGGCCTGCCGATGGCCGGTGGCAATCCGCCGCGATTGCCCGCCCGTGCCGGTCATTCTAGGTTTGTCGCTCGACGCAACAGGGACAGATGCTGCATGAAACGCTCGAAATTCACCCATCCCGAACATCATGGCATCGAGCGGATCGGCTGGCTGCGCGCCGGCGTGCTCGGCTCTAATGACGGCATTGTCTCCACCGCCAGCCTGATTGTCGGTGTTGCTGCGGCCAATGCCTCGGCGGGGGAAATCCTGGTGGCCGGCACGGCCGGGCTGGTGGCCGGAGCGATGTCGATGGCGGCCGGCGAATATGTCTCTGTCAGCTCGCAGGCGGATGCCGAAGCGGCCAATCTTGCGCGCGAACGCGAGGAATTGGTGGCGGATCCGGCCGGCGAACGGGCCGAGCTGGCGGCCATTTATGTTGCGCGTGGCCTGAGCCGGGAACTCGCCGACGAGGTTGCAACACAATTGATGGAGAAGGATCCGCTTGGCGCCCATGCCCGCGACGAGCTGGCGATCTGC
>NZ_CAXBKN010000156.1:0-3792 GCF_963976135.1 uncultured Maricaulis sp.
CCCTGCGTAGCGAGACACTCGAAGCGGCCGCGATTGGCGAACTGGCCGGCGCCATCCTCGCGGCAAAGGTGAAGCCCTGATCCAGCCGGTCAGTCCTGGGCAGCCTCGTGCAGCGCCGCCGCCAGCATCCAGCGATAGAGCCGGTTCTGAAGGGATGAGGGCCGCGCCAGCCCCATCCGCTCCAGCGCCGCCTGATCGACTGTGCCCTGCGCCGCCAGCCAGGCACCGGTCCAAGCGAGAGACAGGACAGAACCCAGCGAGGCCGATGCATTCTTCAGCCGCTCCAGCGCTGGCAGGAGACGCTGTTCGACTGCCGTGAAATCCGTGCCGAAGGGAAAATCGGGCAGATGCCCGGCCGCACGCGCCGGGGCAAGCGTGGCGCGGATCCGTTCCGGCGTATTGTTGCGATAGCCGGCGGGGATTTCATAATCATCGGCGATCTTGCCCGCCTGTTTCGCGGCCGCCAGCAATTCACCCTGAAACCGGCTATCGGCGATATTGATCAGCTCGGCGACGACATCGGCATCGGATTTCCCGCGCAGATCGGCAATCCCGTATTCGGTGATGACGATATCGCGGCGATGGCGCGGGATTGTGTTGTGCGGATAGGACCAGACGATATTCGACACCGTCTTGCCGCGCGAGGTCCGCACCGCATTGATGGTGATGATGAAACGCGCGCCGTCCAGGGCAAAGGCCTGTTCGGCAAAGTCGAACTGACCGCCAACGCCGCTCACCACCTGGCCGTCACCGGTCGCATCGGAGACGACGGCGCCAAGCAGTGTGACCATCATGGCGCTATTGATGAAACGCGCATCAATGCGCGCCCGCCGCCGCTCATCGACACCGCCATAGAGCGTATTGGTGAAGCTGACCGGCCGCATCTCGAAGCGTTTTCGCCGGTCTTCCGGCATGGTGCGCAACGCAGTGTAGAAATCGCGGCATTCCAGGAAGAAGGCGGCGTGCAGCACGGCGCCATCGACCTCGCGCTTCAACACATCCGCCTTTTCCAGCTGCAGGAAACCATCGGTCAGCATTTCGCTGGCACCATAGAGACCGGACTCGAAGGGTTTGTCCTCGCAGGCCAGGGATTCGCAATCGCCGGCATGCAGGGCCGCAGAGAGCGGCGCGAAAACGTCATTCTGCTTCTGGCGCAGGATCAGCCCCTGGGCGACGGCATCGCCGACCGCACCGATGCCGATCTGCAGCGTGCCGCCATCGGGCACCAGCCGTGCCGCCTGCAGGCCGATCGCCTGGTCGGCCAGGCTGACCGGGCGTTTCGGGGCCGAGAACAGCTCGAAATCCGTCGCTTCGCTATCGAGCATATGCGCGAATTCATGCGCGCCCACCAACGCGGATTGGCCGCCCATGAAGGGCATTTGCGAATTCACCTGGCCGACCAGCATGAAGTCGGCCCGGCCCTCGGCCCGCGCCTGGAGCAAATCGGGCGTGATGTCGGGATTGCTGCCCAGGCTGTAGAGCGCCCCGGCATCGCCTGCCTGTTTTGCCACCAGCTGGCCAACGACATTGACGCCGCGATCGAGAATATAGCGCTGGGCATCGGTATAATTGGCGCAAATATAATTTTGCTGCGCCCGCCCGACGCCGCGCCAGCGCCCGGCAAGGAAGAAGAATTCATCGACCCGGATATTGTCCGGCAGCGAACCCTCGCGCAGCGCCGCCGCATAGGTCAAAGGCGGATAGGCACCAAACAGCCGCTCCATCGCCGGTTCGAGAAAGCGCCGCTCCAGCCCGCTGCCGAGCGCCGGCCTTTCCAGGGTGAGCGCCGTGAAAATCGTCAGATTCAGGGCGGGATCGGCCATTGCCCGCGCCACCAGGGCATTGACGATATGATTGGGTTTGCCCAGCCCGAGCGGCAGGGCCAGCACGATCCGTCGTCCGACCGCATCAATGATCGCATCGGCAACCGAATCCGCACCGTCATGATGCTGTGGTGTGGCTGGCATGGCATGTCCTCAAACAAAACCGCGTGACGCGGCGAGTCTAGCCCAGCGGGCCGGGGCAGGCCATGCGGCCAATGCTGCGCGTGATGGTCAGGCTCGCCGATTTTCGCTGGCCGGTCTGCGCAACTGGAAGTAGCCTTGCCGGCATGACACGCTCTGCCATCCGATTGATCCCGCTCCTCGGCGCCGCCCTGATCAGCGCCTGTGACCTGGCCGAAAACCGCGCACCGGAGGCCTGGGCCCACCTGCCCGAGCCGGTAACCAATAACGCCGTCGCGGGTCTGGAACTGGATGGCCGCCTGATAGCCTATTCCTTCGCCGGCCTGCATGAAGGCAAGACCTGGCGCGACGTCACGGCGGATGCCTATGCCTGCGATCTCGACGCCCGGGAATGCCGTGAAATCGACGGCCTGCCCGACGGCATTGGCCGCCTCGCCTCGGTCGCCGTCACGCTGGGCGGCCAGATCTACATCTTCGGCGGCTATACCGTCGCCGAGGACGGCAGTGAGGCCTCAACGCCGGAAGTCTGGCGCTTCGATCCGGCCAGTGAGACCTATACCCACATCACCGACATGCCCGTCCCGGTCGACGACAGCATCGCGCTGCCATTTCAGGATCGTTACATCTATCTGGTCAGCGGCTGGCACGACACGGACAATACCGATCTCGTCCAAGTCTATGATGTGGAGGCGGATAGCTGGTTCGAGGCAACGCCCTTTCCCGGCGCGCCGGTGTTCGGGCATGCCGGGGCGATGGACGAGAATGGCCGCTTGATGTTGTGCGGCGGCACGGCGGTGATCCCGCCGGCGCGGGAGAGCGGACGGCGCAGCTTCGAGGCCCAGGGGCAGTGTTGGGTCGGACAGGTGATGGCCAGCCCGGCGGAGATCGCATGGCAAGCTATGGGCGATTTCCCCTCGGGGCCATTCTATCGCGGCGTCGCGATCGCCCACCCGGCGCCGCTCAGCGGCTACAGTTTCTTCGGTGGTTCCGGGAACGCCTATAATTACAACGGGATTGGCTATGATGGCGATGCCGTCGAGCCCAGGGGAGACTATGTCCTGTCGGTCTTCATTCCGCGTAGCCGCGGCCGTGATTGGTGCACGGTTCCCCATGGTATCGAGAACACCAATTTCCTGTCGATCCGTGACCCGTGGCCAGAAGGCGTATTCATGGATGTCCGCGGCGCCGTGCTGGAAGGCGAGAACATCGCCTACACGCTCGGCGGCATGGGCCCCGGCCAGACCGTGAGCGATCATGTGCGGCGCTGGGCGCTACCGGTGGAGGCTGTCGATCTGCCGGTATGTGGCGGTGGCGAGTAGGGGGCGGATCGGCACCCGTTTCGGGACACACACTCACTTCCCCCGGAGGAGCGCAGCAAATTCCGGGGCCTACCGCCGGCTGGAAGCCTGGCAGGATTCCCCTCCGGCAGGCCCCGGCACAAGGCCGGGGGAATATGGGATTGTAGGTTGGGAGTAATTGGCTCTGCCGGGCCACAACCCGCCCTGAAAACCATGCCTGCATCAGGCCAGAGAGGAGTTGAGCGGTCAAGGGGGAACCCGCGAAGCGGCGCGACGCGCCCTTGACCGCTCAACTCCTCTCTGGCGCCCTGCTTGGCAAGGGTTTCAGGGATCGCTTTGCCCGGGGCGGGCACTCCCTCACACACAACCAAACCAGCTCGTGTCATCCCGGACGGATACCCGGACGCGAAGCGATCCGGGTGGAGATCCGGGACCCAGACGTCCAGGCTTCTGGGTCCCGGATCTGCGCCCCGCCTGCGCGGGGCATCCGTCCGGGATGACAGCAATTAATGGGATGAATTTGAATGATT
>NZ_CAXBKN010000157.1:0-3706 GCF_963976135.1 uncultured Maricaulis sp.
GGGAGCCCGGTGATGATAGCCTCTGCCTTCGCCGGCGCCGCGCTCGGCAGCGTCGCGCTCTATTGGTTTGTGCAGCAGCCGGAAGCGCCGGAAGAGCGCTTTTATGGCGTGGCCGAATTCAACCTGCTCGACCGGAACGGCGATAACCGGCTGGTGCTGGAGGAAGTGCTGCTGGCAGCGGGGACGGCGCGGGAGAACCTGACCCGCCGCTTTGAAGCCGGCCGGGCCGCGAGCTATGGCGATCTGACCGGGTTGGGAGGCGCCGTCTTTGCCTCCATTGCCCGCAACCCGCCGCTGGATGTCTTCCGCTTCGTCTATGCGCCGCAGACCATCAGTGATGGTTGCTGGGCCGGTGTTGAGACGATCCACCGGCAGCGCATGGAGTCTGATTTCCGCTTCTGGGATGCTGGTGGGGACGGGACGGTGTCGGTAGCGGAATACAGCCGGGTGCGCCTCGCATTCTATCGTGCCGAATTTGATGGATATGACCTGTCTGGAGATGGCCTCATCAGTCGCCACGAATGGCTGGAACAGGACACGGACGCTATGAGGAATAGTCTGCGGGCTGCCGGTCCGCCAAGCCCACTCTCCTTGGTCGACCTTCCCGCCCTGTGCGCGGCCGAAGCGCAGCTGCCGGTTTATGACTACTGGAGCCCGCAACGTGACGCCCCGCCAGAGGGGGCAGGTCCGGACAGTCTGTCCGAGATGCATCAGTTCCGCGACCTGACGCGCGATGGCGATATCACGTTTGAGGAATTCCTGGCCTTGAAGGGGCGCTGATCCTGAATGGTTGGCGGCAGCCCTATGCTGCCGCCAGATCCAGTCTCATATCCAGGCAATTGGCACGCGCCAGCCGTCCGAGGCAGAATTGCTCGCAGGCTTCGCCGGTATAGCGAAAGCCAAGCTTTTCCAGCACACGGCCCGAGGCGGGATTATCGTCATAATGGCCCGCGGTGACGGCCGGGGCTGCCAGCTCGTTACGGGCATAGTTGATCAGGGCCTGTCCGGCCTCGGTCGCCAGGCCACGACCCCAGAACGGCTTGGCGATCCAGTAGCCGATTTCCCACTCGCTCTCGGGCGAGCGCCGGAAGATCCCGGCCATGCCGCAGATCGCCCCGTCATCGCCGTCGCGCGCCTCGATGACGAGGTGCCGGTTGGCGGTCTTGTTCCAGCCGGCGCGGCGCATCAGCACCCACATCTCCGCCGCCGGCACCGGATAGGGGTGCGGGATCAGCATCGTCATTTTCGCGATATCGTAGTCGCCGGCATAGCGGGCGATATCGGGCGCATCGCGCATTTCCGGCGGGCGCAGCAGTAATCTTCCAGTCTCGATCCGCGGACCCATCTCGATCTCCATCGGGCGGCGGGGAGGCAAACAAAAAGGGAGACGGTGACCCGTCTCCCCTGATGCGCTATCGCGCTGTCGAGCCCCGCTGGTATCAGCGAACGGCTCGATATGTGCGAACCGTTTATTCGGCGGCGTCTGCCATCGGCTGAACCGATACATAGGCCTTGTTGTTGGCTTTCTTGGCGAAAACCACACGGCCTTCGGTAAGGGCGAAAAGGGTGTGATCCTTGCCCATGCCGACATTGGCTCCAGGATTAACCTTGGTGCCGCGTTGGCGCATGATGATGTTGCCCGGAATGACCGTCTGGCCGCCATATTTCTTGACGCCAAGGCGGCGACCAGCGGAGTCGCGACCGTTACGGGATGAACCGCCTGCTTTTTTATGAGCCATTGATTAGCCCTCCGTTCCTTGAGCGAGCGTCTTGGCTTGCTCGATCCAACCTTCACGTTCGATACGGCCCTTGAAGCTCAGCTTTTCGCCGAAATCCTCAACATCGGCCGGGGTCCAGGCTGCGATCTGCGCGAAGGTGGTGATGCCTTCAGCGTGCAGCTTCTTTTCCAGGGCCGGGCCAACGCCGGAGAGGACCTTGAGGTCATCCGCGGCGGCTTTCTTCGGTGCGGCAGCCTTTTTCGCTGCAGCAGGCTTGGCTTCGGCTTTCGGTGCAGCGGCCTTCTTTGGCGCAGCGGCCTTGGCTTTTGGAGCAGCCTTGGGAGCCTCGACTTCGGTCGGGGCCGCGGTCGTGGTCTTCAGGGCCGTCTTGGCCTTGGTGCCTGGCAGCACGATCTCGGCGATACGCACAACCGTGCCCCACTGGCGGTGACCCTGGGTGCGGCGGTAATTCTGGCGGCGGCGCTTCTTGAAGACGATGATCTTGCGGGAGCGATTGGTGTCGAGCAGTTCGCCGATCACCTGGGCACCGTCAATCACAGGCGAGCCAACGGTCACGCCTTCATCACCACCAAGCATGAGCACGGGACCGAGCGACAGGGTGTCGCCGGGCTGGCCTTCAAGCTTCTCGATACGAATTTCGTCGCCGGCTGCAACGCGGTACTGCTTACCGCCGGTCTTGATCACTGCAAACATGATCTCTGTTTCCTTTGTTCAGCAACGTCCCCCGCCGGTTTGCCCGGCATTGGCGCGGCTCTTTTTCTTCACCCCGTATCTCCGGGGCGTTGTTTCAACAATTACCAGCCCGGGCAGCGAGCTGCACAGACAGGAGCGGGCGTTATACGCACGCCGTGGCGAGAGTCAATGCGGACTCAGCGTTCGGCCAGTATCAGGTGCCGGGCGGATCGAATGGGCGCACCTGGCTGCGATCAGCGGCACCAATCGCGTTGACGGCCTCTCCGGTTCGGTCGGCTTGTTCAGCCCATTCGGAGTCGCGGGCACAGACACGTTCATACATGCGCGTCCCGGTGATCTGGACGCGGCGGCAGGTGAAGGTGTCGCCGTCAGAGATTTCGCCATTCTCGGGCAGGGCTGCGACACGTTCGGCCATGGTCGGCCCTGCATCCGGGTCCACCGGCGTCGTGCAGGCCCCCAGAGACAGCAGCGCGGCGCTCGCCAGCAGCGAGGCGGTCAATCGAGTCATGGGGTTCCTTTCACAAAGACATTAATGGGTAGAATTGCACAGGCAATTTGTTGTTGTCAAAGCGTCCGGAGAGTCAATCGCTATCGATTCGAGCCCGGTGCCGTCCGTATCGGGGGCGGACGGTATTGGAACACGGGTTTGCGTGCGTCTGTCCGGTCGGCCTCGGAAATGCGGCTGACGGCCTCGCGGGTGCGATCCGCCTGATCCTCCCATTGTGAGTCGCGGGCGCAAACGCGTTCAAAACGGCGCGTCCCGGTGATCTGGATGCGACGGCAGGTGAAGGTGTCCCCATCCGAGATCTCGCCATGTTCGGGCAGGGCCGCAATGCGTTCAGCGAGGGTGGGGCCAGCGTCCGGGTCCACCGGAGCGGCGCAGCCGGCAATCGCGACGGAAAGACTGCCGAGCAGAATGAGAGTTGTGGATTGAGCTATGTGATTTCCCCTTTCGGTCGAGCCAAGCCTAGCACACTCCCTCACACGAGGAGGTTGTAAAAACGAAACGGCAACCTCTGGAATCGGCGCCGGCCCGGCGCGCGCAACGCCATGCAGGCACGCCTCGTGGCGGTTCCGCGGGCCGACCGGCCCAGGTCAGGCCTGTCGCGACCGGGACCGCACTGGCATTGCTGCGCCACGCCCACTTGATTTTCCGCGTGTGCTCGTACAAACAACGCATCCCCGCGGAGAGGTGCCAGAGTGGTCGATCGGGGCGGTCTCGAAAACCGTTGAACCGCAAGGTTCCGAGGGTTCGAATCCCTCTCTCTCCGCCA
>NZ_CAXBKN010000158.1:0-3673 GCF_963976135.1 uncultured Maricaulis sp.
GCAATAGCCGGCTTCGCCCTCGGCCTGGGTGATGTCGTAATCATCGAGTGCGGCCTGTTCAAGCTCGGAGCAGGAGGGCTGGTGATAGGTGATGATGCCGCCGGGATAGACCCAGACCAGGCCATAGACCCAGTTATCATCATCGGGTTTCATTGCCACATAAATGCCGCGCGAAAGCTCGCGCAGGCGAACATTTTCGTGCGGGAAATCCACCACGTCCGAATAATAGCTGACACCGCGGCGGCGCACATCGCCGCGCCACATCGGCTGGTCGAAAGGGGTGCCGTCGGTAAGATAGGGCGTGTGGGTATAGAAGCCGTCAGCGATCGGAAACTCGGCCGCGCGGCGACCGATCAGCGGCCGTTCCGAATAGAAACAGCCGCTCAGGACCAGTGCCGCAAGGACGATGGCGAAGCGCGGCACTAGGGGGTGGCGCCCGCGAGCGGTTCGGTCGCGCTGTACAGCCAGGCTGCGACCTCGCCGTCGACCAGCGGCGCGATGCGCTGGCGCACCTCGGCATGATAGGCGTCGAGCCATTTGAGCTCGGCCGGGGTCAGCGAGGGGACATCGATCAGCTCGCGATGGATCGGTGCCATGGTCAGGCTTTCAAAGCCGAGCATGGGCCGGTCGCCGCCCTCGATCAGCTCGGCCTCGGTGACGACCTGCAGGTTCTCGATCCGGATGCCATAGCCGCCTTCCTTGTAATAGCCGGGCTCATTGGACAGGATCATGCCTGCCTCGAGCGCGACGGCATTGGGCGATTTGGCGATGCGTTGCGGGCCTTCATGGACGCCGAGAAAGGCGCCGACGCCGTGGCCGGTGCCGTGATCATAATCGAAGCCGGCTTCCCACAGCGGCAGGCGCGCCAGGATGTCGAGCTGGGTGCCGGTCGTACCCTTGGGAAAGCGCACGCGCGACAGGGCGATATGGCCCTTGAGGACGCGGGTGAACTGGGTCCGCATTTCCGCCGTCGGCTGGCCGATCGGCACGGTGCGGGTGATGTCTGTAGTGCCGTCGGGATACTGGCCGCCACTATCCACCAGATAGAGCGAGCCGGGCACGAGTTTCAGATTGCTCGCTTCGGAAACACGGTAATGGGCAAAGGCGCCATTGCCCTGGGCGCCGGAAATCGTGTCGAAGGACAGATCCCGCAATTCGGGCAGGGTCTTGCGGATCGATTCCAGCTTGCGGGCGGCGATGATTTCATCGACTTCGCCGGTCTGGGCCGTGGTGTCGAGCCAATGCAGGAATTTGACGATGGCGCCGCCATCGCGGATATGCGCCTGGCGTGAGCCTTCGACCTCGGCGGCATTCTTGATCGCCTTGGGGCGCATCACCGGATCTTCCAGCTTCTGCACCTTGGCACCGCCGGCATCGAGGCGTTCCAGCACCCAGGCCGAGGCCGTGGCCGGATCGACGCGGACTGTCTTGCCCTTCAGCTCGGACAGGCCGGCCTCGAATTCGGTTTCGGGACGCAGGGCGATCTGGTTTCCCAGATGGCTGCGGGTTTCGTCGGTGATTTTTTCCGGGGCGACAAACAGGGTGGCGCTGCCGTCCTTGTTGATGATCGCGGAGGAGAGCGGCAGGGGCGAGCGCGAGACATCGCCGCCACGGATATTGAACAGCCAGGCGATCGAGGGCGGTGCCGTGATGACAGCCGCATCAGCGCCGCCACGTTCGACGGCAATGCCGATGCGCTGGCGTTTGGAGCCGTGGTCTTCACCGGCAAATTCAAGCGGTTGCGGATTGATTTGCGCCATGGGCGCCGCCGGGCGGTCGGTCCAGGCGAGATCGATCGGATTAGTCTCGACCGGCACCAGTTCGACCTTGGCCCGCATGGCGGCGGTCTGCAGCAGATCGAGAGCGGCAGGGCTGTGCAGGCGGGCATCATAGCCGATCTTCTCGCCCGGCTTGCCGTGCTCCTCGATCCAGCCATACAGGCCCTGACCCACAAGGTCGCAATAATCGAAAATTTCCGGCGCGGCCTGATGCTTGACCTGGGCGGTATAGCGTCCGTCGACGAAAATCGCGGCGCGATCGCTCATCACAATAGCGGCGCCGGCGGAGCCGGAAAAACCGGCGATCCACAGCAAACGCTCATTGCAATCAGGCAGATACTCATTGTCATACTCATCCTCATGCGGGACGAGAAAGCCATCGAGGCCGAGCTTTTTCAGCTCTGCGCGCAGTTTGGGGACATTGTCGCGGCCAAAGTGAAAGCCGCCTTTTACGTCGAAAGTCTGGGAGATCATCTGGGTCATGGGTGGCAAGCTAGGCCCAGCGTGCGCCGGTTTCAATGCCTGTCGGCTCCTGCATGCATTTGCGCAGGCCGGACCTGCAGCAAAGGGCCTCCACACCCGGGGCAAAGCATTGCAAAGGCAGGGCGAACCCCGATTGCGGCCAGACCGCACAGACGAAAGATTTCGACATGTATTCGATGGATGAATTCCTGCGCCTCAATGGCTCGGACAGCTTTACCCGGACCCTGGACCGCTCGCGCGAACGGGCCGGTGTGCGGCTGCGCGGCGGTGGGCATGACGTCAACAGCTTCCTGTCGGCCTGTGGTCTGAAAGCCCGGCGCAAATAGCCTGTTGGCCTGCTGTCAATACGGCGCAGGCCTACCGCTTGCTGGCCACAAGACACTCCCAGCCCTCAAGCGGCGGCTGGCGGTGGACGTCGAGCCCGGCCGATTCATAGGCGGCGCGCACCCAGGGTTCCTGTTCGGTCAGCAGACCGGACAGGATGACCCGGCCACCCGGTGCCAGGGCGCGTGCGATGCCCGGCGCGAGATCGACCAGCGGTCCGGCGAGAATATTGGCGAAGATCAGCTCGAATTCGCGTCCCGCCAGCTTGCCATGGTCGAGCCCTTCGGCGACGAAGCACTCAATCCCCGGCGTGGCGTTCTTGGTGCAATTCTCGGCGCTCTCCTCGACCGCTTCCGGATCGATATCCGAGGCGATCACCTCGGCATCGGGCAGGACCTTGGCGGCGGCAATCGCCAGCGCCGCCGTGCCGCAACCGAGATCGAACACGGTCTTCGGCGCGAAGCCCGCGGTGAGCATTTCGTCAAAGGCGATCAGACAGCCGCGCGTGGTGCCGTGATGACCGGTGCCGAAAGCCGGTCCGGCCTCGATCTCGATGCCGATCTGCCCCGGCGCAATCGCATCGCGATCATGCGCCCCGAACAGCACGAAGCGCCCGGCATCCACCGGCTTCAGCCCCTCGAGCGAAATCCGCACCCAGTCCTCGTCCGGCATCGGCTCGACGGTGATGGCAATATCGTCCGCCAGCCCGGACGCCGCCCGGAAAGCCGCCTCATCGGGCCGCGCCTCGAACAGGACATCCATCCGTGCCGCAGGGCCGTCCTCAAATAACAGCCAGGACAGGGCAATCGGCGGATAGGCCTCGTCCAGCCGCTCGACCGCATCGGCCAGCGGTTTGAAATCGGCAAAGGCGGTGAGGCGCCAGATGGTGCTCATGGGCTCGTTCCCTGGTCGTTTGGTGGTGGTTTGATGGTGGTTTGGACGTTTGTTGTGTGTGTTTCAACTGACTTGTCATTGGGTGAGGCCCATCTACTCCAAAATCGAATTGTCATCCCGGACGGATGCCCCGCGCATGCGGGGCGTAGATCCGGGATCTACCCGTGAGACCAGCTGGAATAGCGGGTAGGTCC
>NZ_CAXBKN010000159.1:0-3504 GCF_963976135.1 uncultured Maricaulis sp.
AAGGGTGTCGAGAGTTTGATGTCCGGGGTGTCCGCCTTCGCCGAAGGCTACGGCGTGACAGCCTTCGCTCGTTCTAGCGTTGGGCCTGCCCAGCCGAAGCTCGCGCAGCGAGCGAAGGCTGGTGGAGCCGAGCGGGATCGAACCGCTGACCTCGTCATTGCGAACGACGCGCTCTCCCAACTGAGCTACGGCCCCTTCGGAGGAGGCAACTACGAGCGCCGGCGGGCAGTGTCAAGCGCTGGCTTCTGGACGCGAGGAGGCGACGCGGTTACATAGCCCATCATCTTTTGTCGCTCAGGATTTTGCTATGCCGCTCGAATTGTCATTTGGTCAGGCCCTGGTTGTGTATTTCCTCAATCCGATCCTCGGCCTGCTGTGGATCGTGGTCATTGTGGGCGTGGTCTTGAGCTGGCTGATCAGTTTCAATGTCGTCAATCCCCACAACCAGTTTGTCGGCATGATCTGGCGGCTGACCAATACAATTACGGAACCGCTGCTCGGGCCGATCCGCCGTGTTCTGCCGAGCCTGGGCGGGATGGATTTCTCCCCGGTCGTGCTTCTGCTTCTGATCTCCTTCGCGCAGGGCTATATCGTGCCAACACTGCTGCGAGTGCTTTGAGCGGAGCCTGGCTGGAAGACCAGAGCGGTCTGACGCTACGGGTACGCCTGACACCCAATGCGTCGAAAGACGCGGTGGAGGGAGAGAGCGAGACGGCTGACGGGCTGCGCCATCTTGGCGTTCGTGTCCGTGCCGTCCCCGAGAAGGGCAGGGCCAACAAGGCCATGATAGCGGTTTTGTCGCAGTTCCTTGGGGTTCCGAAGCGCGATATCGAGGTGATCCGGGGCACGACATCGCGTTTGAAAACGGTTCGGATTACGGCAGGGGCCGAACGCTGCCGGGAGATCGCGGGATTATTGGGGGGAGTGGGGGATGAGCGCTGAACTGATAGACGGCAAGGCCATTGCCGCCGAAATTGACGCCCGTGCCGGCGAGGCCGGCGCCGAACTGGCCCGGACACTTGGCCGCCCGCCTTGCCTGGCCGTGGTGTTGATCGGCGATGATCCGGCCAGCGATGTCTATGTCCGCTCCAAGGTGAAACGCACTGAAGCGGCAGGGATGACCTCGATCGAAATCCGCAGACCGGCCGATATTGGCCAGGCCGAAGTGGTCGAAATCGTGCGCGCACTCAATGCAGACAGGAGTGTTGACGGCATTCTCGTCCAGATGCCGCTGCCCGGCCATATTGATTCCAACGCGGTCATCGCGGCGATCGATCCGGACAAGGATGTCGACGGGCTCACCGAAGCCAGCGCCGGACGTTTATTGCTGGGCAAGCCGGGCCTTCGCCCGTGTACGCCGGCGGGCTGTGTCCTGCTGGCCGAGCGCGCGATGGGTTCGCTCGCGGGCAAATCGGTTGTGGTGATTGGCCGCTCCATTCTTGTCGGCAAACCGGCCGCGCTTCTATTCCTCGAAAAGAATGCGACCGTGACCATTGCGCATTCGCGCACCGATGACCTGCCGGGTCTGACGCGCACGGCCGATATCGTGGTTGCCGCCGTTGGCCGGCCGCAAATGGTGCGCGGCGACTGGGTCAAGCCGGGCGCTTGTGTGCTCGATGTCGGTATCAACCGGATTGACGCGCCCGAGCGCGGCGAGGGACGCACCCGGCTGGTCGGCGATGTCGCATTCGATGAAATCGCTGGCCATGCCGGGTGGATTACGCCGGTTCCGGGCGGTATCGGCCCCATGACAATCGCCATGCTGCTACGCAATACAGTGCTGGCCGCAGCTGCCCGCGCAGGCATTGAACGCCCTGAGGGGCTCTAATTTCGAATGTTTCCGGATTTTTAAACGGTTCAATAACGCCACTGAGTGATACTTGCCACAAGGGAGATGCAATATGGCCAATCGGGCATTGCACGTGCTGCATGTAGAAGACGACTTCGCCGACGCGATGCTTGTCCAGCATGCCGTCTGTGAAGCGGGCGATTTCGATATCTCTTTTGAAGTCGTGCGGACGCTGCGCGAGGCCAAATTGCGCATGCAGGCGGGTGGATTCGATCTGATCCTGCTCGATTTGCGGCTGCCGGACTCGGTCCATCCGACCGAAACACTGGAAGTGGCCCGCAGTTCAGCCGGCGAGACGCCGCTCCTGGTGCTGTCGGGCTCGATGGCGGTTGATCGCGAGTATCTGGGCGATGAAATTGCCAGTCTCGACAAGAATGCCAGCTTCAAGGTCGAGCGTGGCCGCAAGTCGGTCAATATCGCGCAGGTCATCCGCAATGCGGCCGAGCCCGAGGACTTTCTCAGCATCTGACCGCGATCGCCGCATAAAACACGCCCTGCATCTTACAATCCTGCCGTGACCGGCCCTATAATCGCCCCTCAACAAGGCGAGGATCGAGATGAGCAGCGCACACGAAATCGATTACAAGATTTGCGGTGAAGACATTCAATTCGTGGAAATCGAGCTGGATCCGGGCGAGACCGTCGTCGCGGAAGCCGGTGCAATGATGTACAAGTCGACCGGCATTGCGATGGAGTCCGTTTTTGGCGACGGCTCGCAGAAGAACAGGGGATTCATGGGCGCCCTGGCCGGCGCGGGCAAGCGTCTGCTGACCGGTGAAAGCCTGTTCATGACCGCCTTCACACATCAGGGGCAGGGCAAGGCGCATGCCGCCTTCGCAGCGCCCTTTCCCGGGACGATTATCGCGGTGCATTTGCCCGATGTTGATGGCGAGCTGATTTGCCAGAAGGACAGTTTCCTGGTCGCCGCGAAGGGCGTCTCGATCGGGATTGCGCTGCAGAAAAAGATCATGACCGGCCTGTTCGGCGGCGAAGGCTTCATCATGCAGCGCCTTGAGGGCGATGGCTGGTGCTTCATCCACGCCGGCGGCACACTGGTACAGCGCGAGCTGGCGGCCGGCGAGGAAATCCACGTCGATACCGGTTGTGTCGTTGCCTATACCAAAACGGTCGAATTCGAGATCGAGCGGGCCGGCAATGTCAAATCCATGATCTTCGGTGGCGAGGGCGTCTTCTTCGCCAAGCTGAAAGGGCCGGGCAAGGTCTGGATGCAATCCATGCCATTCTCACGCCTGGCCGGACGCATCATGGCCAATCTGCCCGTCACCGGCTCCGGCCAGGGCGAAGGCTCGGTGCTCGGCCCGCTTGGCAGCATTATTCGCGGCAGCTGATTTCTTTATCCCCGGCGGGGTGCCATTGCCGGCACCCCGGCCAGTCAGGATGGGCCAGACAATGAAACATGAAGACCTGCCTGCCGCTGACCGGGACGCGCTCGACGCGGCCGCCTTCCGGCGTTTGCTGGCGCATCTGGATGCCCACAAGGAGGTCCAGAATATCGACCTGATGATCCTTGCGGACTTCTGCCGCAACTGCCTGGGCAAATGGTACAAGGCCGCCGCCGATGAGCGCGGTGTCGAGATGTCCGATGAAGCCGCGCGAGACCGGATCTACGGCATGGCCTATGCCGAGTGGAAGCG
>NZ_CAXBKN010000160.1:0-3452 GCF_963976135.1 uncultured Maricaulis sp.
ACGGCCTTCGACTTTTACAAACCAGGACATTGCAATTCCGTCATCGCGAGGCATTTCGGTTCTTTCTCGCACTTGCACAACTACTTCCTATAGCCCGGATAGGGCAAAAATCAGGCCGACACGGTGATTTTACCGGGGAAACGCGACACAAATCCGATGAGGCGCGGTTCAGGCAGCTTCGCTACTCTTCTTTGCGGCCTCGGGGGGATCGAACACGACCGCGAAGCCATTGTCCAGAATACGAGCCACACATCCTGTCATTTCACCCACACGTAGCAATTCGCCCAGCCGGGGCCTTTCCAGACATTCGAAGGCGGCGCCGGTCACGGAGACGTCGAGCACATTGGCCTGGATCACCACGCCGTCATTGAGCAGGATGCGCGCCCGGCCGCGGCCGGGCTTGCGCACGGCGGCGCGATCTTCCTCGAGCCCGAGGCGATCCTTGTTGAAACGCCATGTGATCGTGTCTGCCAGCTTGTCGCGCTTGCGCGCGGTGGCCTGGAAGCGGACGGAGAATTCCTCGCCCTCGACACGCACAATCGTGCCCTCAATCCGTCCAATGCTGGAAATCATCAGGATGATGCGGGCATTGGCCGGCGGCGGGGTGCGCGAGGCGACGCGGGCGCCGCCGGGCGAAATATCGAGCAGACGGCAGGCATGTTCGCCAAGCGCTTCCGACCAGAAACGGCCGTGCAGCTGTAGCGGAACACGCGTATGCCGGCGCCTTTCCTGGGCGCCGCGCGCGGCGATCTTGATCTTGCGGCGGTCCAACCGCCCTGAATCCTGCTGCATGGCGTCAACCTCCTGCAAGTGAGGATGATAGGGCCAAGCGGTTAAGAAGTGTTTTCAACTACTGGTCGTTGGCGACCATCGCCGGATTCTGCGAATCGCGAAGCGGCTGGCGCGGAAACAGGAAGCCGGGATTGGCCGGCGGGCGAACCTCGCGCAGGCTGGTGCGGATGATCGGCCGGCCGCGCAGGGTTTCGACGGGCTCGAGCGGCTGGAACAGGCCCAGCGTCCGGTCGACCAGGCCTTCCGGTCCACGCAGCGGCAGAAAACAGACCTCGATCGGGATCTGGTTCATCTCCATCGTCGTGGCGCGCGCAATCACCGAGGCGGGCGACACACCGCCCAGCGAGGCTTCGAGCACGGCCTGGATATGGGTCGCATCATGGCCGCGCCACAGGCTGAGGAAATTCTGGTCGCGAAACTCACGTTGATACAGCTCGCACAAGCCGGTCCCCGCGAGGCGGAAGACATGATGTTGCGGATCGATGCGTCCCAGAATGAAGACATGACCGAGCAGGGCGGCAATGTCCTGCGGCTCGATATCAGCCCGATAGGGCGCGGCACCGCCAAAGCGGCGCGCCTGCCAATAGGCATGTAGGGCTTTCGATTGCGCGTGGCGCATTCCACTCTCCAGACACTGCGGTCATTGCACCGGACGGCTCGATTGCCGCGCCGGCTTGTCGGGAGAGTTTCAAGATCGGGGCCATGCAAGCGGGTGGAGAACTGGCCCGGTCGCGCTCGCCAATGGCGGGAATCGCCTGTGCGGGGAAAACGGCCCGCCGCTTGCAAGACCGGGCTCAGGATAGAAGGAGCATGACCATGCGCGTATCAGCCCGGCACGGTTTTCTCGCTTTGGCGAGTACTGCATTCGTATTGTGTATCGCCCCGGTCGCGCAGGAGCCTGCGTTCGCGGGCGGTGGGGAAGGGTGTTGCACCCCGGCACCGCCACCGCCGACCTCATGTTGCGGTCATGGTGGCGGGCATACGGTCAATGTGCCCAATATCAATATTCATGGCGGCAATATCAATGTCGGCGTCAATGTCTCGAATCGCGTCAACGTCACCACCAATGTGACAACCAATGTCGACGCTTCGTCCAATGCTACAGCCAATGCCGGTTCACGCGCCGGCGCCGGAGCCGGTGCCATCACCTATATCGGGGGCGGCAGCTATACACCTTATACTACGGCGCCAGCGGCGACCGCGATCACCGGCCTCAATGTCGCCGGGCTGGAACGCGAAGCCGAATATGAATTCCGCGAGGAACAGCGTTCGCGCTGGGTCGAGGAATGGCGCCTGGTGCGCGCCGTCTGCGTCGATGATACCGGCACACCGCATCCCGCCTCACGCGTCGATAATGGTGACCGCGTTGCCGCGACTTTCGATGGCGAGATCTATCGTTGTGTCGCCGGAACCTCGATGCAGGTCACGATCGGCTGGCGGACGGACGGACAGGACAATTGGACCGATGCGCCGACCATCATGTGCCGCAAGGGCGAGGCCCTGCGCCACAGCCCGGGCGGAACGCTGGTCTGCTCCGCCCAGGAGCCGCGCCGCAATTGCAATGAGCGCTCCCTGCTCCGCATGTATGGCCCGGGCCTGAAGCTGGTCTTCATGCGCCGCGAGGAACACTACATGGAATCGGTCCGTTATGAGCGCGAAAGCGAAAGCATGCGCCTGACCTCGATGACGCTGATGCTTGATGGCGGGGTTGGCGGCTATCGCTGATCCATAACAAGACACTCACATGCCACTCGGCATGTCCTGGCCCCGGTTGACAAGACCGGGGCCTTTTTTTGCCTTCGGCTCAGCCGTCCAGCGTTTCGTCGAACCAGCGCAGCGACATGCAGGACAGGCCGGCATCGATTCGGCCGATCTGCCCGGTGGCCAGCGGCACCACATTATAGCCCGCCTGGTCCAGCATTTCGATCGTGCGCGGGAATTGCGCTCCGGCCAGCACGACATCATTGATGCGCAGGGCATTCGCCGCCGCTTCCTCGCCTTCGGGCAGGATCAGCGTCTCGAAATCCTCGAACACGCCGGAGGCGGCCAGGCGGGCCGTGCTCAGCACGCAATTTTCCTCGATCAGCGCGCAATCTGTCTTGAAATGCAACACGCCGGGCGGGGTGGTGACGGTTTTCGAGGCCAGGCCCAGCCTGGTCAGGCAGGCGCCGAGCGCGCCGGCGCCTGCCGCATTGGTCCGCGCTGACAGCCCGATCAACACATGATCCGGCGTCACCAGGATATCGCCGCCATCGGCATAGCCGGTGCCGGCCATCTCCAGCACGGTCTCGAATCGCCGCCGCAGGGCCGGTGCGATCCGGGCCGTCTCGCCGCGCCGCGCCGCATTGCCGGGTCTGAGAAGGATCGCCCCGCCGGAAAAGACCAGGGCGGGATCCTCGACGAAGACCGAATCGGGAAAGGCTTCCAGCGGCGGCAGCACCGTCACCGCCAGCCCGGCGGCCTCCAGCGCGTCGATATAGGCGGCATGTTCAGCCGCGACGCCGTCATAATCGGGATCGCCATGATCGACAGCACGGAGCCCGCGCACGACGGAGCGTGAGGGCTCGCGCACAAGCGCGGCATTGAAACGGTAAACCGGGCGGGAGAGGGGCATCAGGCGGACTCTCAGCGTTGAAGACAGATATCGTTGTCACTTCGCC
>NZ_CAXBKN010000161.1:0-3366 GCF_963976135.1 uncultured Maricaulis sp.
GCCGCGCCTCGAGACCGGTGAGGATTTCCAGCCCGCGCGCGCGGTTTTCCAGCGCCTCCTCGCCCTCATAGCGATTGGGGTATTTATAGCGGTCGAGCGCGCGTTTGAACGGTCCGTCATTGATCGCCACCAGGTCGAACATTGTGTCCCCTGGCGCCAGCCAGCCGCGTGGATCATTGCAGCTGAGCGCCCGGCGCATGATGTCGAGGCTTTCCTCGATCACCTCGCCATCAGGCAGGACCAGCACCGGCACCGTGCCCTTGGGCGAGGCGGCGAGCATCGCCGCCGGCTTGTCGCGCAGCAGGACTTCGCGGTGTTCGACCCCGGTCTCGCTGGCCGCGAGCGCCAGCCGCGCCCGCATCGCATAGGGGCAGCGGCGGAAGGAGTAGAGAATGGGCAGGGGCGCGCTCACCCGGTTTCGCCTTCGCTCTCGCTTCCGGTTTCGGAGGCCTCGTCCTCATAAACACGCCCGAGATGCTTTTCACCACGCCGGGCCGCCAGCAGGGATTGCTTGTGACGCTCGGCGAAGCGTTCCCGGTCGGCCTGCGAGAAACGGTCATGGCAATGCGGGCAGGAGACGCCGGGCACGAAATGGTCGGAACGCAGATCTTCCGGCCCGAGCGGTTCGCGGCAGGCATGGCAGAGCGTGTGGGTGCCCGGTTCCAGCCCGTGCCCGACGGCAACGCGGCGATCGAACACGAAGCACTCGCCGCGCCAAAGGCTCTCTTCGGCCGGCACGGTCTCGAGATATTTCAGGATGCCGCCCTTGAGATGGAAGACCTCGTCTATCCCCTCAGCCTTCACGAATGAGGTCGCCTTCTCGCAGCGAATGCCGCCGGTGCAATACATCGCGACGCGGGCATTGGGGCGGCCCTGGCGGAAATTGCGGAACCATTCGGGAAATTCGCGAAAGCTCACGGTTTCCGGGTTCACCGCGCCCTCGAACTGGCCGATCCGGACCTCGTAATCATTGCGCGTATCAATGGTGACGACATCGGGGGCTGAGATCAGCTCGTTCCATTCGCTCGGGTCGACATAGGATCCGACCAGCGCATTCGGGTCGACGCCCGGGATGCCCATCGTCACGATCTCGCGCTTGAGCCGCACTTTCAGGCGCAGGAAAGGCTGCTCATCGGCCCAGCTCTCCTTGTGCTCCAGATCGCCGCAGCCGGGCAGGGCCCGGATGGCGTCGAGCATGGTGGCGATCTCATCGGCGGTGCCGGCAATCGTGCCATTAATGCCTTCCGAGGCGAGCAGGATCGTGCCGGTGATCGCATTCGCTTCACCGACCTGTTTCAGCCGCGCCTGCAGGGCATCGAGCCCGTCGAGCGGGGTGAATTTGTACAGGGCGGCGACAGTGAAGCGGGGCATGGTCGGGTCCGATGAGGTTTGGCGCTGCTATAGCAAGTTCTGGCGCCCGGGCGGAGTCTCAAGCTGCGCTTCCATCGCCCGGCGCCGGCCTGGAAAAGAGGCTTGTGATGAAAACCTTGGCAGGGTCCGATACAGTTTGTATATGGTGTATATGTAAATCGTATCCGGAGGCCGTCATGGGCATAGTGAATATTGATGATGATCTGCACGATCAGTTGCGGCGGGCGAGCAAGGTCTCGTGCCGTTCGATCAACGCCCAGGCCGCCTACTGGATCAAGATTGGCATGCTGTGCGAGGCCAGTCCGACGCTCGGCTTCACCGAAGTCATCAAGCGTGAAATGGAGGCAGCCGGTGTCGAGCCTCACCCCCTGACATCGAACGCCGCATGACCAAAACGTCTGAGGAACTGGCCTTGATGGCTGAGTCCGGCCGTCTGCTGGCCTCAGTTTTCGGGCTACTGGACCGAACCGCCCTGACGGGCATGTCCACCCTGCAGATCGACGAACTGGTCGAGGATTATATCGTCCACGACCTTGAGGCCCGCCCGGCCAGCCTCGGTCAGTATGGCTTTCAGTTTGTTTTGAATGCCTCGGTGAACCATGTGGTCTGCCACGGCGTGCCGTCGAAATCGGATGTGCTGCGCGATGGCGATATCGTCAATTTTGACATCACGCTCGAGAAGAATGGCTTCATCGCGGACTCCAGCAAGACCTATCTGGTCGGCGCGGTGAAGCCGGCCGCGCGGCGGCTGGTCAAGACCACCCATGACGCCATGTGGAAGGGGATCAGGGCAGTCCGCCCGGGCGCGCATCTGGGTGATATCGGCTGGGCGATCGAGCGCCATGCCAAGCGCAATGGCTATTCCGTGGTGCGCGAATATTGCGGTCACGGCATCGGCCGGGAAATGCATGAGGAGCCGCAAGTGCTTCACTTCGGCAAGCCCGGAACCGGTCTTGTTCTGCGCGAGGGCATGGTGTTCACGATCGAACCGATGCTCAATCATGGTCGGCGCTATGTGCGCACCGAGCCCGATGGCTGGACTGTGGTGACCAAGGATGGCTCGCTGTCGGCCCAGTTCGAGCACACCGTTGCCGTGACCGCGAATGGTGTTTCGGTGCTGACGCTCCGTCCCGAGGAAGCGGCGCGCATGGCCAGCTAGGCCGTTCGCGCGCTGACGGTGCGGATTCCCGACAAAATCGGCCGTTTTCAATATCTCGAAAGTGACGGTTTACGCCCCGACACTCATCGCCAGCACCCGGCTGATCTCGCTCAGCGACCGCCCGGACTGGTCCCGCCAGGTGTTGAACGCCGCCTGCACCGCAGCGAGATCGCGCTTTGAAGTCGGCGCTTTGGCGACGACGCCCTCGGCGATCAGGCGGGCGATGACGTCCTGCGACAGGATATAGCTCGACTTGCCCATCCAGCGCATGGCCCGCTGGCCGGTCGCACCGCCCAGCCGTGAGCCGCGCTTGGCGAGGACATCCATCAGGCCGTTGAAATCATCCTCGGGCCAGTCGGCGAAGAATTTGGCGGCGCTGACATGTTCGGCGGCAAGATCGGTGAGGAAGCGGGCATTTGTCACCACGGCCATGATCTTGGCGCCATTGCGCACGATGCCCTTGTCAGCGAGCAGACGGTCAATCTCCTCGTCGCCATAGAAGGCCACCCGCGATGGATCGAAGCCCTCGAAAGCCGCCTCGAAACCGGGCCATTTCGCCTCGATCACCTTCCAGTGGAAACCGGCCTGGAACAGGCATTTCGCCATCATTGACAGCCAGCGATCATCGGGGATGGCGGCGAGCTCGGTGGCGGGCAGAGGCTTGGAGAGCTGGGCCTCCAGCGCTTCGGGCCCGCCCTTGCGCTCGGCGGCGATGGCGAAGATTTCTGCGAAAGTGCGCATATGCCTGCTCCTAGAGCTCCGCTTCGCGCCGTTTGACCGCGATGCCGTCATGGATTTGCGGTCCCGGATACATCACCACGACATCGCCGGTTTCA
>NZ_CAXBKN010000162.1:0-3190 GCF_963976135.1 uncultured Maricaulis sp.
GTCCGGCACTTGTCTTGCAGACCCGACATGCTTCTGTCCCTGCGTGGCTGCGTTGCCGCCATCGGGCATATCCGCTATCTAGCGCCGAAAGCAATGAAGGGGTTTTACAGAATGGCCGACGCACCAAACACCGAGGCGCGCCTCACCGGAACGGTTCCGCTTTACAAGAATGTGGAGCCACTCAACCGCACGAAACACAAGACCTATGGCGTGAAGACGGTCACCAAGCCCTTCAGCTTCCTGAAGGATTGGCATTTCGTTCCGGCCATTGCCGGCGAATTCTCGATCGCCAGCGGCAGCTATCCGATCATCTTCCTCGGCGACAAGAAAATGCCGGTTCTGGTGATGGGCCTGCGCCAGGGCACGAATGTCTTCGTCACCGACGAAGGTCAGTTCGACCACGACCATTACATCCCCGCCTATGTGCGCCGCTACCCGTTCGTGAGCGCCTCCAATCCGATGGACCAGCCTTCCACGGTCTGCGTCGATGTCGATGCCGATTTCGTCGTCAAGTCCGGCGCGGATATCCCGTTCTTCACCGATGCCGGCGAGCCGACCGATTACACCAACAAGGCGGTTGAATTCGTCTCGGCCTTCGAGAATGACGCGAAGATCACCGAAAGCTTCGTCGAGCGCCTCACTGCCCTCGACCTGTTCGAGCAAAAGAATGTGCGCGTGGCCGATCCGAACAATCCGGACAACACGATCACCGTCGCGGAATACTGGGGTGTTTCCGAGGAGAAATTCTCCAACCTTCCCGCCGAGAAAGTTCTCGAGATGCACAAGAATGGCGATCTTTTCGCGATTTCTGCTCATCTGATGTCGCTGCAGCGCTGGGAGCGCATCATGCGCCGCGTTTCCATGCTGCCAGCCGGTGAGGCTGCACCGAAGGCCTAGGCTATCGGCAGGTAATTCTGACGGCTGCGGCCGCGCTGCAAGGCGCGGCCGTTTGCTTGTCAGCGATCACCATTGCGCGAGCGGGCTTCGGCCTGGGACAAATCATGAGTATATGGCGCACAGGGCGTTCCGCTCCCGCACCAGTCTTGAGGTTCTGCCATGCGTCTTCTTGCCAGTCTTGCCACGGCTTTCGTTCTTCTGACGGGCCTTGCCCCCATGGCTCCGGCACAGCCGGGCTGGGCCAGCAATGAGCCGATCGTTGCGGCGGACCTGGTTTCCGACATGGCCGCGGTGGCCCCGGGGGAGAGGTTTTATCTCGGTTTCCGCCAGGTCATGCCCGAGGGCTGGCACACCTATTGGCGCAATCCCGGTGATAACGGGCTGCCACCGGAAGTGCGCTGGGAGGTGCCGGCCGGCGTGACGATGGGTGAGTTTGAGTGGCCGGCGCCGATCGAGCTGCCGCTCGCCGAGACCATTCTCGATTACGGTTATCATGACGAGGTCGTGCTGCCCGTCCCGGTGCAGCTGGATGCGGAATTCGACGCCTCCGAGCTGGTGATTATCGGCCATGCGAGCTGGCTGGTCTGCGAGATTATCTGTGTCCCGGAGGAAGGTACGCTCACCCTGACACTGCCGGTCGAGGCGCAATCCCGGCGCGATGAGGCGGGCTATTGGTATATCCAGGCGGCGCTGGATTCAGTGCCACGCACGCTTGCCGGGCTGGAGGCGCGAATCGGCTTTGGGGACACGGCCGTCGTACTCGAACTGGAAGGCGGTGATTTTTCCGCCGCCTCGCCGGACTGGCATGACCTCACATTCTTTCCCTATGACGCAAGCCTGATCACCCATGCCGCTCAACAACAGGCCGAGCGCGGTGAGGGGCTCGCCCGACTGACCCTGGCGCGCGGCTACCAGGCCGACCCTCAGCTCAGCGCGGCGCGCGGTGGTGTGCTGCGCTATACGCTCGGCAGCGGTTCCGGTGCGCGCGAACGGGCGATTGAAATCTGGGCTGAGCCCGATTCTGACATGGTGCTGCCCGCGTCGGCGACGGGCGCACCGGCCGCGGCACCGGGCACGGCGCCTGTGGTTGCGCCGGGATTGATCGGCCTTCTCCTGCTCGCCTTTGGCGGCGGTCTTATCCTCAATCTGATGCCGTGCGTCTTTCCGATCCTGTCGATCAAGGTGCTGCAATTCGTCGAGGGCGCGCATGATGACCCGCACCGGGTGCAGCGCCATGCCCTGTTCTTCCTGGCGGGCGTGATCCTGAGCTTTGTCGCTCTGGCAGCTGTTCTGGTCGGGTTGCGGGAATTCGGCCTGCCCGTCGGCTGGGGATTCCAGCTGCAGGTTCCTGTCGTGGTCGCGGGGCTGACCCTGCTTCTGTTCGCGATCGGCCTCAATCTGCTCGGCGTGTTCGAAATCGGTACCAGCCTGCAAAATGTGGGCGGTGGCTTGAGCCAGAAGCCCGGTGCCCAGGGCGCCTTCTTCACCGGCGTTCTGGCCGTGATCGTCGCCGCGCCCTGTGTCGGACCTTTGGCCGCCGGAGCGCTGGGGCTGGCGCTAACCCAGCCGGCGATCATCGTCCTGCTCGTTGCAGCCGCAATGGGGGCCGGACTGGCGGCGCCTTTCGTGCTGGTCAGCTTCATTCCGGCACTGCAGGGCTTCATGCCGAAGCCGGGCCGCTGGATGGAGCAGTTCAAGCAATTCCTCGCCTTCCCGATGTTCGCCTCGGTGCTGTGGCTGAGCTGGGTGCTGGTGATCCAGTCCGGTGCGGCAGGCCTGTTGCTGCTGGGAACGGGTCTGCTGGCCCTGAGCCTGGCGATCTGGGCGCGCAAGCAGCGGCATCTGGCCTGGACAATGATCGCCATCCTGTCGCTCCTCACCGGCCTCGGCGCGACGCTGGCGATCGCGCGCCTGCCGGCCGCGACCAATGCGCCAAGCCTGTCCGGCGGCGAAGAGGCCTGGTCGCGCGAACGCGTGGCCGAATTGCGCGCCAGCGGGCAGCCCATCTTTATCGATGTCACGGCGGCCTGGTGTGTGACCTGCCAGGTCAACAAGCTCGGTACGCTCAGCGACCCGGCGGTGGCCGAGGCGTTCGAGCGTTATGGTGTTGTCGAGATGCGGGCCGACTGGACCAATCGCAATGATGAGATTGCCGCTCTGATCGCCGAGCATGGCCAAGCCGGTGTGCCGCTTTATCTGGTCTATCCGGCCGATGGCGGACCGGCCCGGGTTCTGCCCTCGGTGCTGACGCGCGATATCATCATCAATGCCCTGGCCGAGGCGGCGGGCTAGG
>NZ_CAXBKN010000163.1:0-3163 GCF_963976135.1 uncultured Maricaulis sp.
GCCACAGACGCCACGCGTTTACGGTCTGGAAACTGCGCGTGAGCGGCTGGAAACACTGCTGCCACAGGTGAAAGACTGGCGCGAGTTTGATAGCTTGTTGCCAGACCAAGCGGATCTGGGCGCCGACCCGCCGCCGCGCATCTCCGTGCGGGCGAGCTCGGTACTGGCGGCGCTGGAAATCGCCAGGGACGGGCATGCGCAGCTGCGGCAGCGCGAGCCCTATGCGCCGCTTTATGTGCGTGCCTGCAACAGGATTGAGACCGCCGATGAGTGATGATGACGATATCCGGACGGCCGCCCCGGCCGCCGACCCGATCTCTGACGCGATTGCGAGCCTGCGGGCGCGTGCCGTGCATCAGGGTCCATCTGCTGATCGCGAGGCCTCCGAAGCGCTGGGTCTGAGACTGGCGGTGGATACCGAGCGGGAAAATCTGCGCCTGCTCGAGGCCTTGCTGTTTGCCGCCGCCGAACCGCTCGACGAGGAAACCCTGATTGGCCGCCTGCCGCTGGAAGCCAATATCCAGGCCTTGCTGGCGATGCTGGCCGGGGAATATGCCGAGCGCGGCGTGCGCCTGGTCGAGGTCGGCGGGCGCTGGCGGTTCGAAACAGCGCCGGACCTCGCCGAAGCCCTCAATGAGGTGCGCCAGGAGCCGCGCAAGCTTTCCCAGGCGGCATTGGAAACCCTGTCCATCATCGGTTATCACCAGCCGGTGACGCGGGCCGAGATCGAGGAAATTCGCGGCGTCGCGGTCTCCAAGGGGACGCTGGATCTTCTGTTCGAGCTGCGCTGGATTCGTCCGCGCGGCCGCCGGCGGACGCCGGGACGGCCTTTGACCTATGGCACGACACCGCGTTTTCTGGAGTATTTCGGACTGGCCTCGATCGGTGATTTGCCCGGGCAGGCCGACCTCAAGGCGGCCGGCCTGCTCGACGCCCGCATCCCGGCCGATTTCTTCATGCCCGACCCTGGCCGTTCGCAGGGCGATGTCGATGGTGAAGATCCGCTCGATGAAGAGGATCAGCGCACTTTTCATATCGACTTCATGGATGAGGATGGCGATGCTGGCGGCGAAGATATCTGATCCCCGCATTGGACGGGGCCGGGTAACTGGATTAGACCTTGTGACAATTGGTTAGACGGAGGGGCAAATGGCTCCCGGAATGTGGCAAATCCTTCTCGTCGTATTGCTCGCGGTGCTGTTGTTTGGCGGGCGCGGCAAGATTGCGGCCGTCATGGGCGATTTCGCCAAGGGCATCACCAGCTTCCGCAAGGGGCTGAAGGATGAGGAAGAGGATGGCGAAGGCGATGACGCCGCCGCGCCTGCGCCCGGTCTCGACGCCGCCGCGCGCGAAGACGAAAAAACCGGAGTTTAACCGCCATGGCGCCCGGCATCGGAATGCCGGAAATGCTGGTGGTGCTGGTCCTGGCGCTGGTCGTGGTCGGCCCGCAGCAATTGCCGGTGCTGATGCGCCGGATCGGCCGCATGCTGGCCCAGGCCCGCGGCATGGCGCGGGATTTCCAGGCCAGTTTTGACGAGCTCGGCCGCGAGACGGAATTGTCCGATTTGCGCAAGGAAATCGAAGCGCTGAAGCGCGGCAATCCGATCGAGGAAATCTCCGGCGAACTCGACAAGGCGGCCCAGGAAGCCCAGAACGACAAGATCCGGCAATTGAAAATCGCCAGTGCCAACCGCATCGGCGATACTGGGTTTGGCGCGCCGCAACCGCCGCGCCCCGTGCCTTCAAAACCCGCGCCGGCCAAGCCGGAAACTTCCGAATCTGAGCCCGCCCGGCCAGACGCGCCCAGGGACACTGAATAGCGCCCATGGCCGAAATCGAACATGACGAGGTTGAGTCGAGCCGCGCGCCGCTGATGGATCATCTGATCGAACTGCGTCAGCGCCTGCTCCTGGTGATCGGATTCCTGACGGCTGGTTTCATCGGCTGTTTCCTGATCTCCGGCCTGCTGTATGAGTGGCTGCTGGCACCCTATAGTGATGCCGCCTCGCTGGTGCGCGGCGTGCCGGTCGAGGAACTCGACCTGACGGCGAATTTCTTCGCGCCGCTGGAATTCTTCTTCGTCAAGCTCAAACTGGCCCTGGTTGGCGCCATCATGGTCGTCTTCCCGGTCATTGCCTGGCAGGTTTACGGTTTCGTCCAGCCGGGCCTGTACAAGAATGAGCGCGGCGCCTTCGCGCCCTTCCTGGCCCTCTCGCCCATCCTGTTCGCGGCCGGGGTCAGCTTTGTCTATTTCCTCGTTTTGCCGATGGTGATGCGCTTCTCGCTCGGCCAGGAGCAGGCCAGTGCGGGTCCGGGGATTTCGATCGAGCTTCTCCTCAATGTCTCCGATTACATGAATCTGATCACGACGCTGATGCTGGTGTTCGGGATCTCATTTCAGATGCCGATCCTGATGATGCTGCTGGCCAAGGCCGGCATCATCAACTCGAAACAAATGCTGGGCAGCTGGCGTTTCGCCGTGGTCGGGATTGCGCTGTTCGCAGCCTTCGTGACGCCGCCCGATCCGATCAGCCAGCTCATGCTCGGCTCGGCCCTGTTGCTGCTGTATTTCATCTCCATCGGCCTGATGCGCTGGATGGAACCGAAAACGACCGACCTCGAAGAGAGCTGATCCGGTTTACGCAAACGGCGGCTGGGGTTATAGCCCGCTGACACACTGTTGAACCGAGATCACCGCCATGCACGATATCAAGCTCATCCGCGACGATGCCGCCGCTTTCGACGCCGCCCTCGCACGGCGTGGCATGGAGCCGCAATCGCCGGCCCTGCTCAAGCTCGACGCCCAGCGCCGCGAAGCGCTCGGCCGCCAGCAGGAGGCCGAGACCGAGCGCAATGCCCTGTCCAAACAGGTCGGGCGTGCCAAGGCGAGCGGCGATGAGGCCGAGTTCAACCGGCTGCGCGGCGAGGTCGACCGGCTCAAGACCGTGCTCGAGGAAAGCAGCGAACAGGCAAAGCATTTCGACGAGGCGCTGAGCGAGCTTCTCGCAGCCCTGCCCAATCTGCCCGAAGCCGATGTGCCGCTGGGCAAGGACGAGAACGACAATCTCGAAATCCGCCGCTGGGGCGAGCCCAAAGCCTTCAATTACGAACCGAAGGACCATGTCGATCTCGGCGAGGGCCTCGGCCAGCTGGATTTCGAGGG
>NZ_CAXBKN010000164.1:0-3156 GCF_963976135.1 uncultured Maricaulis sp.
GATCTCGACGATGAAGTCGCGCGGATGGGCGACATTCAGAATGGTGCGGGCGCGTTCCTCGACATAATCGAGGTCGAGACTGTCAGAACGCAGGCGCGCCGCCGTGGTTTCCAGCGCTTCGCGCTCAAGGCGGGTTTCGGCGAGTTCGATTTCAGCGGCGTGGAGGTCGTTCTTGACGACGATCCAGTTGAGCACGCCCTGCTCGCCCGTCAGTGCATGAAAGCCGAAATAGGCAATCGCGACCGCGAGAAAACAACTGGGAAGAATACGCTTGATCGCGTCCAATGCCACACACCCTGATCTTCGGCCTTTGCGGCCTGTTTGATGCGGCTGATTGAACACGATCAGGCTTTAAGAAGCGTGAATCGGGGATTCAGGCCCCGGTAAGAACCGGGGCGGAAATGCCGCCGAAACCGGCAGACGGCGAGAATCCGCCGGCCGCACCGAGACGGCGGATCAGCCGGGCTTCACGGCCAGCGTGGCAAAGCTGGTCGGCATATAGGCATTGAGCGGTGTGGCCTCGTCAGACCAGTCATCCTCGTAGAAACCGGCGATCAGCAGACCGGCCTCGATCTGGCCACCGATCTGGGCCTGCAGGCTATGGCTGAACTCCAGCGCCTCGCGCCCGCTGATTCGCGCCTGGACCAGCGATGCGGGCAGATCCCGCGCCGCATCGAAGGGTAATCGGTGCCGGACCTGCAAAGCTCCGCCGGCTTCGATCTCGTCATGGTCGAACAGCCAGAAGTCCGGATTGACGAATCCCGACAGCAAGCGCCCGCCCGGCTTGAGCACCGCGGCGCACTGGTGCCAGACCGGCATCAGATCGGCAATGAAGAGGTTGGAGACGGGGTGGAAGATCAGGTCGAACGCGCCGCTGACATGGTCCGACAGGCGCGTCATATCGGCCTCGATTACGGCCAGGTCGAGCCCGTCGCGCTCGGCCACGAACACGTCCTTGGCCAATTGTGCCGCCGAAATATCCAGCACGGTGACATCGGCGCCCGCAGCCGCCAGCACCGGCGCCTGCTGCCCGCCCGAACCGGCCAGACACAGCACGCGCGCGCCGGCCAGTTCGCCGAACCAGGCTTTCGGGACAGCTTTGTTGGGCGTGAGGATCACCGACCAGTCACCATCCCGGGCCGCGGCGATCAGTTCGGCACTGACGGGCTGGCACCACGGACTGTCGCCGCGATCGGATTCGGCATTCCAGGCGGCGGCATTATGGCGATGAATATCCATGAATGCCCCCGGGGTCTGGCGGCCTAGCTGATGGCGCTGGAACCGGCAAAGACGCCCATATCGCCGAGCTCGGATTCGATGCGCAGGAGCTGGTTGTATTTGGCGGTACGGTCCGAGCGCGCCAGCGAGCCGGTCTTGATCTGCCCGCAATTGGTGGCGACGGCGAGATCGGCGATGATCGCATCCTCGGTCTCGCCGGAACGGTGTGACATGACGGCGGAATAGCCCGAGCGCAGCGCCATATCGACGGCATCGAGGGTTTCCGACAGCGTGCCGATCTGGTTGACCTTGATCAGGATGGAATTGGCGGCGCCGACTTCAATGCCATGGGCCAGGCGCTCCGGATTGGTGACGAAGAGATCATCGCCGACCAGCTGGCAACGGCCATCGAGGCGCGTGGTCAGGGCTTTCCAGCCCTCCCAGTCATCCTCGGCCATGCCATCCTCGATCGAGATGATCGGATAGCTATTGACCAGGCTTTCCAGATAGGCGGCGAAGGCATCGCTATCATGGGTCTTGCCCGATCCGGCCAGCACGTATTTGCCGTCCTTGAAGAATTCCGTCGAGGCGACATCCAGCGCCAGGGCGACATCCTCGCCCGGCTTGTAGCCGGCCGATTCGATCGCCGCCATGATGACGTCGAGCGCCTGTTCGGCGGTCGCGATATTCGGCGCGAAACCGCCCTCATCGCCGACATTGGTGTTGAGACCATCGGCCTTGAGGCGCGCCTTCAGGGCGTGGAAGATTTCGGAGCCGCAGCGCAGGGCTTCCGAAAAGCTCTCCATGCCGACCGGCATGATCATGAATTCCTGGAAATCGATCGGATTGTCGGCATGGGCGCCGCCATTGATGATATTCATCATCGGGGTTGGCAGGACGCGGGCATTGAGGCCGCCGATATAGCGATAAAGCGGCTGGCCGAAGCTCTCGGCGGCGGCCTTGGCGACGGCGAGCGAGACGCCCAGGGTCGCATTGGCGCCAAGCCGCGACTTGTTGGGGGTGCCATCCAGCTCGATCAGGGCCGCATCGATGCGGCGCTGATTCTCGGCATCAAACCCGCCAATCGTCTCGAAAATCTCGCCCTCGATCGCCGCGATCGCCTTGAGCACGCCCTTGCCGCCATAGCGTGTCCCGCCATCGCGCATTTCCACCGCTTCATGCTGGCCGGTCGAGGCGCCCGACGGCACCGCTGCGCGGCCGAAACTGCCATCCTCCAGCAATACATCGACTTCCACGGTCGGGTTGCCGCGGCTGTCGAGGATTTCACGGGCGATGATGTCGGTGATGGCGGTCATGAGGGTCAGGCTCCACTGGAACGGATATCAGGCGAAAGTCGTTGGGGCGCTTCATAGCCAAAGCCGGACGCAAGTCAAAGCCCGCCATGGCAAATCGGGCCAGATCGGGGCCGGTCAGGTTGAAACGCAACAGGCGCGCCCCGGTTTCCGGAACGCGCCTGTGGACATTCATGCGCGCAGCACCAGCGGTGCCGCAGCGTTCAAGACTCAGTCGTCCTTGACGTCGAGGATCTGGCGGCCGCGATACATGCCGGACTTCAGATCGACATGGTGCGGACGGCGCAGCTCGCCGCTGTCCTTGTCTTCGACATAGACAGGGTTGGACAGGGCGTCGTGGCTGCGGCGCATGCCGCGCTTGGACGGCGTAGTTTTTCTTTTAGGGACGGCCATCAGGCTCTCCACGATGCTGAATACGGTTAGAGGCGGTGCAAACCACCCGTTAGAGCCGCGCCATATAGCCGCTTCGAACTGGCCACGCAAGCGCGAGGGACGCTTCTTCGTGACATTCGCGCCCAACAGGCGTATTAACCTTTTGTGGGCGACGCCGCAGACCGCACGATCACGAGACACGATCACTCATTTGAACTTAGGTCGACTGCAGAACGACGCCGCCCTTTTTCTC
>NZ_CAXBKN010000165.1:0-3035 GCF_963976135.1 uncultured Maricaulis sp.
GCGATTGCGTACCTCCAAGCCATGACACGGATCCAGTCCCTCGAAGGCGTTCACAATTTTCGCCATTTCCATGGCTATGAAGCCGCCGATGGCGCGCGCGTGCGTGAGGGCCTGTATCGCTCCGGGCATTTCTCGCGCTCCAGCGAGGCCGACCGCGAGCTGATACGCTCGCTCGGCATCACCGTGATTGCCGATCTGCGCCGCCCGCGCGAGCGCCAGGCCGAGCCCTCCGCCTGGCCCGAGGGTCATGCGCTTCGGGTGATTTCGTCCGATGCCGATGATGATGGCGAGCCGCCTCATCTCAAATTCCTGCGCACCGGTGATCATTCGCTCGAAGCCGTGCGCGGCTATATGCAAAGCGCCTATCGACGTATTCCGACCGAAAAGGGCAACCAGTCCGTATTCCGCGAAGGCTTCAAGGCGCTGGCCTCGGGCGAGGCCGATGGCGGTTTCCTCGTCCATTGCGCCGCCGGCAAGGATCGCACCGGGATATTCTGCGCCCTGGTCCTTGATGAGCTGGGTGTCAGCCAGGACGAGATCATCGAGGATTACCTGCTGACCAATACAGCGGTCGATTTCGACAGCCTGGTGCCGATGGTGCGCCAGCGCCTGCAGGAGAGCTATGGCCATGTCATGCCGGACGCGGTGATGCGCGCCTTCCTCGGTGTCGAGGCCGATCTGCTTCACACCGCGCTGGCCACAATCGGTGACCGTGACCGCTATTTGCGCGACGTGCTCGGCATTACCGATCAGGAGCGTGCAGCGCTGCGGGAGCGCTGGCTGGAGCGATGAGCCCGCTCGCCGGACAGGCAGAAGCCGATGGCAGTGGCCGGCCCCTGTTGGAGATCGTCCGCCCCTGGCGCGATCCGATTGCCGCCTTCGCGCCGCTGGCCGGCGAGGACAGGGCGCTGCTCCTGCATGACGGACGCAGTGGCCGGGCGCGTATCTTCGCCCGCCCTTCGCGAGTTTTCGGCGATGGCTCGCGTGCCGGTTTCGAGACGCTGCAGGCTGAGTTCCGTCGGCCCGGCGCTGACGGCATGCTGGCCGGCCTGTTCGGCTATGACCTGGCATCCGCCTTTGAAACCCTGCCCGTCCATCCGGCCCGCTGGCCGGCGCTCGCCTTTGCGCGCTATCCGGTCTGGGCCGAATTCGACCAGACGGCCGGAAGGCTGATCGTGCGCGGCCGTGATCTGGAGATGATGGATGGCTTTGCCGATTTGCTGGCATCGGGGCAGGCGCCGGATCCCGCGGGGCACCGTGCGATGACAGCGCGGCCGGGGGCCGGATGGTCGCCGCGCTGGTCGCCCGGGCACTATCTCGCCGCCGCCGGCCGCGCGCGCGATTATGTGCATGCCGGCGATGTCTTCCAGGTCAATCTTTCGCAGGCCTTTGAAGCTGAATTGAGCCCGGACGATCATCCCTATGCCGTCTTCGAACGCCTGTGCCGCGCCAGCCCGGCCCCCCATGCTGCCTATTTCCGCCTCGATGCCGGCCATGTGATCCTGACCAATTCGCCGGAACGTTTCGTCTCCGTGCGCAGTGGTCATGTCGAGGCGCGGCCGATCAAGGGTACGCGCAAGCGCTCCGGCGATGTGGTCGAAGACGCTGCGCTGGCGCGCGAACTGGCCGCCAGCGCGAAGGACCGCGCCGAAAACCTGATGATTGTCGATCTGATGCGCAATGATCTCTCGCGCGTCTGCACGCCGGGGTCTGTCAATGTGCCCGTGCTCTGCGCCGTGGAAACCTATGCCAATGTGCATCATCTGGTGTCGGTCATTGAAGGCGAGCTGGATCCCGGCCTCGACGTGTTCGACCTGGTCGCCGCCAGCTTCCCGCCCGGCTCCATCACCGGCGCGCCGAAAGTGCGCGCAATGCAGATCATTGCCGAGCTGGAAGGCGAATCGCGCGGCCCCTATTGCGGCGCCCTCGGCTGGATTTCCCAGGATGGCGATATGGACCTGAATGTGATGATCCGCACCGCCGCCATGCGTCTGGCCGGTAATGTCTGGCACGCCACCATCCGCTCCGGCGGCGGCATAATCGCCGATTCCGATCCGCTCGAAGAATATGAGGAAACCCTGACCAAGGCGTCGGCCCTGCGCCGGGCGGTTGAGGGACGGGCATGACGGTCTGGCTGGATGGCGATTGGCTCGGGGACGGGGCGGCGGTGATCGCAGCCGGTGATCGCGGCCTGCTGCTCGGCGATGGCCTGTTCGAGACCTTGCGCTTTTCCGGCGGGCGATTGCTGCGCCAGGCGGCGCATGAGCAAAGACTGCGCGCCAGCTGCGCCGCGCTGGACCTGGCCTGTCCGCTCGACCGGATCGCCCTTGCGGCGATCGTCGGTGAGATGGCGGCGCGGGCCGGACTTCGCCAGGCGGCGATTCGCCTGACCCTGACCGCCGGCGCCGGCCAGCGCGGGCTCGCCCGGCCGGCCATGACTCAGCCCTCCTGCCTGATAACGGCCGCACCCTTGCCCGAGGTGCCGGCCTCGCTCAGCCTGGCGACTGTCGCGCAACGCCGTTCCGTCAGCAGTATCGCGGCGCGGCACAAGACGCTCAGCTATATCGACAATGCGATGGCGCGGCGCGAGGCGGTGCGTTCCGGTGCCGGCATGGCGCTGCTGCTCGACACTGACGGGCATGTGTCGGGCACTGATTGCGCCAATCTGTTCTGGATGCGCGAAGGCCGGCTGTTCACCCCGGCGCTGGAGTGTGCGGTTTTGCCGGGCACGGTGCGGGGCGCGATTATCGCGGCGCTGGATGTCGAGCAGGGCCGGTTCACACCGGAGGACCTGGCACTCGCGCAGGGGGTTTTCGTGACCAATGCGTTGTTGGGTGCGGTGGCAGTCAGCGGCATCGATGGCGCGCCCGCCGGAGCCGGTCAAGGCGTGCCCGATGCCGTCAGGGCTGTGCTGGACTAGCTGCGGGCGACGACAATCGACTGGCGCGGGCGCAGGTAGAAGACTTCGCTGATATCGAACTGGCTGACGCCGAGCTCGCTAAACATGGTGTGGTACTGGTAATTGACCTCGACCA
>NZ_CAXBKN010000166.1:0-3035 GCF_963976135.1 uncultured Maricaulis sp.
CCTTCTTCTCCGGCGAGGGCTGGAATTGGGGCTGGAACCCGCTGCTCGCCTGGCTCACCGGCAGCTTGGGCATCCCCGTCGCCATCCAGATGACCGATACCCAGATCGCCGTGATGGGCGCATTGGCAACCTTCCTGATCCCGGCCGGCGCCAGGGGCGAGGCCAAAGGCGAGGCGCTGATGAACTGGGACGGGCTCGCCCGCCTGCCCTGGAATGTCGTCATCCTGTTCGGCGGCGGCCTCTCGCTCGCCGCAGCGCTGTCCTCGACAGGCCTGGCCGGCTGGCTCGGGGCGCAGCTCTCCTTCGTCTCCGACTGGCCGCTGCCGCTGCTCATCCTGGTGATGGTCGCCGCCGTCGTCTTCCTGACCGAGCTGACCTCGAATGTCGCCACCACCACGGCCTTCCTGCCGGTGCTCGGCGTGCTCGCCGTCAGCGCCGGCGTGCCACCGGAACAACTCGTATTGCCGGTCGCGATTGCCGCCTCGACCGCTTTCATGCTGCCGGTCGCAACCGCGCCGAATGCCATCGTCTACGCCTCCGGCGCCGTTACCCAGGGCCAGATGATCAAGGCCGGCTTCCGGCTCAACACCGCAGCGATCCTGATCATCACGGCGATCGGGATTGTGGCCGGGCAAGTGGGGTTTGGGGGTTAGACCGTCAGCTGGAGCTTGCGATTGCCGTGTTGCACGCGCTCAATGCGGACCATTGCCTCCCTGACCCGATACAGAATGAGATACTGCTTGTACGAAAGTGCGCGAATGCCGGGATCGATATCGTCCCGCTGAGGCGCCGCCTCCGGAAAGTCAGCCAGCGCAAGACAGCGATCGATGATTTCATCGATGAAGGAGTCCGCTCGTGCGGGATTGTCCAGGGCGATAAATCCGGCAATCTCGCGCAGGTCGACCTGCGCCAAAGGGGCGAACTCGACCTTCACGTCTCAGTCCGCCGTCCGGCAATCTCCCGCACATGCGCCTTCAGGTGCGCGCGCACATCTTCGACCGGAATCCCCGGCCCGCTTTCCGCGCCCAGCCTGACCGCCTCACGCAATTCCTCCAGCTCGGAGAGAAATTTCGCCTCGCGCTCCTCGACCATGCGCAGCCCGTCGCGCAGGATCTCGCTCTTGGAATTATAGCGCCCCGACTGGATCAACTCGGTCATCAACGCCTCGAAACGCGGACCAAGGGCATAACTGCTGGGCATTGGGATCGCTCCATCGGAATAGTGGATGGATAATTATTATCATATCGGCGCCAGCGAAGACACAATTTTCCGGTCAGAACGACGCCCCGGCCGCCCCGCCAGGGCGGCATACCAGGCGAGGCCGTACGCTGAGTTCGACCTGCTCCCTGTTGGCCGCCGTAGCGATCGAGAGGTTCATACCGCTGTCCTGCAAGCAGGCCTCCACTGCCTCGTCCCGCCGCCCAAGCAAGCCCAGCGCCTGGCACTCCCACTGACCCGACGACGAGATGGTCGCAGTCCGGACTTCCCCGTCTGGACCGAATTGCTCATCAATCTCTTCTCGGAAAGGCTCAGCGCGAAGCTGGTCCACCAATCCATCCAGGATGCTGTCGGCCCGGTCACATTCACCGAGCAAGGCCAGAGCCTGAGCTTCGGAGATTGCACGCGAGGCGGCGCATTCGCGCACTTCGAGACAATAGGCTGGCGCCGGTTCTCGCAACCATTCCAGCATGGCATCCGGCCGCCGGGCCGCGAGATAGGTATATAATTTCACCTCATCCAGACGCCGCCTGGCCGAGGCCGACCAGCGACGGGTGTCTAGGTTTTCAACCGCAGCCATCGCCTCGTCGACACGGCCACGGCGCTCAAGCAGCAGCATGTAGACCGAGACCGGCAGATCAGGTTGCGCCAGACGCGGCGCCTGCTCGCCGGCGACCAGATCGATGAGCTCGCGCAGCGCATCGAGATCATGGGCTTGATTGAAGGCCCAACTGGCCTCCATCACAGTGTAGTCCGTCGGGGCCTGCAGCACAGCCGCCCGCGCCAAATCGGCGGCGGGACCATAGCGGCCCAGTTCACGCCAGGCCTCGGCGCGGGTCTGCCGGCCTGACAGAAGGAGCTCGGGATCGGAGGTCTTCGTGCGCGCCCAGTAGGACAGGCCCAATGCCAGCAGCGGCGGCTGATTCCAGCCGGCTGCACGATCCGTCAGTTCCCGTGCGGTCGGTGTGAAACCGCCCACCCCGGTCGCATGCAAAACCGTGTCGGCGGCAATGAATGCGGCCAAAGCCATTGCCACGGCGATAGTACCCCGTATCCAGACCCGCATTCCCGACCCCCACCCGTAAAGATTGAGGGATCAGAGCCGATCACCGCTGGTTTGACAAGTCAGCACTCCGCCCCCGCCGCAACTCCCCCATGACCTGCGCCGCGCACCGCGCTAGTCTGCGCCAACGCGAATCCCGAGGACTTTCCCATGGCCGTTCACAGACCCGTCGATGCTTCCAGCCATGTCTATCTGATCGACGGATCGGGCTATATTTTCCGCGCCTATCATGCGCTGCCGCCGCTGACGCGCTCGGACGGGACGCCGGTTGGCGCGGTGCAGGGGTTCTGCAACATGTTGTGGAAGCTGCTGGAAGACATCAATCACGGCGAGAAACCGACCCATATGGCGGTGATTTTCGACTATTCCGGCAAGACCTTCCGCAATGATCTCTACCCGCTCTACAAGGCCCATCGTCCGCCGGCGCCTGAGGATCTGGTGCCGCAATTCGCGCTGATCCGTGAAGCGACGCGCGCCTTTGGTGCGCCTTCAGTCGAGGTCGAGAATTACGAGGCCGATGATCTCATCGCCACCTATGCCCGCCAGGCCGAGGCCAAGGGGGCGCGGGTCTCGATTGTCTCCTCGGACAAGGATCTGATGCAGCTGGTCTCCGACAAGATCACCCTGCTCGACACCATGAAGAACAAGCGCATCGATGCCGATGGTGTGTTCGAGAAATTCGGTGTCGGACCCGACCGGGTGATCGATGTCCAGGCGCTGGCCGGCGACAGTGCCGACAATGTGCCCGGCGTGC
>NZ_CAXBKN010000167.1:0-2967 GCF_963976135.1 uncultured Maricaulis sp.
TGCAGGCGGCGGCAGAGCGGCTTGCCCTGGTCCTCATCGACGACGACGGTCAGGTTGAGATCATTCGCCGCCTGGCTGATCAGGCGCACGGGATAATGGGCGAAGGCCTCCATCGCCGGTCCAAGCTGGGCCAGCAGGGCGCGCACGCCGCGCCCGACCATCGAGACGGCAGCACAATTCTCGATCATCTCGACGCGGGCAATGGTCGCCAATTCGTCCTGCAGCGCGGCCAGCACCGCCGGGGTGAGAGACGGATCCGCATCGAGCGAGACGGTGACGCTGGTCTGCGAGGTCGAGACCAGATCAATCGAGACGCCATGGCGGGCGAAGGGTTCGAAGGCCTTCGCGAGGAAGCCGGCGGCATGCCACATGCCATCGCTGTCGAGCGTGATCAGGCGAACCCCGAACTTGACGGAGACGGCCTTGAGGCGCGGCGCGTCTTCCGACGGGGTGGCGCTGATCGTGGTGCCGCTCATCTCCGGGCGGTGCGTGCACAAGACCTGCATCTCGATCCCGGCCTGGCGCACCGGCGCGATCGCGCGTGGATGCAGCACCGAGCCGCCCATGGAGGCGATCTCCTGGGCCTCGTCATAGCTCAGCGCCCTGATCTGGCGCGCGGCGCCGGTCAGGCGCGGATCGGCCGAGAAGAAGCCGGGCACATCGGTCCAGATTTCCAGCCGCCGCGCACCAAGCCTGGCCGCGAAATAGGCGGCTGAAGTGTCGGAGCCGCCGCGGCCGAGCAGGGCGGTATCGCCATCGGGACGCCGGGCAATAAAGCCCTGGGTGAGGACAATGTCGAAGGCGGGGCCTTGCAGGCGGTCTTGCAGCGCCGGGTCGGGCGCGTAGTCGCAATCGGCGCCGAGATAGCCGCTGACCGGACCACCGCTGCGGCTGGTCAGCAGATCGCGCGCGTCGAGCCATTGGCAGGCCAGGCCGGTCTGGTTGAGCCAGGCGGCACTGAGGCTGGTCGCCATCAGCTCGCCCTGGGCCATGATGCGGGCGCGTGAACGCGGCGAGGCATCGCCGGTCAGAGCCAGTCCGGCGCGCAATTGCGTCAGCTCGGCGAGGAAGGGCGCGAGCACGGCTTCGCCGTCGAGTTCCAGCTCTGCCGCAAGCGCGAGATGCTGCACCTTGATCGCCGCCAGTTCCGCCTCGCCCTGGCCCGCCATGGCAGCGGTGATCAGGGCTTCGAGCTGGTTGGAAATGCCGGCCAGCGCACTATGGACCACAAAGACGCGCTTGCCCTCTCCGCGAAGGGTCTGAATCCGTTTGGAGATCACGCGCCAGTCGGCCAGCGATTTGACGCTGGTGCCGCCGAATTTCAGTATGATCCAGTCTTGCGCGTTTTCCATGGTGATCTCCAACCCGGTTGAGGGTGCCCGGCTCCTTACAGGCTTGGCGAGTTGCGGCCAACGGATAGTTGGCGATCGGCCTGCTTTTCTGTGCAGCTGCCCCGCCCTGGGAGTTTCGCGTTTACCCTTGCGGCAATTCGTGCAAGAGACTGGCGATGATGCCTTTTCAGATCGCGAACACGCCTTCCGACGCCGTTGATCAGCTTATTGTGCTGTACCAGGCCTCCGTTGAGCGTCTCCAGACCGCCCTCAAAGCCTTCCTCGATGGCGGTCCTCCACCCAGTCCTGAAGCCCGGGCCGAAGGCGCGTTCGCCTATCCGGAATTACGGGTGACCTATTTGCCGGACGGACCGCCGCCGCCGGTCAGCCGGGCGTTCGGGAAATTCACCGATACCGGCGTTTACGCCAATACGATCACCCATCCCGAGTTGTTCCGCGATTATCTGATCGAACAATTGACCCTGCTCGACAGCGAGTATGAAGTGACGATCGAGACCGGGCTTTCCAATGTGGAAATGCCCTTCTCCTACGTGCTCGACGGCGCTGATGATCTCGACATGGATGCCGCCAGCCCGGCCGAACTGGTCAATCATTTCCCCTATGCCGATCTGAGCAAGGTCAATGATGATCTGCCCAACGGGCTCAGCCCCTCCGTGCCCGGCATGGTGCGGCCGCTCAGCCTGTTTGCCGCGCCGCGCGTCGATTATTCGCTGCAGCGCCTGCGCCATTATACCGGCACGCCCTATGAGGATACGCAGCAATTTATCCTCTTCACGAATTACCATCGCTATGTCGACGCCTTCACCGCCTGGGCGATCCGGCAGCTGAAGGAAGATAATCACTATGATTCCTTCTCGGCCGCCGGCTTTGTCGAGGTCGATGCCGACACGCCCAATGCCCATGCCCTGGTCGAGGGGGCGCCCTGGCGCCGTTTCCAGATGCCGGCCTATCACCTCAAGGCCCCGGGCGGCCGCGGCATCACCCTGGTCAATATCGGTGTCGGCCCGTCCAACGCCAAAACCATCACCGACCATCTCGCTGTATTGCGTCCGCAGTGCTGGCTGATGATCGGCCATTGCGGCGGGCTGCGCCATTCCCAGCGTCTGGGCGATTATGTGCTCGCCCACGCCTATCTGCGCTATGACGGCGTGCTCGACGAGGATTTGCCGATCGAAGTGCCCGTGCCGCCGATCGCCGAAATCCAGATCGCGCTGGAAAGCGCCGTCGCCCAGGTCAGCGGCGACAAGGGCGAGGCCCTCAAGGCGCGCCTGCGCACCGGCACGGTCGCCACCTTTGCCGACCGGAACTGGGAATTGCGCTATGCCGCCCAGGCGCGGCGCATCAACCAGTCGCGCGCGATCGCGGTGGATATGGAATCGGCAACGATTGCTGCCAACGGCCTGCGCCTGCGCGTGCCCTATGGGACCTTGCTCTGCGTCTCCGACAAGCCCCTGCATGGCGAGCTGAAACTGCCCGGCGCGGCCAATCTCTTCTATCAGCGCTCGGTCTCCGAACACCTGGCCGCGGGTATCGAGACAGTGGAAATCCTCAAACGTGATCGCGGTGCGGCGCTGCATTCGCGCAAGCTGCGCAGTTTCGACGAGCCGCCCTTCCG
>NZ_CAXBKN010000168.1:0-2862 GCF_963976135.1 uncultured Maricaulis sp.
GATGCCGTCATGGATTTGCGGTCCCGGATACATCACCACGACATCGCCGGTTTCAAGCCCGGAGACAATTTGCGCCATGCGGCCATTCTCCTGGCCGATCCCGACCGGTGTCAGGGCGGCGCGGCCCTCCTCGACGCGATAGACGGCCCATTGTCCGCCCGAGCGGAACAGGGCAGCGACGGGCAATTGGACGATATCGTCCTGGCGCCAGATCGTCACCGCCGCCTCGACGCGATAGCCATGCCCGAGCGCGGCCCACCTGGCCGGCTCGTCGACGAGGTCGATGATGACATTGACGCGCTGTTCCTCGACGCCCAGGGCGGAAACCTTGATGAAGCCATAGGGCTCGATCCGGCGCACGCGGCCGCGCAGCGTGCCGCTGCCGCCCCAGGCACTGATCTCGGCGGCATCGCCCTCCTGGATCTGCACCGCGTCGGTGGAGAGGAATTCGACGACGATTTCCAGATCGGCCGGATCGCCCATTTCCAGCACCGGCGTGCCGGGTGCGACAATGCTCTCGCTCTCTTGCAGCACCTGCAAGAGACGGCCGGTGATCGGCGCGCGGATCTCCACCAGACCGCCATTGGCGGCCTCACTGCCGGGCTGCATCAGGCGCGCCTGCGCCGCTTCCAGCTCGGCCTCGACGCGCGCGACATTGGCGCGGGCGGTATTGAGGCCGGCATAGGCGGTGCGGCGCGCCAGACGGACGCGGTCGACGGCGCCCTGGGAGGCGACGCCGGTGCCGAACAGGGTCTCGATGCGTTCCGCCTCGGTGCGGGCATAGTCGTATTCCAGAGCGGCGCGCTGTTCTTCGGCATTGGCGAAGGCCAGCGCCGCCTCGGCCGAGCGCACCGCAGCGCGGGCCTCGACCTGGGATCGCGCATCGAGCAGGGCCGGATCGCCGGGCAATATGGTGGCGAGCACATCGCCGGCCGCAACACTGTCGCCGGCGTCATGATTGACCCGCAGCAGGCGTCCGCCGAGCGGCGCGGAGACGACATAGACCTCGCGCACCCGCGTGCGCGCCTCGTCGCGGACGCTGACGGTGAGGGGCGCGCGCGTTACTTCGGCCAGATCGACCAGCACTGGCTGCGGCCGGAAGGCCAGCGCCAGCAGGACGGCCAGGGCGAGCCCGGCAATCGCCCAGAAGACGGTGCGGAAATTGAGTGTGATGCCGGCGATTTTCAAAACCCGTTACTCCCCTGTTTTCAGCACGGCGACCATGTCGAGCCGTTCGATCTGGTGGCGCACCAACAGGCTCGACCCGATGGTGATCCCGACCAGCAGCGCACCCGCCAGCCCGAAGGTCGAGGCATTGATGACGAAGGGCAAGCGAAACAATTCCGAACTCATTGCCTGTGCCAGAAACCAGGCCATTCCCGTTCCCGCCGCCGCACCGACCGGCAGGGCCAGCAATGTCAGAAACGCCACTTCGCCGAGCAGGATATAGGCGACATCGGCAACCGTGAAACCGAGCACCCGCAAGGAGGCGAGTTCACGCTGACGCTCGGCGAAGGAAATGCGGACGCTGTTATAGATCACGCCCAGCGCGATCAGTCCGGCAAATCCGGTATAGATCCAGATCGCGGTGCCGAGATTTTGCTGCATCAGATCATCGAGATTTTGCGCCGCCAGCGCCTGCAGCCCGGTGCCGGCGACCAGCGGCACGGCTTTGAGCGTGGTGTAGAGCGTGTCGAGCTGGTCGGGGTCGACGATCAGATAGGCACCGGACACGACATCGCCTTCACCGAGCAGGGCGTTGAGATCGCCGATCCGCATCTGGGCGCCCGATCCGATCAGCGTTGTCGTGACGGCTGAAACCGGCACGTTGAGCACCGGGCGGCGGCCCTCGGCGATGTGGATCTCCAGCATCTCGCCGGCCTCGATATCCAGCTTGGTCGCCAGGTCCTGGGACAGCACCAGCCCGCCCGGTGGCGGCGAGACCGTGCGGTAATCGGCATCGACCATGCGCGATAAATCCGGATCGGGCGGGGCGCCGATCAGCGCCGCGCGCTCCTCGAGATTTCCGTGGCGCAGCCGCGCCGAGACCGCGCGGAACGGTTCGGCCGCCAGCACGCCGGGCAGGCGTTCAATGCTGTGATAGGCGGCACGCGAGCGCGGCTGCACGAAGGTCACGGACACGTCATAGCGATTGGAAACATTGAAGAAACCATCCATCATCACATTCATGGAATCGATGAAGAACAGGGTCCCGATCAACAGGGCGCCCGAGGCGGCGACGCCGGCGACGGTGAGGCTGGCGCGGATCGGCCAGCGAATGATCTGGCGCAGGATCATCCGCGTCTGCTGATCGATGGCGTGCCAGCGGGTAATGCCCATGCCGGCCGCCTTGGAATAATCCGGCGGCGGCGGCTGCGTCATGGCATCGGCCGGGTTGAGGCTCGCGGCGCGGCGCACGGCAATCGCCGCCCCGCCGAGAATGGCGGCCCCGGTAATCGCAATCACGATCGCATAGGTGCGCGGATCGGCATCGAACACCAGGAAGGGGAAGCGATAGTATTGGGTGTACATGATCGCCATCTCGCGCCCGAGCCAGATACCGAGCCCGCCGCCGATCACCAGTCCGGCCAGGCCAATCACGGCGACCAGTTTCATATAATGCCAGCCGACCTCGTCATCGCGATAGCCGAAGGCCTTGAGCAGGCCGATCCCGGCGCGCTGCACCGCGATCAGGCGCGAGATGACGATATTGACCAGGAAGGCTGCCACCAGCAGGAAAATCGGCGGCAGGACATTGCCCATGGTGCGCAATTGATCGATCTCGCTGGAGACGAAGACGTCGGAGATCTGCTCGTCGCGGCCATAGGCGCCCGGCGCGCCAAAGGGCTCGAACATGAGGTC
>NZ_CAXBKN010000169.1:0-2825 GCF_963976135.1 uncultured Maricaulis sp.
GCCAGCTTGCTGCCGGCTTTCGCGGCCGGGTCGGTTGCGGGACGTGTCGCGGTGCTGGCGACAGGCGCAGCACGAGGCTCGGCCCGCTTTGGGGCCGGGGCCGCCGGTGCCGGCGTCGGTGAAGGCGCTCCAGCCCGTTTACCGAACATAACGGGCTAGCCTCCGAACAGCTTGGAAACGATGGAACGCCTGCGCATCGGCGCGGCCGAACGCCCAGTCACCAGTCCAGCGAGATGGGCAAAGCCGTCAGCCGCCTTCGACTTCGGATCAAGCTCATGAATCATCTGACCATTATTGGCTGCCTTGCCAAATAATTGCGGCTCGAAGGGCAGCACCAGCGCCGGTGGCGTCCCCAGCGCATCGGCAAAATCCTTGACCGGGATCTCCGGGCGTTTCGGCATGCCGGCCATATTGATGACGACCTTTGGCAATTCATCATTGGGCCGCGCGCTGGCAATCAGGTCGAACAAATTCTTGGCGTTGCGCAGGGAGGCCAGGTCCGGGGTCACCGTGACGACAACCTGGTCGGCCGACAGCAGGGTGTCGCGCACCCAGGGCAGCCAGAGATGCGGCAGGTCGAGCGCGATGAAGGGAGCCTGGCGGCGCACCTTGTCGAGAACCATTTCGTATTCGGACGGGGTGAATTCCCAGTCCCGGTCCAGCGTCGCCGGGGCCGAGAACAGGCTCAGCCGCTCGGTGCAGCGCACCAGGAGACGGTCGAGCAGGGCGTCATCGAGCCGGTCCGGTTCATTGAGTGCATCGCCAAGGGTCTGGGCCGGATCCTGATTGAAATCGAGACCGGCGGTGCCGAAGGAGAGGTCGAGATCGACCAGGACCGCATCGGTCTGCAACCCTTCGGACAGCGACCAGGCGCAATTATGGGCGATCGTCGATGAGCCGACGCCGCCCTTGGCACCGATAAAGGCGATGGTCTTGCCGGCGAAGGGCTGATCGGGGTCGAGAAACAGGTCCGAGATCGAGCGAATCAGGTGCAGCGGCGTCATCGGCGGCACGAGATACTCGCTCACGCCGCGCTTCATCAGCTCGCGATAAAGGGCAATATCATTGGCCGCGCCGATGATGATGACCTTGGTCTCCGGGTCGCAGACGCTGGCCAATTCCTCGAGCTGTTCGAACAGGCCCTGCCCGCGCATGCCCGATTCCACAATCAGCAGATTGGGGGTGGTGGCGTCGTGATAACGTTCGATTGCAGCGGGAAGCCCGCCCAGTTCGACATCGATATGCGCCTTGGCGAGGCGGCGGTCACCGGCGGCATTGTGGACCAGGGCTCCGGTTTCAGGACGCTCGCAAAAGGCCGCGATCGAGATGCGAGGCACGGGCTGGTCGGCCGATTCCCGGTCGATTTCTCCATACAGGGCCTCGCCGGCCGGCATCGAGGCCTGGCTGGCCATGAACTCGTCCTGCAGCTCGGCAAATTCGGCGTCGAGCGACTGGGCCTGTCTTGGTGCTGGCGCCGCGGGCTCGGACTGATAGCTGTCGGTGAAGACATCGGCCTCGAGGGTCGAACCGGCACCGAAACGCCGGCTTCCCCTGTCAGCGTCCACCGGGGCCGCCTGTGGAATGACCGGGGCAGGCGCCGGCGCGGATTCGCCCAGCATCAGCCGTTCGATATCCGAAGCGTCGAGAAAAGGGTCGTCCCCATCGAGAATCACGTCCCTGTTCAGGGCATGTTTTGCGTCAGCCATGATCGCTCCTTCCGCCCCTCAACTAGTTTCCGACACTGCTAACGGCGCCACTTTCATGGTCGCTGCGCTCGCTGGTCGTCGATTCCCCTGCCCGGTAATGGTCGAGGACTGTCTGTCTGCGCCCGGCATCGGATGGATCCATATTGCGCGGTGCAATGAGATCGCGCGGATCGCTGATCATCGCGGCCAGATTGGTGGCCAGCGAACATCCGAAGCGCGCGGAATGATGATTGTCGAAATCAGGACGCTGATTCTCCCAGCCCTGCGGACAATCGGGCGCCACCGCGCGATAGCGCGTAAAGCTGAAGATCACCGCCGCATTGTCCTGCTGGCGCGCGTCATACGCGCCGCCGGAAATCTGGCGCCAGTCGAGGCCTTGCTCATAGAGAAAGGTGCGCGAAGCGGCGATGGCGCCGATCGCAGCGTCTTCATTGGCGGAACCCTGCGGATAGCTGATCACCAGCGGCCCATGGCCGCGAACCTTGTATTCGGTCGCGACCGCCCGGAGCATGTCTTCCTGGGCCCAGGTCAGACCATTGTCGCGCGGATCAACCGGCATATCGGCCCGAAAGGTTTCGGCGACGGCGGTCGGCTGCGGCAGATCAAGACCGACCGGCGTCGTCGAGCAGGCAGCCAGCATCATCGCGCCGAGACAGGCTATGAAAAGGCATTTCGCGCTGGTTTTCGACACGATCGGATACTCCACTAATCGAACAGGAAGCCAACGGGACCGCTCCAGCCCCGATCGCCGGTATCGGCGCCAGGAACGGAATAGATCCGGTTAAGGCGGCCAAAGAGCATGGCATCTAGCTCATTGGCATTCTGATAGCCGTCCGCCGGCGTCGCCATGGCGGCCGGGTTTGTCGGATCGACCAGATAGGGCGTCACCAGGATGACCAACTCGGTTTCCTGGTTGAGGAAATCGCGTGACCGGAACAGCGAACCGAGGATCGGCACATTGCCAATACCAGGGACCTGATCAAGATTTTGCCGGGTTTCCTCGCGGATCAGACCGGCCAGGACCAGGCTGCCACCCGATGGCAGCTCGACCGTGGTCTCGGTGCGATTGACCGTCAGGCCCGGAATCGTCATGCCGGGGATCACAATCTGATTGCCGGC
>NZ_CAXBKN010000170.1:0-2762 GCF_963976135.1 uncultured Maricaulis sp.
GGGAACCGGCGTGGACGCCGGCGGGGGAGACGGATCAAAATCCTCATGGATCTCGCGCGAACGCGGGGCCGGGCCGGGTGTCTTGCGTTTGAAACCCTTGCCCTGAGACATGGGTTTGCGCGCCTTGCCGGCCGCCTTCTTCTCGATTTCCCGCAGTTTCAGCGCCTGGCGCGCCGAGAGCGCTTCCTCGGTATCGCCCTTGCCGGGATCATTGAAGGCCGAGCCATAGGTTTCGAGCCTTTCCTCCAGCGAGCCGAGAAACTCGCCCTCCCATTCCGACAGCGAGGCATCGGGCGTGCCGGCCTGCTCGGCGGCGCGTTTGGCACGCTCCAGCCGGCGCAGGGCCTTGCGGGTCTTTTTCTCGTCTATCTTGCGCGGCACGCGATCCTCCGTTTGGGGGAGGCGGGTAGTCTAGCTCTCGACGGCGCCGAGATACAATTCAAGAAGCGCTTCCATTTCCTGGCGCTCATTGCGGTCGATCTTGCGCAGGGAGATCACCTTGCGCATCACCTTGGGATCGAAACCCATGGATTTGACCTCGGCATAGACTTCCTTGATGTCGGCGGCGACATTGGCCTTGTCTTCTTCAAGCCGCTCGATGCGGGCGACAAAAGACTTCAGATGATCGCGTGCGACCCCGCCCATGGCGTCGGAATCGTCAATCGGGCCTGTCGGGGCGGTGTCGGTGAAAGCCATGTCGGTAACCTTTGCTGCGGCGGAGCGCGACACTAGGCTGGCCAGGCGTCTGCCTCAAGCCGGTCGGCCAGTGATTTCCACCGGATTTATCAGCATTGCGCCCGTTCCCGCACGGCGATCGCCGCTTCGAGCACAGCGCCGGGGTGGTGGTGATGGAGATTGTGCCCGGCGCCGGAAATCAGGCGCAGCTCGGCATGCGCCATCCGCGCCGCGACCTGGCCGGAATGGCGATGGGTCCACACCACGGTATCGGCTTTCCCGGCCAGAAACACGGTCGGCAGCGCAATGTCCTGATAGCGCTCTTCCTGCATTTCCAGATGCGGATTGACCTGCATCATGTCTCGCGCATTGGCGATCCAGTTGCCCGGGCGCAGGATGAGTGGCAGGCGTGAACGTGCCACATAATCCTCGGGCACCGGCTCGGGATGGAAGGCCTTGCGGGCGCCGGATTCGAGCTGGCCCTGTCCGGCCAGCGGGATGATGACGCGGGTCAGCAGGGGCCCGACCAGCGGCCAGCCACTCGCGGCATTGAACCAGGCCGCTTCGCCGATCCAGGCGGAAAGCGCCGGCGCCACAAGCACAAGCCCGGTGACGCGGCCGGGATGGTCCATGGCGAGACGCATCGCAATCGCCCCGCCCCAGGAATGACCGATCACAACGGCTTCGCGGATATCGAGCCGGTCGAGGAATTTGACGATCAGCGCCGCTTCGTCCGCGGGTGACCAGCGCCTCGATTTCGGACGCCCGCTCCAGCCGAGCCCGGGACGGTCGAGCCAGATGACATGCTCGCCCGCGAACGCCTCGCCGAGGGCGAGATATGGTTCTTCCAGATTGGAGGCGGCACCGTGCAGGACCAGAATGGCGGGGTGGGCCGGGTCGCCATTGCGGCGGTAATGCAGGCGTGTGCCGTCAATCTCGAGAAACTCGCCGTCCGGCGGATGCGCCCTGGCAATGCGGCGCGAAACCAGCCAGCCGCCAAGGGCGCCGAGAAAAAGCCCCGCAAGGGCAATCAGCGCGATGAGACCGGCTGGCGTCACCGTTACAGCGCGCGTCCGGCGCGCGCCGCATCGATGCGGGCCTTGGCGCTGACCGCCGGGGCATAGGTGGGATGAATTTCCAGCGCTTCTTCATAGGCGTCGAGGGCGGCATTGAGCGCCTGGGCATTCTCGAGCACACGGCCGAGCGTGACATAGGCGTCGAATCGGCGCGGCTCGAGGGTGAGTGCCGTGTTCAGCGTCTCGAAGGCATAGGTCCAGTCTTCCAGCTGCGTCGCGACGCGTCCGGCGGCCAGCCAGCCCTCGGCGAAGTCCGGCGCCAGCGCTGTGACATGGTCATACATCCGCGCTGCGACATCATTGTCGCCAGCGGCTTCGGCCGCATGGCCGCGATCCATCAGCAGCGAGATCGTATCGCTGCCCGAATGCGACCAGAGCGCAAAAATCTCGTCGACCAGCGGCCGGGCCTGCGCCTCATCGGCGGTGGCCAGCGCATCGAGCCGGGCCGTCAGCCGCTCCTGCGGTGTCTGGAACTCGACCTGCGGCGCGATCTGCACCGTCTCGGTGATCGGCGGGACGTCCTGCGCGGCGGCGAAGGTCAGCAGGGCGGAGGCGAGCAGGATCATCATGGTCACAAGGATAGAGGCTCTTGCGGCGGCGTCCAGAGGGCGCCGCCGCATCTTGCCAGGATTTAAGGTGCCGGAATCAGCCGGTGAACAGGCCCCACAGGATCAGGCCGGTCGAGATCAGGAATGGGATCACCAGGGCGGCGAAACCGATCAGGAAGCCGACGGTGCGCTTGGCAGGGTCCGCCATATAGGCCGCGCTGTAGAGCACACGCCCGATGACCCAGACCAGGGCGGCGATGCCGGCAGCAAGATCGCCCATCTGGCTGGCGAAAATCCACATCACCGGCAGGAACATCACCAATTGCTCGACCGTGTTGAGGTGAACGCGATTGGCGCGCTCGAATTCTTCAGAACCGGACATGGCCGGCGCCTTGACGCCCGTCTTGCCGCGCGCCTGCCCGGTACGGGCCGCGAAGATCAGGGTAATCAGGACGACGGCGAG
>NZ_CAXBKN010000171.1:0-2623 GCF_963976135.1 uncultured Maricaulis sp.
AGTACTGATGAACTAGATGCATTGACTAGACATCTATTAGAAGCTGGTACAATGGATACAGATGGTATAAGACATAGTACTAAGGTAGCATGGAGAAGCTTAGCTAATCTACAGAAAGAGATAGAGCTTGATAGAGCTGTAGGATATGAAGAAGAAGAACCGTTTAGCTGGGTAGATATCTATAAGACTCAATGTAAGAAGAACATAGTAGGAGGTAAATTATAATAACTAAAAACATACAATAACATGGAAGACATAATAGAGAGAATAGAATTAATAGATTTAATAACAGATTGTATAGAGATGTCAATACCTTATATAATAGTATTAGATAATCAAGAGAGAGAAGTAGTCTTATATCTACCTACACCTCAGTCTAAGGGTACAGAGTATCAAAAGATGACATACGCTCTAGTATCAGCTAAAAAGGTAGTAGAGAGCTTCTTTTCATTAGAACAATATACTGAAGAGATAGAATTCTATAATCCAGAAGATAATTAACATGAAATTTATAATAAGAGATAACAACGATAAGAAACTATTAATAACTCATTTAAAATCATTAGGTGATAATTATGTAGTAGAAGTTAAACAAAATAAAAATACGAGGTCTATGAATCAGAATAAATACTATTGGAAGAACATTGTACAAGAATTAGCTAAAGAACTAGGATATACTGTAGATGAGATGCATGACGCTCTTAAAATTAAGTTTAGTAGTGAATGGTCACAAATAGAGTATAAGGACAAGCTAATACCTTTACATAGTGTTAAATCAACTACAGTAATGAATACTAAAGAATTTGAGCAATACTGTGAATCAATTAGAATATGGGCTATGACTGACTTAAGTATAAGATTAAGAACTCCTAATGAATATGTATAGTATGTCATAATGTCAAAACAAACTGACAAAATGTCTATTAATAAGTATGAAGAAGAAATTACAAAAGGTTACAAATGGTAAGAAGGAAGCGATGAAGAAAGCTTTATATTCTACATTTGGAAATATATCAGAAGCTATAAGACTATTAGAGAAGGAAGATATCTCAATAAGTAGACAGTCTCATTATAGATGGATAGAGCAAGATGAAGATTATTTAGAAGCTGTTAATTCAGCTCAAGATAGAACACTTGACAAAGTAGAGAAAGCTTTACAGAAGCAAATAGAGAACGGTAGTGTACAAGCTACTATCTTCTATTTAAAGACTAAAGGTAAAGAGAGAGGATTCACTGAGAAGACTGAAATAGACCTCAACGCTACTATAGACCCAATACAATTAATTTTTAATGACTAATAACGATAATGTCGTTAAGGTAGAGTTTACTGATAAGCAATCGGAAGCTATGAAGTATCTATTAGATGATAGTACTAAAGAGGTATTATATGGAGGTGCAGCTGGAGGAGGTAAATCATGGGTAGGATGTTCATGGATAATTAGAATGTGTTTACAGAATAAAGGTACTAGATACCTAATAGGACGTTCTAAGCTTGATGCATTAAAGAAGACTACTCTTAATACCTTTTTTGAGGTATGTAGTCACTGGAAGCTTAAAGGAGGTGAACACTATAAGTACAATGGTCAGACTAATGTAATAACATTTTATAATGGTTCTGAGATAATGCTTAAGGATTTATTCTTATATCCCTCAGATAGAAATTTTGATAGTCTAGGTTCATTAGAGATTACTGGTGCTTTTATAGATGAAGCAAATCAGGTTACTGAGAAAGCTAAGAACGTATTAGCGTCTAGGATTAGATATAAATTAGATGAGAATAACTTAGTACCTAAACTATTCATGTCATGTAATCCAGCGAAGAACTGGGTATATTCAGAATATTATAGACCTTCATTAGATGGTAGTATAAGACCTTATAGAAAGTTTATACAAGCTAAGGTAGATGATAATGCATTTATATCTAGACATTATAAAGAGCAATTAAGTCAGATGGATTTGGTATCCAGAAAGAGATTATTAGATGGTGACTGGGAATATGATAATAGTGACGATGTATTGATCGATTATGGAGCTATTACTAATATGTTTACTAATAAGGTAGAAGAAGGACAGAGATATATTACATGCGATGTAGCTAGATTTGGTAAAGATAAATCTGTAGTAATGTTATGGAATGGATTAGCTGTAACACAATTAAAGACGTTTGCTACTAATACTATCACTGAATTAGCTGAGTACATTAAACAGCTTCATAATCAGTATCAAGTACCTTTATATAATATAATAGTAGATGAGGATGGAGTAGGAGGAGGATTAAAGGATATATTAAGATGTAGAGGATTCGTTAATAATAGTACAGCATTAAAGAAAGAGAACTATACTAATCTAAAAACTCAATGTTATTATAAACTATCTGACTTAATTAATAAAGGACAGTTATCTATGTGTAGTGTAGATGTAGATATTAAAGCTGATTTAATACAAGAGCTAGAGCAAGTAAAGAGAACTAAGATAGATGCTGATACAAAGCTTTCTATACTATCTAAAGATAAGATTAAAGATATCATAGGAAGGTCACCAGATTACTCTGATGCCTTAATGATGAGAATGTATTATGAGATTGATGCTAATACTGGTAAATACTTTATCCAATAATTATTAT
>NZ_CAXBKN010000172.1:0-2611 GCF_963976135.1 uncultured Maricaulis sp.
CGAACCGGCCCCGGCCGATGATCCGGTCGAGGAGGCCGCGGCGGAACCGGAGTTTACCGAGCCCGAACCGGTCGAGGAATTACCCGCCCCGCCGCTGCTGGACGATGCCGGCATCGCCTTCAGCTGGATGCCGGCCGGAGATCTGGTCGAGGCGTCCGGCACCGGCCAGCCCCTGCAGATCAATTACGCACCGGACATGCGCTTCCCGATCGAGGCTGGCCAGGCCTATGCCAATAGCCAGGTCTATGGCTATGGCGGCTATCTCGGCCCTGCCGGCGGCCAGTGCAATGCGGCCAATTACGGCTATGCCTGGCGCGATAATTTCTGCGAGACGCGCGGCTATGGCACGCCGATGTGCCCGAGTGGCCATGGCCATCAAGGCCAGGATATCCGCCCGGCGACATGCCAGGACGGCGTCCACCAGGCGCTCGCAGCTGCCGATGGCACCATCACTTCGATCGGCAGCTATTCAGTACGCCTGATGAGCGATGATGGCGTGCGCTACACCTATCTGCATCTCGACAAGCCCAGCCTGCAGGTCGCCGTCGGCGACCACGTCACGCGCGGGCAGGCCATCGGTTTCGTCTCCAACGAATTCGGCGACACGGCAACCACCATCCATCTGCATTTCGAGATCAAGATGGCGGTCGAGACCGGCGGCGGGATCCAGAACACCTCGGTGCCGCCCTATCTGGCGCTGGTCGACAGCTATCAGCGTCTGCTTGAGGGCGAGGAAGACTAGCCCCGGTATTTGCGCTCAACCATCGAACCCGAAACTGTTTTCACAACACGCCAGCAATGGTGGCCCTCCTGAAAGGATATCGGCAATGACATTACGGACCTGGCTCACGGCGGCGCTCACAGCGCTGACCCTGAGCGCCTGCAACGACACCGCGCGCGATGACAATGACTATGGCGCTGTCGCCGAAGATGCTGCCATCATGACCGGTGGTTTCGAACGGTCCCGGGCCGCCGAAGCCCCCTTACCGGCACCGCCGCCGCCCGCACCGGGCAGCGCCCCCGCCGATGGAGTTGTCGAACGGCTGATTGCCTATCGTTATGACTACCGGTTCGAAACGCCCGCCGCTGCCACGCCGGACCTGGTCGCCAGCCACCAGGAAGCCTGTACCAGTGCCGGCGCCCTGCAGTGCCAGATCGTCTCCGCCAATATCTATAATGATGGTCGCGGCTCGATCTCGGCCAGCGTGCAATTGCGCGCCAGCCCGGCCTGGGTCGAGGCCTTTCGGGACGGACTTGAAGCCGAACTGGAAACAGCCGGCGGACGGATCCAGAACCAGTCGCAATCGGCGGACGACCTCACATCGGCGATCTATGACCTGGAAGCCCGGCTTGAAGCCAAACGGGTACTTCGCACGCGACTGATCAGCTTGCTGGAACGCGAGAATGCCAGTGTCGAGGAATTGGTCCAGGTTGAGCGCGAACTGGCCAATGTCCAGGGCGAGATCGAGGGTTCCGAAGCCCAGATCCGTGTCATGCGCGGCCGTGTCTCGATGTCCGCCCTCAGCCTGAACTACGCCTCACGCGTCGAACCGGTTAGCCCGGGCGCCTTCGATCCACTCAGCAACGCCCTGACCAATGTCTTCCGCGAACTGGCTGCCGGTCTGGCGAATGTCATCACCTTCGCCGCCGGCTTCGCCCCCTGGCTGCTGGTGATCATCCCGCTCTTCTGGTTGCTGAACCGCTGGCTGCGCGGCCTGTTCAAGGCACGGCGCGAGGCCAAGGCGACGAAGTCGGAATAGTCATCCTGGCCCGGCTGGTGCGATCGCGCCGGCCGGGTGTCACCCCGTCAGATGCAGCACGATCTCCCGCCGCTGCGGCCGGTCGCGGTGCTCGAACAGATACAGCCCCTGCCAGGTGCCGAGCAGCATTTCACCATGCGCCACCGGGATCCCGATCGAGGTCTGGGTCAGCGCCGCCTTGATATGCGCCGGCATATCATCCGGCCCCTCCGCCGTATGCGCCAGCCACGCCATCGACGGATCATCGCCATCGGGCACCAGCCGACGGAAAAACTCGTTGAGGTCGCGCTGCACATCCGGATCGGCGTTTTCCTGGATGGTGAGGGAGCAGGAGGTGTGGCGTACGAAGACGGTCAGCAGGGCTTCAGCAGGATTTAACTCGGAAACGAAGCTTTGTGCGGCACGGGTGAAACCGTAGAGACCAGGGCCCGTGGTCTGGAGGGTAAGTGTGGTGAGGGGCATGGTCAGATACGGCTCTCGCGGCTGTGCCAGATGCGCAGGATGAGCCTCAAAGCCTCCGAACTGGTGGCGGGCCGGCATCACTACTGCCCCAACCTTCAAGCCAAGCCCTCGCTTCGTCCCACGGCACGCCGAGGCGATCCACCCGAAACCGCGCAAGCCGCCTCGCATCCTCTGCCAGCACTTTGGGTGCCCAAGGATCACCGCCGAGCGCGCGCAGGGCGACGAGCGCGGCGCCGATTTCTGGCTTGCGGGAATTGGCGTTCATGGGGCAATTCTATGCCCAAGCTGATCCCCTGTCGACCGGGCCGGGAGCAAAACGAAAAAGGCCGGGCAATGCGCCCGGCCTCTTCGTAAATGCGTATCCAATTTCCCAATCCCGGAACAAGTCC
>NZ_CAXBKN010000173.1:0-2589 GCF_963976135.1 uncultured Maricaulis sp.
GGGGCTGGTCATGCCGTGCCCTGCGGCGCTAGAACACCGCCATGAAAATCAGCGAAACCGAATTGCTTATCGTGCCCGGCCTGGGCAATGCTTCCGATGATGACTGGCAGGGGCGCTGGCTGGCGCGGATGCCGACGGCGCGCCGTGTCGAGCAGGCCGACTGGCACAAGCCGCGGCGCGAGGCCTGGGTCGATGCCCTGGTCGCAGCCGTCGCCGGGGCGAAGAAGCCGGTGGTGCTGGTCGCCCATTCGGTCGGCATTCTTACCCTGGTTCATGCCGCGCCATTGCTGGACAAAACCAGGGTCGCCGGCGCCTTCATGGTCGGGGTTCCCGATTGGGAGCGGCCGGAAATCGCTGAAGAGCATGGCGATCACGGTTTTGACCCGGTGCCGCTTCAGCCGCTCGGCTTCCCGGCCGTGCTGCTGGCCAGTTCCAATGATCCGAGCTGCGATCTCGAGCGCGCCGAGGCCTGGGCCGGGGCCTGGGGCGCCCGCTTCGTCATCGCCGGCGAAATGGGCCATTTCAACGCCGCCAGCGGTCACGGACCCTGGCCGGAGGGCATGATGGCCTTCGCCAATTTCCTCTCGACCCTGACACCGCCCGCCGCATGAGCGCGGACGGGCTGTATTGCCAGCCGCCGCAGCTGGACTGGTCGCAGGCGTCCGGCCCGCGGGCGCCGGATTATGGCGATATCTATTTCTCCGCCGAAGACGGGCTGGAGGAGAGCCGCGCCGTTTTTCTCAAGGGCTGTGACTTGCCGCAGGACTGGCAGGGCAAGGCGCAATATGTCGTCGGCGAGCTGGGCTTCGGTACCGGGCTCAATGCGCTGGCGCTGTGGGATTTATGGCGGCGCGAGGGTCCGGCCACAGGCTGGCTGCACGTCGTCAGCATCGAGAAACACCCGCTATCGCGCGCCGATGCCGCCCGCGCTTTCGAGGCCTGGCCTTCGCTGGCCGGGCTGAGCGCGCAATTACTGGCACAATGGCCCTCGGCCCTGAAGGGCGCCCACCGGCTGATCTTCCCGGACGACCGCTTCACCATCACCGTCTTCCAGGACGAGGCCGAACGCGCGCTGGAGCAGATCGAGGCCCGGGTCGATGCCTGGTTCCTTGACGGCTTTGCGCCGGACCGCAATCAGGCGATGTGGTCGCAAACCGTGTTCGACCGGATGGGCCGCCTGTCACGTGCCGGCAGCCGGGTTGCGACCTTCACCGTCGCCGGTTCCGTGCGGCGCGGTCTGCAACAGGCGGGTTTCTCGGTCGCCAAGCGTCCCGGCTTCGGCCGCAAGCGCGAACGTCTTGAAGCGATTTTTGCCGGCGCGGAAATGTCAGCGGAAAATTCGCCCGTGGAACGCACCCGGCCTTGCGGTGGCCGCGTCGCGATTATCGGGGCCGGTATTGCCGGGGCCAGCCTCGCACTGGCCTTTCGCCGCCGCGGCCGCGAGGTCGTGGTGGTCGATGCCATCGGGCCCGCCGCCGGGGCCTCGGGCGCTCCGGCCGGCCTGTTGACGCCGCGGCTGGAACGCACTGACCGCCCGCATGTCCGCGCCACCTTGGCGGCCTTTGAATTCGCGCGCCGCACCTATGCCGGGCTCGATGGCTTCTATCCCGAGGGCGTATTGCGTCTGCCGCGCGATGATGATGACCGCGAACGCCTCGCCCTGATCGCCAGCCGGATGAATGCCGACCACATCTGGGATGGTGAGGGCTTGTGGCAGCCACAGGCAGCGCGGTTCGAGCCTGCGCGCCTGGTGACCCAATTGCTTGGCGACACGCCGCTGATCCTCGCGCAGATCGCCCGGGTCGAGGAAAGCGAAACCGGCGTGTGCCTGCTGGATGACGCAGGCCGTGTGGTGCTTGAGGCCGGTCTCGTTATCCATGCCAGCGGCTGGGGCGCCAGTTCGGTATTCGACGCGCTCGACGCCAATTCCGGTCAGGTCGCGGTGATCGCGGGACGGGCGCCGCAGCGCGCCGTGGTCTGGGGTGGCTATGCCTGCGCCGCACCCGGTGGCGGGGTGATGCTGGGGACGACACATGTGCGCGGCGAGGATGCCGGCCCGGTCGGTGATGCGATCAAGGGATTGCGTGACGATCTTGCGCTGCACCGGCCGGAGATCGCCGCCGGGCTCGATGCGGAGGTGTTGCAGACCTGGTCCGGTGTGCGGGCGGTGACCAGCGACCAGTTACCGGTAAGTGGCCCGCTGGCCGGCCGTGAGTTTACAGCAAGGTGGCGGCAATATTCCACGGGCCGTCTGCCACGCATCAAACCGGGGCCGCCCGGACCGTGCCGGCAATTCATCCTGTCCGGTTTCGGCTCGCGCGGCTTCGCCCATGCACCGCTTCTGGCCGAAGCCCTGGCCGGCGATCTCAGCGGGGAGCCCGGCGCGATCGAGCGCGCCGGCCGCGAGTGCCTGCAATCAACCCGTTTCGCCTGGCGCCGGCTAAAGCGCAGTCATTAAAGGCCGATTCTCAAGATCTCTTGCCCGCTACCGCCATAGCGCAGCTCAATGATCGGGCATTCCGTGCTCAGGCAGGCAAGGTCGAGATCAAGATCCAGCGCATTCTCACGATCATAAGTCACCGCAATCGG
>NZ_CAXBKN010000174.1:0-2468 GCF_963976135.1 uncultured Maricaulis sp.
GCTTCAAGGCTCTCGCCGATCGCATCATTGCCGAGAGCGGCCTGCAGATAGGCGACCAGGTCGCGGCCACGGCGGGCAGCGGTCCAGTCCGGCTCGATGGTCACCGGATTGAGGCGTCCCGACAGCAGGTGCGCCGCCAGCGTCAGATAGGCGTCGGTCGCGACCTCATCGAGATCGAGATCGGCCCGTGAAGGGTCGGCCGCTTCGAGCAGGGCGAGGTGGTAATCGGCCGGGTCCAGCCCGTGCGAGGCGGCACCGCGCACGGCGATGAGGAGATCATCATAAAGGTGGGCATTGGCCGGTCCGGTCCAGGCCAGGCTGAGTTCGCGGGCCTGATAGAAGCGCGTGCCGGTCTCGCAGGCGCGGCAATCATAATTGACGATGACCGCACTGGCCGGCGCCAGGCCCAACAGGGGCGCCGCTGCACAGGCGAGAGCAAGGCGCTTCAGCCGCTTGATCATGGATGGCCTCTTTTTTCAGGTTCGGGGGAAACCCCCGTGCAAACTCATCCTGACACGCGGTGTGTTACCAAGCTGGACGCTTGCGTGGTTGTCGCCTGCGGACGCGCCTAGCCCCGGCCCCAGCGAGCGCGCCAGCCGCGTTCATCGACATGGACGAAGGGGCCGTGATTGGAGGTCGGGGGATATTCGCCCAGGCCACCGATCAGCGGGGTAAATTGCGGCGCATTGTGTGACAGGCTGTCGACCAGGTCGAACAGGGCTGCGGCATCGCGGCGGTCATGCACGCCATCGCCATTGAGATCATCCATCACGCCGTCATTATTGGCGTCGATGAAAATATCGGCGGCACCACCATAGATGTGGCGCGAATGGCGGCCATTGCCGATGGAGGCATTATAGGCTGGCGTCCGATAGCCGCTCATCACGGTGAAGGTGTCGGCTTTCCAGCCGCGCTCATTGGCCGCTTCGAGAATGCCTTCAAGCTTGACCAGGAGGCGTTCGCTCAGCACCAGATACTGGTTGCCGTCCGCGGGCTGTTTGCAGAGAAACTGGCCGAGCCGGAAATGCGGCGACACGGCCAGATCCTCGAGCCCGTCAGTGACTTCGAGGAAGTTTTCCGGCGCGCGGTAATTCTCGTGGCCGCGATAGGGCTCCGACGGATAGCTTCCGAGCCGGTAGCCATTGATCGTTTCGCCATCATCCGGTGCATGCGACTGCATCACCACCAGATTGAGCGTCATGATGTGCCCTTCGCCATCATCCAGTTGCACCTGCGTCAGACCGGGTGTGACCGGCGCTGTCCAGTCGAGGTCGGTCGCGGCCTCCCGGCTGGTCTCGCCGTCCAGCCAGCTGAGCGGCCTGTCGGCGCGAATATGGATCTCCTCGCCGGGCTTCGCAAAGACCGCGAAGGTCTCCAGATTGACCACGAGATCGTCGCGCAGGGTGATCGTAAAGGGGAGATGCCCCGGGTCGAAGCCTGTTTCGGCCGGTGCGGTCCGGTCGACGACCGGGCTGAGAAGCCTGGCGTGCGCGATCTGGGGCAGGACAGACACCAGGGCGGCACTCAACAGGGCTTTTCCGATAAATTTTTTCATCATGCTACTCCATGGACGATGGAGTAGCCTCCAGCGCCGCAATCAACTCATCATCCCTATGATATAGGTCTGCCACAAAGCGGATGCCAGTCGACGGGTCGTGCACGGCTGTCCAGTAAAGGAGATAGACCGGGATGGGCCGGGCCAGGGGCAGGCGGGTTTCGGTATTGCCGGCGGCAATCTCCCGCAAGCCTTCCGGAGACAGTTCCGGCGTTTCGGCGATCACCCAGTCGGCCAGCTCGAACGGATCACGCAGCCGGACACAGCCCGATGAATAGCAGCGGCGGTTCTGATCGAACAATTCCCGGCTTGAGGTGTCGTGCAGATAGACATTGTGCGGATTGGGGAAGATCAGTTTGACCTCGCCGAGCGCATTGAGCGGGCCGGGCGCCTGACGCAGCTGGTAGGGGAAATTGCGCGCCGGTACCGTGTTCCAGTCGATCGTTGCGGGATCGACCTGGTTGCCGTCCCGATCGAGCACCTGGAAGCCAAGCCGCGTCACGGCGCCGGGGTCATTGCGAAAGAGCGGTAATTCATTGCGCACGGCAATGCTTGCCGGCGTTTCCCACCAGGGATTGACGACGATATAGGTCATCTCCGCCGAGAAAACGGGCGTCGGCCGATAGGTCAGGCCGACAATGGCGTCGTGCCGGCGTTCGACGACGCCCTCATTGCGGGCCTCAAGCGAAAAGTCCGGGATATTCACCCGGATATGCCGCCGGCCCATATCCGCGGGCAGCCAGCGATAGCGTTCCAGATTGGCGCGGATTTGCGCGACGCGGTGCTGCGCGCTCAGATTCAGCTCGTGCAGGGTCTGACTGCCGACACGGCCATCGATCTCAAGCCGGCTGGCTTGCTGGAAAGCCTCGACCGCGGCCTGCAGGGCCGGGTCGAAGAATTCCGGATCGGCAGG
>NZ_CAXBKN010000175.1:0-2450 GCF_963976135.1 uncultured Maricaulis sp.
CGGATCGATGGCGACGAAGAAGGTGACGAGGGCGGAGAGAAAGAGTTCGGTCATGGCATAAATCCTGATTGAGGTTCCGCATAACGGGGCCCGCGACAGAGGTCACGAAAATTCTTGCCCGGGTGCCGCAGGGTAGCCATGAATTTATGCGACAGCTTGGCTGTGAGGCGATGCAGTTTCGCCGGATCGGGCGCATTCCGCTTGTGCGGACGGGTATCGGGTCTAGTGTCCCGGGCCTGCCATCGGGGATTACACATGACATTCAACCGGATCACGCTCGGCCTCATCGCCGCCCTGTCTGTCACGCTGGCCGGTTGCGGCGGCGGTGAGCCCGACAATGGCACCACGCTCAATCGCGGCAATCGCATCGAGCCCTTGAGCCTGGATCCGGACCTGGCTCAGATCTCCGACGAGCGCACCATCGTCTCCGATCTCTTCGTCGGCCTGTATGAGCCGGCCGCCGATGCCCAGCCCATCCTGGCGCTGGCCGAAAGTGCCGCGATCTCCGATGACGGGCTGGTCTGGACCTTCACCCTGCGCGATGACGCCTTCTGGTCGGATGGTGAACCGGTCACCGCGGAGGATGTGGTGTTCGGCCTGCAGCGCCCGCTCGATCCGCTGACCGGCAATCAGTTCGCAGCGCCGCTGCTGATGATCGCCAATGCCCAGGAGATTTATGAGGGGCGAGCGCCCGTGGACACGCTGGGTGTCCGCGCCCTGGATGCGCGCACCGTCGAGCTGAGCCTCAACTATCCGGCGCCCTATCTGCCGACCGTGCTGATGTATTACGGTCAGCCGATCCCCAGACACGCCATCGAGGCGTTTGGCGATCGCTGGGCGCGGCCGGAGAACATGGTCTCCAGCGGGCCCTATACCCTCGCCGAATGGCGCTCCAATAATTACATTCATCTTGTTGCCAATCCCTACTTCTACGACGCGGACGAGGTCTGCCTGACCGATATCTACTACTTCCCGACCGTCAATACCGCGGCGGCGGAGCGCCGGGTGCGCTCGGGCGAGCTTGATCTCAATGTCGATTTCGCCAGCTCGAACACGCAATTCCTGCTCGAGCACAATCCGGAGCTGGTGCAATCGGTGCCCGGCTTCACCATCCGCACGATCGATTTCAACAATACCTCGCCGCCCTTCGACAACCCGCAAGTCCGCCGCGCCCTGTCGCTGGCCATCAACCGCAATTTCCTGACCCAGGACGTGCTCGGCGGCTTCGATGCGCCGGCCTTCCGGGTCGTGCCGGCCGGCCTTCATGGCCGGCTCGACGGGCCGCGCCTGGATTATGCCGACCAGCCGATGGACCAGCGCCGCGCCGAGGCCCGGCGCCTGCTCGAGGGCGCCGGTTTTGGCCCGGACAATCCGCTGGTGTTCGAGTTCAACTACCAGCCCGCGGCCAGCTGGCCGCGCATCGTGCCGGTGATCCAGCAGGACTGGATGACTATCGCGCCCTGGGTCCAGGTCGAGGTCGTCACCAGCGACAGCCAGATCCATTATGACCGCATGCGCGGCGGTGATTTCCAGGTCTCGACCTCGGGCTGGCGGCCGGATTTCAACGACCCCTATGGCATCCTCTTCCAGTACGAGACCCGCGCCGGCGAGATCAATTATTCGCGCTGGACCGACCCCGCCTTCGACGCCCTGACCGATGCGGCCGTGCGCACGCCCGACGAGGCCGAACACAACGCGCTGCTGGCGCAGGCCGAGCAGTATTTCCTCGACCAGACCCCGGTCATCCCGGTCTTCTTTGAAGCCAATCGCCAACTGGTCAGTCCGCGCGTCACCGGCTGGATCTCCAATCCGGACCAGATCAATCTGAGCCGCTGGCTGTGCCTGGCCCAGCCGGGCGAGGGCGCAGCGGAAGACTAGCTCGCCGCTTCAATCCCCGCCTCAACCGGGTTCTTCCCAGCCCTGGGGCATGGCTTCACCGGCCAGCTCCCAGCTCTCCGCCCAGCGCGGTTCGGGCAGGGGCTGGCCGGCGGCGCGGGCGGCGCGCAGGGCGGCGGCGTCGTCCTCGATCTGCCGGTTGATTTCAATCCCCTCCAGCCCGAGCCCGGCCGCTGCGTATGCGGCAGCCCGGGCCCGGCGCCGGGCCATCTCGCTTTCCGCGTCCAGCTTCAGGCGTTCGCGCGACAGCGCCATTTCGGCCCGCGTCTGGGCGAAGAAATCGCGGGCAAGGCCGAGCAATTGCCGCGCCGCGCGGCCATCGCCGTCGCGTATCGCCCCGGCAGCGGCGACCAGGGCGGCATGGCCGGTCTGCCCCGGGTCGGGCGGTGCGTTGTCAGGGCGGTGGTTTGTGCGGTGGTGGATGGTGCGATGCGTGGGTTGCGAGCGACGGCTCATGGTGTGTCTCCTTGTCTGTGTGGCTTCGGCCGGCAGGCCGATAAGCGCCACGGTGTCGCCACCTGGCGGGATGAGGGGTGCGGGGCGCCGGCCGGGGC
>NZ_CAXBKN010000176.1:0-2438 GCF_963976135.1 uncultured Maricaulis sp.
CACGTTTTCGTCACGGAACAGTTTCTCCGTGTCTTTGCAGGCAAAGGATCGGATCACCCGCGCAATATAGCGTCAGACGAGAGTTCCGTCAAACGGAACCCTCCCCTTTACCCCCCATATCACCCGCCTCCCTTGCCGTGCGCTGCGGCCTGCGCTAGTCCGGATGCACGATACCGTGCAGCTTTGCAGTCCTGACGTCCCCAAGCGAAAAGACCGGTTCCATGAACGACGAGTTCCCTGTGCCTGCCCCCGATGCGATTGCCGATACCCAGGCGCTGTTCGGCTTCGATGCCGGCTTTGAAGTGCCGATGTTTTCGCAGCCTGACGCGCACACGCCGAAGATCGACCCGGATTATGTGTTCGATCCGGCGACGACGCGGGCAATCCTGGCCGGCTTTGCGAAAAACCGCCGGGTTATGATCCAGGGCTATCACGGCACCGGCAAGTCGACCCATATCGAACAGGTCGCAGCAAGGCTCAACTGGCCGATGGTGCGGGTCAATCTCGACAGCCATATCTCGCGTATCGACATGGTCGGCAAGGATGCCATCGTGTTGAAGGATGGCAAGCAGGTCACCGAATTCCAGGAAGGCATACTGCCCTGGGCGCTGCAGCGTCCGGTCGCGCTGTTGTTTGATGAATATGATGCCGGCCGGCCCGATGTGATGTTCGTGATCCAGCGCGTGCTCGAGGCCTCTGGCTCGCTCACCCTGCTCGACCAGACCAAGGTGATCCGGCCCAACCCGTCCTTCCGCCTGTTTGCCACCACCAATACGATCGGCCTGGGCGACACCACCGGGCTTTACCATGGCACGCAGCAGATCAATCAGGGCCAGATGGACCGCTGGTCGATCGTCGCGACGCTGAACTATCTGCCGGCCAAGACCGAGAACGCCATCGTGCTGGCCAAGATGAAGGACCTCGCCGCCACCGAAGAGGGCCGCAAACAGGTCGCCGACATGGTCAAGCTGGCCGATCTGACGCGCGAAGCCTTCATCAATGGCGACATCTCGACCGTGATGAGCCCGCGCACCGTGCTGACCTGGGCGGAGAACAACGCCATTTTCAACGATCTCGGCCACTCCTTCCGCCTCACCTTCCTCAACAAGTGTGACGAGCTGGAACGCCCGACGATTGCGGAAATGTATCAGCGCGTCTTCGGCACCGATCTGGCCGAAGCGCCGATCAAGCCGGCGGCGGTGGCCTAGGCGCCGCTACGCTTGACCACGCCTGCAGCACCCCGGACTATGTCGGCAGACAGGTTTCAGGGGGCAGCATGATCAGACAACTCGCACTCGGGGCGCTCACCGCTGCCCTGCTGGCCGGGCCGGCGCTGGCCTGCCCGCCACCACCGCCGCGCAGCTTTGAGCAGACCCTGGCCGCATCGGCCATGCCGCGCCTGCATGACTACCTGTCCCGCTCAGCCCAGGTGGAGCTGGTGCGCGTCGTCGACTGGCGCCCGGCAGAGCCGCCGGCACGCTATGGGCCCTTCCTCGGGGGCATGCCGCTCGCGACCTATACGCTCCAGGTCGATGAACGCCTGAAGGGCGCCGGCGGAGAGAGTTATGAGATCGAAGGTGCGATGGGCGCAATCGCCTTTGAGCCGGTCGCGGCCGACGGCACGGACTATGCAGCCCTGCACGCGCAAACCCTGTTCTGGGATGAATTCCCTGTCGGCACACCGAGCACAGGCTTTCTCAGCCTGCCGACCTGCGCCAATTCCATGGCCCTCATCATCGGGCAGAGTTATCTGGTGTTCCGCTCGGACGAGGGCGTCGTGCTCGCGCTTGAACCCGTCGGCACGGACGACCAGCTGGTCCAAGGCGTGCGCAATCTGATTGCGGAGCCCGGCGCGCGGCGGCCCTGGGAGACCGATCTGCGCGACTATCTCGTGCGGCATGAGCATCTCGACCGGGTCGAGATCACGCGGTGCGGCGAACACCGGTCTGACATCACCATCAACAAGACCGGCGAATACCAGCCTGGCCGTGGCTTTGTCAGCGACGCCTCAAACTGGATCGAAGGCGCCGGTGCGCAGCGCGGGATCAATTACGCCCGCGGCAGTCTGGACCGCGGCGATTGCGAGGCCGGCCAGGAATTCCTCGTCACCCATGATCGCTATCTCGCCAGTTTCGGGGCCGGCCGCATCCTCGGCTGGAACCAGCAAAGCGTTTTTCTAGGTGCCTATCCCGTCACAGACGATGTCGCGGATTTCTCCACGGTCTACTCGCAGATCGGCGTCACCGACGGGCGCCCGGCCAGCCTTGCAGAGATCGAGAACTGGTTCGCTGCGGCCCCCGCAATCCGGCCGGCTCGCCCGGACTGAGACAAGGCTGTGGCAAGAGCGGCCAAGCGGGTTCGCCTGGCGGTGCCTGTACAGGGATGCAGGTCGGCAGTGCCTTAGCGGACCAGGCCGCCGGCCTTCAGCCCCAACATCA
>NZ_CAXBKN010000177.1:0-2415 GCF_963976135.1 uncultured Maricaulis sp.
CGCGCGCCTGCCCGGTACGGGCCGCGAAGATCAGGGTAATCAGGACGACGGCGAGTGTGCCGAGCATGGTGAGGGGATAGGCGGACATGGTGGGTTTCTTTCTTTAGGCCGGGATTCGGCGTGGTTCGTCAGACAGATGTAACCGGTGAAGGCGTCCCGGGGAAGATGGTTTCGACCCGGCGTCGCGGCGGAACGCTATGGCGCATAGCCGGACTTGGTTGCCGTAGCCAGCAGCGCGACCACCTCCGCGTCGGAAACCTGGCCGAAATCGCGATAATACATGCCGATCGCCCCGAAGCCGGCCGGCTGTTCCAGACACACCAGATCGTCGACCTCGCGCCGCAGCTGCGCCACCGTGTCGGGCGGCGCAACGGGGATGGCGAGGACGATCTGTTTCGGGCCGCGCAGGCGCAGGCCCTTGAGGGCGGCGCGCACGGTGGCGCCGGTGGCGATGCCGTCGTCGACGATGATCGCGATGCGGCCCTTGATCCCTATGCTGGTGCGGTCGCCCAGATAGGCTTCGCGGCGGCGCTCCAGTTCGATCAGTTCGCGCTCGCGGACCTCTTCGAATACATCCTCGGAAATCCGATACATCCGGATCACGTTTTCATTGCGCACGATAATAGGATCGCTGCCATCGAGAATGGCGCCCATCGCCAGTTCCGGCTGCAGGGGCACGCTGATCTTGCGCACCAGCAGCAGATCGAGCGGCGCGCTTAGATGCCGTGCCACCTCGGCTGCCACCGGCACGCCGCCGCGCGGCAGTGCCAGCACGATGATATCCTGCCCCTTGTAGAGCGTCAGGGCCCGGGCCAGCTGTTCGCCGGCATCGGTTCGATTTTCAAACGGCATTGTCTCGACCTTTTCTGCCAATAGCTGGCCCTGCAAGATGGCCCAGGAACCAGTCGCGCGCCGCCGCGACGACGGCGTCGAGGGTGCCCGGTTCGGGAAAGAGATGCGTGGCACCGGGCACCACGACCATCCGTGCCCGGTCTCCCAGTCGCGCGGCTGCGGCCTCGTTCAGGGTCACGACCTCGCCATCGGCACCGCCGACGATCAGCAGGGTCGGGGCGCGAACCGCCGGCAGCGCATCCCGGGCCAGATCCGGCCGCCCGCCGCGCGAGACGATGGCAGCGATCCGGTCGGGGCGCTCGGCGGCGGCCATCAGGGCGGCGGCACTGCCGGTACTGGCCCCGAACAGGCCGAGGGGCAGGCGGGCCATTTCCGCGATTCCGCCGCTCCAGTCGATCACGCCCGTCAGCCGGCCGGCGAGGACGGGAATATCGAACACATTGGCGCGGTCGGCCTCTTCGGCCGGGCTCAGGAGGTCGAACAACAGCGTTGCCAGTCCCGCCGCGCTCAGTGCCTCGGCGACGTGGTTATTGCGCGGGCTGAGCCGGCTGGAACCGCTGCCATGGGCGAAGATCACCAGACCGGCGGGATTGTCCGGCCAGCGCAATATGCCGCGCAGGCCCAAGGGGGGAATCGTGACTTCGGCGGTGGCGATCGGCGCGCTGGAATGAGGTGGTTTTGAAGCTGTCATGACGCCATCCATTCTAGTTGGGCGGCAGCCGGATTCCAAACGCAAGCGCGCGGCACGGTCAAAAGGTCGCGCTTGCGCCAGCGGTTTGCCGGCCCGATATTTCTTCCAAGGCGGGGTTGCAGCCTGTTATCCTCCCCGTCTGTCTCAAGAAGAAACTCAGGGAGAATGGCATGGACACTCCGCTGCAGATCGACTTCCAGGGCATGGAGCCGAACCCGAAATTGCAGGCGAGCATTGGCGAGCGCGTCGACGAGCTCGAAACCCGGTTCGGGCATATCATCGCGGCGCGGGCCGTGCTCAAAGGGCCCGGCGGGCACCACCGCACCGGCGCTCCCTATGAGCTCAATATCCATCTCTCCCTGCCCGGCGGACATGAGGTCAATATCAGCCGCACGCCGCATCTCGACGAGCGCCATGGCGATGTGACATTCGCGATCAATGACGCCTTCAGGCGTGCCCGGCGCCGGCTGCAGGACCGCGCCCGCAAGATCCGCGGCGATGTCAAACATCACGATCCCGCGCCGGCAGCCACCGTGCGCAATATCGATGCCTCGGGCGAATTCGGCTTTCTCGACACCGATGACGGGCGCGAGATCTATTTTCACAGGAATAGTGTGGTGAACGGCCAGATGTCCGATCTGGAGCCCGGTACCCGCGTCACCTTTGCCGAAACCGTCGGCAATAAGGGACCGCAGGCCAGCACGGTGAAGATTGGCGGCTGACGGCGCGCCGGGGTGCGTCGCTTGCCGCCCTAGACCTGCGCCGCGTCCAGCCGCGCCAATTGCTCCGCGCTCAGCTGCAGCGTCAGCGAGCCGAACAGTTCGTCGAGCTGTTCGAGACTGGTGGCGCTGGCGATCGGGGCGGTGATGCCG
>NZ_CAXBKN010000178.1:0-2382 GCF_963976135.1 uncultured Maricaulis sp.
ACAGGGGCGCGGTATCGCCGACTTCCGGCGCAGCGAAGGCTGGCGCGGCGAGGCAGGCAGTGACGGCAAGGCTGGCGAGGAAATGGCGCATGATGAACTCCAGGGGTTGGGGCGGGGATATCCTACCGCATAAATGCGCCCTGCCCGATTCATTGCAAGACCACGTGGTCAATCAGGCCGCTCGCTCACCAAAAGGTGAGCGGATTGGCCTAGTTGTCGTCCATCTTCAGCGCCGCGATGAAGGCTTCCTGCGGGATATCGACCTTGCCGAACTGGCGCATCTTCTTCTTGCCGGCCTTTTGCTTGTCCAGCAGCTTGCGCTTGCGGGTGGCATCGCCGCCATAGCATTTCGCGGTGACATCCTTGCGCATCGCCGAGAGGGTTTCGCGGGCGACAATGCGGCCACCGATCGCGGCCTGGATCGGGATCTTGAACATGTGGCGCGGGATCAGGTCCTTGAGCTTTTCGCACATGGCACGGCCACGCTGTTCGGCCCGGCCGCGATGCACCACCATGGAAAGCGCATCGACCGGCTCGTCATTGACCAGGATCGACATGCGCACGAGATCGCCCTCGCGATTGTCGATCCAGTGATAATCGAAGCTGGCATAACCCTTGGAGATGGATTTCAGCCGATCATAGAAATCGAACACGACTTCATTGAGCGGCAATTCATAGATCAGCATGGCGCGGCTGCCGGCATAGGTCAGCTCGAGCTGATTGCCGCGGCGGTCCTGGCACAGCTTGAGCACACTGCCGAGATATTCGTCGGGCACCAGGATGGTCGCCTTGATCCAGGGCTCGGCGATCGACTTGATCTTCATCACATCGGGCATGTCGGCCGGATTGTGCAGATCAATCGTGGTGCCGTCGGTGAGATCGATCTTGTAGACCACGGAGGGTGCCGTGGTGATCAGCTCGATATTGTATTCACGCTCGAGGCGTTCGCGGATGACTTCCAGGTGCAACAGGCCGAGGAAGCCGCAGCGGAAACCGAAGCCGAGCGCGGCCGAGGTCTCCATCTCATAGGAGAAGCTGGCATCATTGAGGGCGAGGCGTTCGATCGCTTCGCGCATATCCTCGAACTCGGCACTGTCGACCGGGAAGAGGCCACAGAAGACCACTGGCTGGGCCGGTTTGAAGCCCTTCAGGGCCTGCTCGCAGGGGCGGCGGTCATCGGTGATCGTGTCGCCGACGCGGGCATCGCGCACCTGTTTGATCGAGGCATTGAGATAGCCCAGCTCACCAGGGCCGAGGCTGTCAATCGCTTCCTTCTTGGGCCGGAAGACGCCGACACCATCGACGGGATAGGCCCCGCCCGAACGCATCAGGCGAACCTTCATGCCTTTTTTCAGCGTGCCCTCGACGACCCGCACCAGACAGATGACGCCGAGATAGGCATCATACCAGCTATCGACCAGCATCGCCTTGAGCGGCGCGTTCGGGTCGCCATGCACCGGGGGCGGCAGGCGTTTCACCACAGCCTCGAGCACGTCCTCGATGCCGAAACCGGTCTTGGCGGAAATCTCGACCGCCTCGGAGGCATCGATGCCGATCACATCCTCGATCTGTTCCTTGACGCGCGGCACATCGGCGGCCGGCAGATCGATCTTGTTGAGCACGGGGACGATCTCGTGATCGACCTCGATCGCCTGATAGACATTCGCCAGCGTCTGCGCCTCGACGCCCTGGGAGGCGTCGACAACGAGCAGTGAGCCTTCGCAGGCGGCGAGCGAGCGATTGACCTCATAGGCGAAATCGACATGGCCGGGGGTGTCGATCAGATTGAGGATATAGGTCTTGCCATCCTTGGCCGGGTAGTCGAGGCGCACGGTCTGGGCCTTGATGGTAATGCCCCGCTCGCGCTCGAGCTCCATATTGTCGAGCACCTGCTCCTTCATCTCACGATTGGTCAGCCCGCCCGTGTACTGGATCAGGCGGTCGGCCAGGGTGGATTTGCCGTGGTCGATATGGGCCACGATGGAGAAATTGCGGATCAGGGATTGGTCAGTGCTCATGGGCGGGGAGGTAGCATTGACTGACCGTGCGGCCAAGCGGGATGGGCTGTTTGCTTTATGCGCACCGGAAAATCTCCACGCCGCGAGCGGCTGGAGGGATAGGAGGTGTGCGGGACGCGGCAAATGCCGTTTAGCGCAATAAGTGAGTGAGACATTCGAAACGTCCCGCCAAGTCTTCCTGGAAAAAGATGGGAGATTTACTCGGACGCCTTGCGGCCCCCGCCTCGAAACCGGAGTGGATCATGCGGTCGAGCTTTGTGCCGCCTTCCTCTCCGATGGCCACGCCGGGGCTCGGGGTGTCAAACCTCCGCCCGGACGAGCTCCACGCTCCCGGCCGCCGCAAATGACTGAGCTCACGCCTCCC
>NZ_CAXBKN010000179.1:0-2367 GCF_963976135.1 uncultured Maricaulis sp.
CTGGCAGGTTTGCGCCGCGAGACGATCTTGAGCATCACGCTCGGCAGGGCGTGATCCTGCAGGGCATCATCCTCGGCCCAGATACCTTCCTGCGGCTCCCAACCGGGGCCAGCCTCGGCCTCGTGAACGGAGAGCCGCAGTTCGAAATGGGTGAAGACGTGACGAATCTCGCCGCGATCCTCCCAAGAGGCATTGAAGGGCGGCTCGCTTGCCGCGCCCGGCTCGCCCCATGCGCTTGAGGGCACTTCCATCATGCCGCCGAGCAGGCCCTTGTCGGCCCGTTGCCGCAACCAGATCCGGCCCTGGCGGCGCACCAGCCAGGCCGTGCCATGGCGGATGGGGCGGGCTATTTTCCTGAGCTTTCTCGGATAATTGAGCATATCGCCCTGCGCCCTCGCCGCGCAGGCAAAACCCCAGGGACAATTTCCGCAATCGGGACTGCGCGGGGTGCAGACCGTCGCCCCGAGATCCATGATCGCCTGGGCGTAGTCGCCGGGGCGCACCGGATCGGCGAGTTCTGCCGCGAGGCGGCGGATCTCCGGCTTGGCTTTCGGCATCGGCGTTTCGATGCGGCAAAAGCGGGTCAGGACGCGCTCGACATTGCCGTCAACAACACTGGCCGGCTTGTCGAAGGCGGCGGCAAGGATGGCGTTGGCGGTATATTCGCCGATGCCAGGCAGTGCCCGCAGCGCGTCCAACCTGTCCGGAAAGTCTCCGCCCATCTCGTGCGCAACGACGCCGGCACAGGCATGCAGATTGCGGGCGCGGGCGTAATAGCCCAGCCCGGCCCATTCGCGCATCACATCCTCACGCGGCGCACCAGCCAGATCCTCGACCCGCGGCCATAGCTCCAGAAAGCGATGCCAGTAGGGCGTCGCGTGCGGCACGGTGGTCTGTTGCAGCATGATTTCCGACAGCCAGACCGCATAGGGATCAGCCACGCGCCCCGCGCGCCGGTCCTCCGGACGCAGACGCCAGGGTAGCGTGCGGCCTTCGCGATCATACCAGCCGAGCAGAGCCTGGCGCAGGGCGGTGATTTTCGTCAGCTCGTCCATATGTTCCGTAACTTGCAGCGCCGCCCCATCGAGGCGAGAATGCCAGCATGGTCTCCAAACCCCCTTCGTCAACTCTCGAACGGCAGGCGCGCCGCTTCCTGGAAACGCATCGCGGACGCCGTGCGATCCGGGCCGCGCCGCCGGCCGGGCGGGCGGCCGAGCGTATCCTCAAACCGCTTGCGCGGCGTTTCGGCGTCGGGGTCGAGCGGCTGGTCGAGCACTGGCCCGAAATCGTCGGCGCGCGGCTGGCGGAATGGTGCATGCCCGAGGCGATCCAGAATGCAGCCGGCAACCGGGTGCTGGTGATCCGCGCCCGCGGCCCGGCCGCCGCCGTATTGCAGGCGGAAAGCCGCCGTATCCTCGAGCGCGTGCGCCTGTTTGCCGGCGAGCGCTCCCCGACGCGACTTCGTGTTCTGCAGGGCGCAACCCGCGCGCCTCTGCCGGACACATCCAAGATGACGAAACCTCCATCCGCATCACAAGTGAGCGAGGGGGTGGAGCAAAGCCTCGAGACACGGCTATTGTCCGCGCTTGATCGTTTCGGCAATAGTGTCAAAAGCCGCAACGCCACCGATTTGTGACCCAGGGGGACACCCGCAATGCAACTGACCCGACGCGTATTTTCCGCCATCGCCCTTACAGCCAGCCTGGCCCTGAGTGCCTGCGGCGGCGAAACCGACCCGGCCGGCGCCGGCCAGACCGCTTACGAGCGTGGCAGCGACCGCGGCATGGGCAGCGCTGATGCGTCGCTGACCATGGTTGAATACGCCTCGGTCGCCTGTGGCCATTGTGCCAGCTTCCATGAAGACGTCTGGCCGATGATCGACACCAATTATGTCGAGACCGGCCGCATGCGTTATGTGTTCCGCGAAATGATCACCGGTTCGCCGCAATTCGCGATCGCCGGTTTCGCGCTCGCCCATTGCGTCGCGCCCGAGCGCTATTTCGACATGCTCGACCTGTTATTCCAGCAGCAACGTGCGATTTTCCAGGCTGCAGCCCAGCCCGGCGGCGCGCGTAGCCAATACCTCGCCATCGCCCGCTCCATGGGCATGAGCGAAGCCGCGTTTGACGCCTGCCTCAACGACCAGGACATCAATGCGGAGATCGTCGCCGCGCATGAACGTGCGCTCGCCGAGGGCATCGACAGCACGCCACGTTTCCTGTTCAACGGCGAACTGCTCGAAGCACGCCGCGCGCCGGGCGCCTCCGAATACACATATTTCCTGGGCAATCGCCAGGTCATGATTGATGGCGAACCCCTGCCCGGCCTGGTCGATGCAGACACATTCGGCCGCCTGATCAATCACCT
>NZ_CAXBKN010000180.1:0-2286 GCF_963976135.1 uncultured Maricaulis sp.
CAGCCGACCAAAGGCAAGACCTGGCCCAAGCCGGATGGCGCCAAGAACGTCCGCACCTTCCGCGTCTATCGCTATGATCCGGAAAGCGGCAATCCGCCGAGCTGGGACACTTACAAGGTCGATCTCGATGATTGCGGCCCGATGGTTCTCGATGCCATCCTGTGGATCAAGAATAATGTCGATGCGACGCTGGCTTTCCGGCGTTCCTGCCGCGAGGGCGTGTGCGGTTCCTGCTCGATGAATATCGGCGGGCGCAATACCATCGCCTGCACGTCGGGGATCGACGAATATCAGGGTACGATCACCATCTCGCCCCTGCCCCACCAGCCAGTGGTGCGCGATCTGATCCCGGATCTGACCCAGTTCTACGCCCAGCATGCGGCGATCAAACCCTATCTCCAGACCGATACCCCGGCGCCGGAGAAAGAGTGGAAACAGTCTCCAGAAGAGCGCGCCCAGCTCGATGGTGCCTATGAGTGCATCATGTGCGCCTCATGCTCGACGGCCTGCCCCTCCTATTGGTGGAATGGCGACAAATATCTCGGGCCTGCGGCTTTGCTGCAATCCTATCGCTGGCTGGCCGATAGCCGCGACGAAGCCAAGGGCGAGCGTCTCGATGAGCTCGACGACCCGTTCAAGCTCTATCGCTGCCACACGATCATGAATTGCACCCAGGTCTGCCCCAAGGGTCTCAACCCGGCCGAAGCGATCGGCAAGATCAAGGGAATGCTGGTCGAACGCGAGAGCTAGGGCTGTCGGGTTCAGCCCGCATTTCCGATTGGTCATTTGCCAATTGGCGATATTTCGGGCACCCGATAGATGTCGCTGAAGGGAAGTGGCATGCGCGCGCACTTGATTTCAATGGGTCTGGTCCTGGGCGCAGCGAGCCCAGCCTTCGCGCAGGATGACGCGTTCTGGGTGCACCCCTATAATTTTTTCGGTGAGCCGACAGCGCTGACCGCGTCGGTCAATCTGGGCGACCTGGACGGCGATGGTGACCTTGATGGTTTTGCCGTCAACGGCCGGCACTGGATCCAGCAGAACGAAATCTATCTCAATAACGGGATGGGATTTTTCCGGTCTGCCCATGATGCCGGCGCGGACCGGGCCACCGGGTATGAAGCCGCGCTGGCGGATTTCGACGGTGATGGCGATCTCGATGCCGCCATTGCCCGTGACCTCCTGCCCGTCCTCGTCCAGCTGAATGATGGCAGCGGGCATTTTGATGCCGGCCACGAGATCGGCGCGATCGCGCAAGCCCGTTCCATCGCCGCGGTTGATCTTGATGCGGACGGTGATGCGGATCTGGTGCTGATCCTGCGCGGCGCGGCCAATCGCCTCTATTTCAACGACGGACAGGGTGGGTTTGACCGCGTTGTGGAGCTCCCCGGAGCCTACCAGACGATTCGGGTTGCCATTGATGATCTCGATGGCGACGGGACCGTGGATCTGGTTTTCTCCAATCGCGGCGGCGAGGGTGTCATGCTCTACCGGGGCACTGGCGATGGCGGCTTTGACGGGCCGGTTGCGATCGGTGCGGATCTGGACATGGAAATTCGCGCCGTGGCGGCCGGTGACATGAATGGCGACGGCCATCCGGACATCCTGGCCGGCGGCATCGAACGGCCGGGCGTTATCTTTCTCAATGACGGAAGTGGAAATTTCGTCGGGCGGCGCGCATTTGGCAGTGCAGATGATGAGATGTTCGGTCTCGAGCTGGCGGATTTCGATGGCGATGGGCGGCTGGACATCGTGGTCGCCAATGACGGCCTGCGCGACCGGGTCTATCTTGCGAGGGAAGACGGGTTTCAGACCATCGATCTCGTGGAGCTCGATGAGGCGGATTCCTACAATGTCAGCATTGGCGATCTCAATCAGGACGGCCGGCCTGACCTGGTCTTCGCCGTGTCTGAAGGCAGCAATTACGTCGCGATAAACCGGATCGAACTGCGCGATTGATATCGGCGGATGCGGCTGGCACCATGCAGCTGATGCCGGTGGAGCGCGACCGCTGGGCGTCCTGTCCAGGCCGCCCAGCGAGCGGCGATATCGCGCCAGGAGACATCCAATGAGCCTCGGAGCTTTCTCGATCAGCCTTGCGGTAAAGGATATCCGCGCCTCGAAGGCCTTCTACGAAACCCTCGGCTTTACCGAAACCGGCGGCAATATCGATCAGGGCTGGCTGGTCCTGCGCCAGGGGGACAAGGTGGTCGGCCTGTTCCAGGGCATGTTCGAGAAGAATATGCTGACCTTCAATCCCGGCTGGAGCCAGCATCGCGAAACCCT
>NZ_CAXBKN010000181.1:0-2285 GCF_963976135.1 uncultured Maricaulis sp.
TGTCCCGATTTTTCCTGCCCGTCCTGAAAGAAACCCCTGCGGATGCCGAGATTATCTCGCATCAGCTGATGCTGCGCGCCGGCATGATCCGCCAGCAGAGCGCCGGGATCTACACCTGGTTGCCGCTGGGCTGGAAAGTCCTGCAGAAGATCGAGCAGATCGTGCGCGAGGAACAGAACCGCGCCGGTGCGGTGGAAATGCTGATGCCGACCCTGCAATCGGCCGATCTGTGGCGCGAAAGCGGACGCTATGATGATTACGGCCAGGAGATGCTGCGCATCACCGACCGCAAGAAGCGCGACATGCTCTACGGGCCGACCAATGAGGAAATGATCACGGATATTTTCCGCAGTTATTGCCGCTCCTACAAGGACGTGCCCAAACTGCTCTATCATATCCAGTGGAAATTCCGCGACGAGATCCGGCCGCGTTTCGGCGTCATGCGCGGGCGCGAATTCCTGATGAAGGATACCTATTCCTTCGATACGGACGAGGCGGCGGCGCGCAAATCCTATAACCGCATGTTCATTGCCTATCTCAACACCTTCACACGCCTTGGCCTGAAAGCCGTGCCGATGCGTGCCGATACCGGTCCGATTGGCGGCGATCTCTCGCATGAATTCATCGTTCTGGCCGAAACCGGCGAAAGCGAGGTTTTCTGCCATGCCGATCTGGTCGAGATGGGCGCTCCCGGCGCTGGCGTTGATTTCGATGGCGACCTGCAGCCATTGGTCGATCAGCGTACCGCGCTCTATGCCGCGACCGAGGAAATGCACGATCCGGCCGCCTTCGCGGCTGTGCCCAAGGACCGGCAATTATCGGCCCGCGGCATCGAGGTTGGCCATATCTTCAATTTCGGCACCAAGTATTCCGAGCCGATGAAAGCCAATCTGACCCATCCTGATGGTCAGGACCGTCCCGTCCACATGGGCTCCTACGGTGTCGGCGTTTCGCGCCTGTTCGGCGCGATTATCGAAGCGCATCACGACGAGAAGGGCTGTATCTGGCCCGACAGCGTGGCACCGTTTGATGTCGGCATTATCAATATGCGGGCCGGCGACGAGGCCTGCGACAGCGCCTGCGACGGTGCCTATGCCAGCCTTGTGGCGGCCGGGCTCGACCCGCTCTATGACGATACCGACAATCGCGCCGGCGCGAAATTCGCCACTGCCGATCTGATCGGCCTGCCTTACCAGCTGGTGATCGGTCCGCGCGGTCTGAAAGAAGGCAAGGTCGAGGTCAAGATCCGTCGCAGCGGCGAAACCCATGAACTGGCGATCGAGGATGCGGTGGCACGTCTGGCGGCGAAAGACTTCGCCAATGGCTGAGGCTCCGCCGATCGATCCGGGCGGCGCGATGCCGTTCAGCCCGTATGAGTTCCAGATCGCGGCGCGGTATCTGCGCACCAAGCGCAAGAATGGTGGCGTCGCCCTGATCGCGATGATCTCCTTCGCCGGCATCGCCCTGGCCGTCACCGGTCTGATCGCGGTGATGTCGATCATGAATGGCTTCCGCAATGAGCTGTTCAGCCAGCTGCTGGGCTTCCAGCCACACGTCTATGTCGATTCACGTGCGATCGAACCTGGTGAGATCGACCGGCTGGTCGCCGAAATCGAGGCGCTTGCCGGCATCAAGAGCGCTGACCCGGTCGTGCAGGGCCAGGCTATGGCGCTGTCCGATGAATATGAAACTGTCCTGCAGGTGCTTGCCATCAGCCCGGAGGATCTCGCCGAACTGGATGTGATCCGTAGCGGTGATGAGCCGGGCAGCCATACCGGCCTGACCCATGGTTCCATCGAGGAGTTTGGCCAGGGCCGCAATGGCGGCGATGTCATTGTGCTGGGCACTGGCGTGGCGCGCCGTCTCAACGTCAATGTCGGCGATTACGTCACCTTTCTGACAGCACGTGGTGCCGCGACCTCCTTCGGCGTGACGCCACGGCGCAAGGCCTATTATGTCGGCGCGCTTCTGGCCGCCGGGGTTTCCACGATTGATGATGCCATCGCCTTCATGCCCCTCCAGCAGGGGCAGCTCTTCTTCGGGCGCGAGAATGGTGTCGACATGATCCATGTCCGCCTCGACGACCCCGACCTTGCGGCGAGCTTTGTCGAGCCCATCATGGCGCTCTCCGGGCCCAATGCGATGGTGTATGACTACACCCAGCTCGACCCGGCCTTTTACAATGCCCTGCAATTCGAGCGTTCGGCGATGCGTATGGTCATGACCATTGTCATCGCGATTGCTGCCCTGAACATCATTTCCGGCCTCGTCATGCTGGTGAAGAA
>NZ_CAXBKN010000182.1:0-2275 GCF_963976135.1 uncultured Maricaulis sp.
ACCAGCGCTTCGGCCTCGCCGAGCTGAAGGATCAGGTGTTCCGGGGCGTAGGCATTGGCGACATCTGCGGCTTCAGCGAGGCTGTCGCACAGGATGGCGCGCGAATTGGCCATGGCCTGACGGGCGATGTCGGCGCGGGGCAAAGCCTCCAATTGCGCCTCGACGGCGGCGAGAACGCGTTCACGCGTGGCTTGATCGAAACAGACCAGCATCACCTGCGCTGACGGGTCATGTTCGGCCTGGCTCAGCAGATCGCTGGCGACAAAACCGGCATCGGCATTGGCGTCGGCGATCACCATCACCTCGCTCGGCCCGGCCGGCAGATCGACCGCGGGACCACCGGGCAGGCTGGCGACATGGGCCTTGGCAGCCGCAACATACGCATTGCCCGGTCCGAAAATCTTGTCGGCGCGGGGCAGACCAGCCGAGCCGGTCGCCAGTGCGGCAACCGCTTGCGCGCCGCCGATGGCATAAATCTCATCGAGGCCGAGCAGGCTGGCGGCCGCCAGCAGGCTGGGATTGACGCCTCCGGGGCCTGCCGGGGGAGCCACAACGACAATGCGCGGCACGCCGGCGAGCTGGGCCGGGATGGCGAGCATGATCAGGGTCGAGACCAGCGGCGCGCTGCCAGCGGGCACGTAGAGCGCGGCAACATCGACCGGTGTCGCACGGCGCGAGGCCATCACGCCGGGCCAGGTCTCGACGCTGTAGGATCCATAGCCCTGGCGGACATGGAAGCGGCGCACGGCGTCGGCGGCGGCCAGGATGGCTTCGGCATCGGCGGGATCGAGATCGGCGCGGGCGGCGGCGATGGTAGCGGCATCGACGCGGAAATCATCCGGGGCATAGCCATCGAGCCGGGCAGCGTATTGGCGCACGGCGTTGTCGCCATTGGCATAAATGGCGTCGACGATATCGCGGGCGGCGGCAGCGGCGGTATTGGTCGCTTCGGGGCGTAGCAGGGCCGCGCGGCGTTGATCCGCGTCGGCGGTCGACCAGTTGAGGGTTTCGAGCATCATATCAGGCCAGCATTTTTTCGATCGGCAGGACGAGGATGGCGCGGGCGCCCTCTTTTTCCAGCGCTTCGAGGGTTTCCCAGAAGACGCGCTCGCGGCAGACCGCGTGCAGCGCCACGACATCGTCGCGGCCGGCGACCTGGGCGATGGTGGGTGCGTCGGCGCCCGGCAGCAAAGCGCGGATGGCGTCGAGCCGGTCTTTCGGCGCGTTGAGCATGATGTATTTGGTTTGCGAGGAGGCGATCACGCCCTCGGCGCGGCGCATCAGGATGCGGGCGATGGCGTCGGTCTCGGCATCGCGGGCGCCCTTGCGGCGGATCAGCACCGCCTCGCTCTCGAACACGGTCTCGATGGCTTTCAGCCCATTGGCCTGCAGCGTTGCACCCGAGGAGACCAGATCGCAGATCGCATCGGCAATGTGCAGCCGCGGCGCGACCTCGACCGAACCGCGCATCTCGACGATCTCGACCTCGATACCGCGCTCCGCAAGATAGGCTTTGGTGATGCCGGGATAGGAGGTGGCGATTGCCTTGCCCTGCAGATCCTCCAGCGTCCGGATCTCGCCCTCGACCGGCACGGCGAGTTTCAGGCGGCAAGTGGCGAAACCGAGCCGCAGGGCGATTTCCAGCTCGGAGGTGCGGCCACCGGCAAGCTGTTCCTCGCGCAGCACATTTTCGCCGACAATGCCGTAATCGCAGGCCCCGCTGGCGACGAAATTCGGGATATCGTCATCGCGCACCAGCATCAGGTCGACGGGCATGTTCTCGGCGCGCTGGTGCAGCTTGTCGCGGCCATAGGCGAAGCGCAGGCCGCAACGCTTCAACAGATCCATACCGCCTTCGGAGAGACGGCCCTTGCTTTGAACGGCGATGCGCAAACGGGTCACGATGTGGCCTCCTTGAGGCGTTGCAGAATGAGGCGGTAGCCCTGCCAGGGCTCCTGGGTGAGGAAGCGCGAGACGCGGGTGACGGTGGTGGTCGAGGCGCCGGTCATCTCGGCGATCTCGCGATAGGAATGCCCGCCCTCGGCGAGCAGGCCGGCGACGCGCCAGCGCTCGGTCAGCGTCTTCATCTCGCCCGGCGTGAGCAGATCGCGCAGGAAGCGTTCGCCCTCCTCATCGGTCTTGATGGCGCGCAATGCGGCGACGAGCGGAGCCAGGTCGGGCTGGTCGCTGCGGCGTTCATCTGACGTCTCGTCGATCATGGATCGTCCTCCTGAGCCTCGATATAGCGTGTTAGCGCGCTAACACAATGGGGGAA
>NZ_CAXBKN010000183.1:0-2197 GCF_963976135.1 uncultured Maricaulis sp.
TTGCGCTAAACGGCATTCGCCGCGTCCCGCACACCTCCCAAACGGGGAGGGCCACTCAAACCTCCAGCGGCACGCCGCGTGGAGATTTTGGTGCGGGCGGTTGTGGGATAGGGTGAACGTCAAACAAGAGGACAACCCATGCCAACCGAAACCCATCTTGCCTTGCTCTGCCCGGAATTTGCCCTCGCCGACTACGAGCAGATCCAGCTCTGGCGGCGTGAGCATGACGCGGAGCGGGCCGATCAACTGCTGCCGCACTTCACCCTGGTCGGGCCGGTGAGCGGCTGGAGCCCCGGCGAGTTTGCCCGTGAGGTCGAGGCGCGCCTGCTTGGCGTCAGACCCTTCGAGATCGTGCTGGACCGCGCCGTTTCGCATCGCGATGACGGCCGCAGTGAGGTGATGGACTGGCTACTGCCGGGCCCCGGCCACGAGGCGCTGGCTGCGCTGCAGGACCGGCTCTATTCCGGCACCCTGGCCGCCGAGCGTCCCGCCGGGCCGGCGCAGGCGCCCCATATCACCATCGGGCGTGACAGCGATGCCGCCGCCTCGCAGGCTCGCATGCGCGAACTCAACGAGGCGGAGCTTTCCATCTGCTGTCTGGCCAGCGCGGTGCAGATTATGCGGCGCAAGGGCGAGCGGGTGAAGCTGGTTGAGCGCGTGCCGCTGGGGCGTGAGCGCTGAGGCCTCAGTGCCGGGCCTTTCCCTTTGACCTGCGAGCGGTTAAATCCCGCCCCATGATTTGTGCCGCCGTGATGGAGCCCTTCCGATGAAACAACGCAATTGCCAGCTTCTCATTGTCGGCGGCGGCCCGGGCGGTTATCCCGCCGCGATCCGCGCCGGCCAGTTGGGCCTTGATGTCGTTATCGTCGACAGGGACGGGCTCGGCGGCACTTGCCTTAATCGCGGCTGTATCCCCTCCAAGGCCGTCATCCACGCGGCGAGCAAGTTCGAGGATATGGGCGAACATGCCGGCGGCGATGCGCTGGGGATTTCCCTCGCTTCCGCACCGACCCTCGACATGGGCAAGCTGAAAGGCTGGAAGGACGGCATTGTCACCAAGCTGACTGGCGGCGTCGCGCAATTGCTCAAGGCGGCCGGCGCCGAGCACATTTCCGGCTGGGCCAAATTCAACGGTGCCAAGACCTGTGTCGTCGATCTCGAGGATGGCAGCCAGATCGAGATCAATGCCGAGAATGTCGTCATCGCCACTGGCTCGGTCGAGGTTGAACTGCCTTTCCTCCCGTTCGGCGACACCGTGATCGGCTCGACCCAGGCGCTCGATCTGACCGAACTGCCGCAAAAACTCGTCGTTGTCGGCGCCGGCTATATCGGTCTGGAACTGGGCATTGCGATGCGCAAGCTCGGCTCCGAGGTCACCTTTATCGAGGCGGCGCCGGCCATCCTGCCGATCTATGACAAGGAGATCACCCGTCCGATCACCATGTGGCTGAAGAAGCACAAGGTCGATGTGAACCTCTCCTGCAAGGCGAAGGGCGTCGTTACCGAGGGCAAGAAGACCTTCCTCGAATACGAAGACGCCAAGGGCACAGCCCAGCGTATCGAGGCCGACAAGATCCTCGTCGCCGTCGGCCGCAAGGCCTGCCTGGAGGGTTGGGGCGTCGAGACAATGGGGCTGGAACTGGTCGATGGCCGTTTCATCAAGGTCGATGACCAATGCCGCACCGGCATGCGCGGCGTCTGGGCGATCGGCGATGTCATCGGCGAGCCGCTGCTGGCCCACAAGGCGACCGCCCAGGGCGAGATGGTGGCCGAACTGGTCGCCGGCCATCGCCGCGTGTTCGATCCGGTCTCGATTGCCGCCGTCTGTTTTACCGAGCCTGAAATCGTCGGCGTCGGCCTGACGCCGGACGAAGCCAAGGCCAGGGGCGAAGACATCATCACCGGCAAATTCCCGCTCGCCGCCTCGGGCCGCTATCTTTCGATGGAAGCGGGCAGTGATGGCGGTTTCGTCCGTGTCACGGCGCGGGAAAGCGATCACGTCATCCTCGGCATCCACGCCGTCGGCACCCATGTCTCCGAGCTGTCGGGCGAGTTCGCCCTGGCGATCGAGATGGGCGCCCGTCTGGAAGATATTGCCGGCACCATCCACGTCCACCCGACCCTGACCGAAGGCTTCGCCGAAAGCGTGCTGACGGCGCTGGGCCATCCGATCCATATTTCGGCGCCGAAGAAATAG
>NZ_CAXBKN010000184.1:0-2192 GCF_963976135.1 uncultured Maricaulis sp.
TGGATGGGAACCTTCCACTCGGTCTCGGCCCAGATCCTGCGCCGCCATGCCGAACTGGTGGGGCTGAAATCCGCCTTCACCATTATCGATACCGATGACCAGCTGCGGCTGATGAAACAGATCATCCAGGCCGAGGGCATTGATGAAAAGCGCTGGACGCCGCGCCATCTCGCCTCGGTGATTGATGGCTGGAAGAATCGCGGCCTGATGCCGGACCAGCTCGGCGAGGAAGACAAATACGCCTTCGCCGAGGGCCGCGGCAAGGACCTCTACGCGATGTATCAAGCGCGGCTGAAAGTGCTCAATTGCTGCGATTTCGGCGATCTCCTGCTGCACACCTTGCACATCCTGAAAGACAATCCGGACGTGCTGGCCGAGTATCACCGCAAATTCCGCTATCTTCTGGTCGACGAGTATCAGGACACCAATGTCGCCCAGTATATGTGGCTGCGCCTGCTGGCGAAGGGCACGGGAAATCTGTGCTGCGTCGGCGATGACGACCAGTCCATCTATGGCTGGCGCGGCGCCGAGGTCGACAATATCCTGCGCTTCGACAAGGATTTTCCCGGCGCCACCGTGGTGCGGCTGGAGCGCAATTACCGCTCGACCGAACATATTCTCGGCGCCGCCTCCGGCCTGATCTCCGCCAATCGCGACCGGCTCGGCAAGACGCTGTGGACCGACGAAGAGGGCGGCGAGAAAGTCCAGGTGCGCGGCCTGTGGGATGGCGAGGCGGAAGCGCGCTTCGTCGCCGAGGAATGCGAGAACTGGGTCTCGTCCGGCCGCTCCTATGCCGATATCGCCATCCTGGTGCGCGCCTCCTGGCAGATGCGCGCCTTTGAAGAGCGCTTCATCATGCTCGGCCTGCCCTACAAGGTGATCGGCGGCCCGCGCTTCTTCGAACGCGCCGAAGTGCGCGATGCCCACGCCTATTTGCGCCTCGTGCGCTCGCCGGAGGATGATCTCGCCTTCGAGCGTATCGTCAACACGCCCAAGCGCGGCATTGGCGAGACCAGCGTCCAGAAAATCGCCATGCTGGCGCGCGAGCTGCAGGTGCCGATGACCGAGGCGACGCGGATCATGGTCGGCACTGACGAGATCCGCGGCAAGGCGCGTACCAGCCTGCAGGTCTTCCTGCGCGATCTGGCGCGCTGGCGCGATCTGTCCGAAACCAGCCCGCTCAACGAGATGGCCGAAATCATCCTCGACGAGAGCGGCTACACCGCCATGTGGCGCGAGGACAAGACGCCCCAGGCCGCCGGCCGGCTGGAAAACCTCAAGGAACTGGTCTCCTCGATGGCCGAATGGGACACGCTGGAAGCCTATCTCGAACATGTCGCCCTGGTCACCGATGCCGATCGCGCGGTGAGCGAGGACGAGGTCTCGCTGATGACGCTGCACGGCGCCAAGGGCCTGGAATTCCCCCTCGTCTTCCTGCCCGGCTGGGAAGAGACCGTCTTCCCCTCGCAGCGCTCGCTCGATGAGGGCGGCACCAAATCCCTCGAGGAAGAACGCCGCCTCGCCTATGTCGGCATCACACGCGCCCGCGAACGCGCCATCATCACCTTCACCGCCAACCGCATGATCTATGGCCGCTGGCAGTCCGTCCTGCCCTCGCGCTTCATCGACGAACTGCCGCACGACCATGTCGAAGCCAGATCCGAGACCGGTTATTATGAAGGCGGCGGCCCCGGCTTCGAAAACGTCCGCCAGACCGCCGACCCGATGGCGTCAAGCTATTCCAGCCCCGGCTGGAAACGCTACCAGGCCTCAGCCCAGGAAAACCGCCGCTCCAGCGCGCCGATGATCGACGCCAAGGCCAATCTGATCGAAAGCGGCCCCGTCGGCGGCGGCAGCGGCAAATGGAAAAACGGCGACCGGGTGTTCCATGACAAGTTCGGCTATGGCCGCATCAAGACGGCCGATGGCTCGAAACTGACCGTGGCCTTCGACAAGGCGGGGGTGAAGAAGGTGGTGGAGAGTTTTGTGCGGGAATTGCCTTAGGGGGCACGCAGCGCCCTTTTCTTAAAACAATACAACCCCTTGTCATCCCTGACGGATGCCCGGACGCGAAGCGATCAGGGCGCAGATCAGGGACCCAGACGTGCCGCCAATCATCCAGCTCGCTCTCACGCAAAACTCCACCGCCGCCGCGCCGCTGACGCACCAAACATTGAGCGTCTGGGTCCCTG
>NZ_CAXBKN010000185.1:0-2178 GCF_963976135.1 uncultured Maricaulis sp.
GAAGAACTCGTCAATCAGCTCAGTGCGGCCGTGCATGAACTGCCTGGCAATCGCTATGAATTCACTCAACCCATCGAGATGCGGTTCAATGAGCTCTTGTCCGGCGTCCGGGCGGATGTAGCGGTGAAAGTGTTCGGCGATGATCTGGACACATTGCTGGAAGTCGGTCAGCGCATCGAAAACCTGCTGGAACGGGTCGAGGGTGCCCAGGACATTTCCATCGAGCAGGCAACCGGACTTCCGATGATGCAGATCGAGCCGCGCCGCGAAGCGCTGGCCCGGTATGGATTGACGATGGAAGATGTTCAGTCGGTGATCCGCACGTCATTGGCGGGGACCCGGGCCGGACAGATCTTCGAAGGCGACAGACGATTCGATGTCATCGTCCGCCTGCCCGAACCCTTGCGCGAAAACGTGTCACGCCTGGAACGTCTCAATATTCCCCTGCCCGACAATGGCGAGGGCCGCACCGAATTCATTCCGCTGCGGGAGCTCGCCGATATCGAGCTGACAATCGGGCCCAACCAGATCAGCCGGGAGAATGGAAAGCGGCGCATTGTCGTCACCGCGAATGTGCGGGGCCGTGACCTTGGATCCTTCATCTCGGAGGTTCAGGAACTGGTCCGCAATGAAGCGGCGATCCCGCCCGGCTATTGGGTTCAGTATGGCGGCACGTTTGAGCAGCTGATTTCGGCGGCCAATCGTCTGAGTCTCGTTGTGCCTCTGGTTCTGGTTCTGATTTTTGGCCTCCTGCTGGCCCTGTTCCGCTCGCTGGGAGACGCGGCCATCGTGTTTTCCGGCGTGCCCCTGGCCCTGACCGGCGGCGTCGCGGCACTGCTGCTGCGCGACCTGCCCCTGTCAATTTCGGCCGGGGTCGGATTTATCGCGCTTTCCGGGGTCGCCGTGCTCAACGGCGTCGTGCTGCTCACCTTCATTCGGTCCTTGATGGACGACGGGAAGCCGTTGGACACGGCGATCCGCGAAGGCGCACTGACACGGCTCAGACCGGTCCTGATGACCGCTCTGGTCGCCAGCCTCGGCTTTGTACCGATGGCGTTCAACATCGGTCCTGGCGCTGAAGTCCAACGTCCGCTCGCGACGGTGGTCATTGGGGGGATCATTTCGTCCACCATCCTGACCCTTATCGTTCTTCCGGCGCTGTTCCGGATCGTTCGAGGCTTCGCCAACAGGCGCCGCAAATCGCCGGAAGGAAATCAGACATGAGCATGATAACGACAGCGTGGCGAAGCTTCGCCACTGACCGGCAGGGATTGGTTGTGCATCGGAGCAATTCATGAAGACATCGACGATATCGGCTAGCGCCGCTCGCTGGGGCATGGGCCTGTTATGGGTCATCGCGTTTCTGGTGCTGATGGCCGGCGATGCCGTGGCGCATGGCGTCACGGAAGGCGATAAGGGCTATATCCAGGAAATTACGGGTGTTCACCTGATTTCCTTCCTCTATCTCGGTGCCAAGCACATGGTCACCGGCTACGACCACATCCTGTTCCTGTTCGGGGTCGTGTTCTTCCTCTACCGCCTCAAGCATGTCGGCATTTATGTCAGCCTGTTTGCGCTTGGTCATTCAACGACCATGCTGGCGGGAGTGTTCTTCAATATCGGGCTCAACGCCTATCTGATCGACGCGATTATCGGGCTGTCCGTGGTCTACAAGGCGCTGGACAATATCGGCGCCTTCCAGCGCTGGTTCGGTGTCCAGCCCTCGACCAAGGCCGCGACCCTGATTTTCGGCCTGTTCCACGGCTTCGGCCTGTCGACCAAGCTGCTGGACTATGACATCGCGCCCGACGGTCTGTTTCCCAATCTGCTGGCGTTCAATGTCGGCGTGGAAATCGGCCAGTTTCTCGCCCTCGCGGTCATCCTGATCGCAATGGGCTTCTGGCGGCGCACGACCAGTTTCGGGCAACACGCCTACGCCGCTAACGTCGTGCTGATGTGCGCCGGCTTTATTCTCATTGGCTATCAACTCACCGGCTATCTGGTCGCCTGACCTGGCTACAAGGAGATTTTTTCATGTTCAATTCCCAACTCCCCGCACGCGAGGACCTTCCCTCGACCGCAAGCCTGCTCAAGTCGACCGCGATTGCCCTGGGTGCCGCTATCGTCCTTTTGGTGACGGTTGTCCTGCCGGCTGAATACGGCATCGACCCGACCCGG
>NZ_CAXBKN010000186.1:0-2136 GCF_963976135.1 uncultured Maricaulis sp.
GCCCAGCCCCCGCAACAGGGTTGTGAGCACCTGCCGGATCGAGCGGCTGTCATCGAGCAGCAGAATATTGAGGCCGGACAGGTCGAACGCAGGCATGAGGGTCTCCAGAACAGAACCCATAGACTACCGCGTCCGGCTTAATATCCGCCTACCTGTAGTTAATTGAATATGAGCGCCTCCTGACAGGGTGGCGTCAGCATCGCACCTGCCGCCTCTGGTCGCGGCGGCCTGGCATGCGTATATCTCGGCGATGGTCAAACTCACCCTCGACGACAGCCTCGCCGCACCGGAAGACTTCGTGCTCGACACCGTGCCGGAGATCGCGCCGGCGCATCCGCTCGAAAACTGGGCCCCGCACCGCCCCGACCGGCCGGAAAAATCCGAGGGCGGACAGCGCTTTCGCTGCGTCGCCGAATTCGAACCGACCGGCGACCAGCCGCAGGCCATCGCCGAACTGGTCGAGGCGATCCAGGGCGGCGAGCGCGATCAGGTTCTGCTGGGCGCGACCGGCACCGGCAAGACCTTCACCATGGCCAAGGTGATCGAGGCGGTGCAGCGCCCGGCCCTGATCCTGGCCCCCAACAAGACCCTGGCGGCCCAGCTCTACGGCGAGTTCAAGTCATTTTTTCCCGATAATGCGGTGGAATATTTCGTCTCCTATTACGACTACTACATGCCCGAAGCCTATGTGCCGCGCACCGATACCTATATCGAGAAGGAGAGCTCGATCAACGAGGCGATCGACCGGATGCGCCATGCCGCGACGCGCTCCATCCTCGAGCGCGATGATGTTATCATTGTCGCCTCGGTGTCGTGTATCTATGGCATCGGCTCGGTCGAGACCTATACCGCCATGACCTTCGAGCTGAAGCCCGGCGACGTGGCCGATCCGCGTGCTGTCATGCGCCAACTCGTCGATCTGCAATACCTCAGAAACGACGCCGCTTTCGGCCGCGGCACCTTCCGCGTGCGCGGGGATAGTCTCGAGGTTTTCCCGGCCCATTATGACGACCGCGCCTGGCGCCTCTCCTTCTTCGGCGACGAGCTCGAAAGCGTCACCGAATTCGACCCGCTGACCGGCCGCGCCATCACCGATCTGAAAAGCGTCAAATTCTACGCCAATTCCCACTATGTGACCCCGAAACCGACCCTCAACCAGGCCATCCAGTCGATCAAGGCCGAGCTCAAGACCCGCCTCGCCTGGATGGAAAGCCAGGGCCAGCTGCTCGAGGCCCAGCGCCTGTCCCAGCGCACCGAATTCGACCTGGAAATGCTGCAGGCGACCGGCTCCTGCGCCGGCATCGAGAATTACTCACGCTATCTGACGGGCCGCAAACCGGGCGAGCCGCCGCCGACCATGTTCGAATACATCCCTGAAAACGCGATCGTTTTCGCCGATGAAAGCCATGTCTCCATCCCCCAGCTCGGGGCGATGTTCAAGGGCGATTTCTCGCGCAAGAAAACGCTGGCCGATCACGGCTTCCGCCTGCCCTCCTGCCTCGATAACCGCCCGCTCAAATTCGAGGAATGGGATGCGATGCGGCCCCAGACCATCTCGGTCTCGGCGACACCGGGCAATTGGGAGCTCAACCAGACCGGCGGCGTCTTCGTCGAACAGGTCATCCGCCCGACCGGCCTGATCGACCCGCCGGTCGAGATCCGCCCGGTCTCGCTCGACGGCGCGAGCCAGGTCGATGACGTCATCGCCGAGGCCAGAAAAACCGCCGAAGCCGGAATGCGCACCCTCGTCACCGTCCTGACCAAGCGCATGGCCGAGGATCTGACCGAATACATGCATGAGCAGGGCCTCAAGGTCCGCTATATGCATTCCGATGTCGACACGGTGGAGCGGATCGAACTGATCCGCGATCTGCGTCTGGGCACTTATGACGTGCTGGTCGGCATCAACCTCCTGCGCGAAGGCCTCGACATCCCCGAATGCGGCCTCGTCGCCATTCTCGACGCCGACAAGGAAGGCTTCCTCCGCTCCGAAACCAGCCTGATCCAGACCATCGGCCGCGCCGCCCGCAACTCGGAATCCAAGGTCATCCTCTATGCCGACCGCCGCACCGGCTCCATGGACCGCGCCATCGGCGAAACCGACCGCAGACGCGCCAAACAGGTCGCATACAACGA
>NZ_CAXBKN010000187.1:0-1983 GCF_963976135.1 uncultured Maricaulis sp.
GCCAGCGGCAGGATCCAGGGCGGCACCTGTGAACGCTGCGCCTAATTCCCGACAATCCCGTACTCGCCGCCACGCTCCAGCGCGCGCTGATAGGCCGGGCGGGCGTGGATGCGGTCGACCCAGGCCTGGATTTTCGCCTGGGACTTGTCGAGACCGCCGCGTGCAGCGGCCGCTTCCAAGGGAAAGCTCATCTGGATATCGGCGCCGGAAAACGCATCGCCGGCGAACCATTCATGCGCGGTGAGCTCGGCTTCGATCCAGGCGAAGAGACTGGTCAGTTCCGGGCCGATGAAACGCTCCTCGACGCGTTTGGCGATTTGTCTGGCGATCGGCTTGACGAAGAAGGGGGCGGGGGCGGATTTGATCTGGTTCATCAGCAATTTCATCAGCAGGGGCGGCATCAGCGAGCCCTCGGAGAAATGCAGCCAGTAGACATAGCGGCGATGCGCCTCGGTGCCGGCCGCCGGCTTCAGCGCCGGGCCATAAGTGTCGACCAGGTATTCGATGATCGCGCCGGACTCGGCCACGGTGATCTCGCCATCACTGATGACCGGCGACTTGCCGAGCGGATGGACGGCCTTGAGATCGGCGGGCGCCCGCATCGTCGCGGCATCGCGCATGTATTTCCGGATCTCGTAGTCGAGACCCAGTTCCTCGAGCAGCCAGAGGATGCGCTGCGAGCGCGAATTATTGAGATGGTGGACAATGATCATCGGGCAGCCCCTGACGTTTAGCGAAACCAGCCCATGGAAATACGCGAGCTGGTCGCAAACGCAACAGGGCGCTATTCGTACTGGGCTGAATAGCCATCATTCGCCGGCACATCCCAGCCCTCCAGCACCATGCCCGTGTCGAGCCCGCATTTCTGCAATCGCAGCCGCAGATCACGCGCCAGCGACGGATCGCCATTGGCCAGGTCGGTGAGGGTGAACTCGGTCAGCCGCACGACATGGCCGACATGGGTATGGCCATGATCGGCCAGGGTGAAGGCCAGTTCGACCAGATGCGGCGAGCGGACACAGAAGCTCAGAATGTCCTCGTCGAGGACCGGATTGTGCGGCTCGCGCGACCAGAGCCGGTCGGCATCGTCGAGTAGGGCAGGCGCGGCCATGGAAACCTCAACCGGTTGCGTGTCAGTGGCCCGATGCCACAACATACAGTGGGTGAAATTCGCCGCAGCGGATATGCATAAGCTATGAGCCGCGGTGCTGGCCTGTGGAAAAGCGATTGCCGTTCAAGGGTGACGGGCACCGGTTTCAGCGCTGCACGGTCTCTCGCCCCGGTAAACCGGAAAGGAAAGCGGGCAGCACCTCGCCAACGCTTTTTTCCCCGCCGCAGGCTGCGGGAAACTCCGAACGCCCCCGACAAGCGTCATCCCAGCGCAGGCTGGGACCCAGTCTCGTAGAGCCAAGCCGGAGCGGGGTCAGGCGCCAGACTTGTCAGCGCAATGCGTGAATCTGGGTCCCAGCCTGCGCTGGGATGACGATGAGGTTGGCGTTGAGTGAAGATGGCCGGATGAAACAATTGGGACAGACACAATTATTCTGACCCCGATCTGTCAACTTCATTTCTTTCGTTGATTTTCCGCCCCGGCCCGCTTCGGGCAGAGCGATCCCTGAAATCCTTGCCAAGCAGGGCGCCAGACTGGAGTTGAGACGTCAAGGGCGCGAAGCGCCGCTTCGCGGTTTCACCCTTGACGTCTCAACTCCGGTCTGGCCGGATCCCGGCATGGTTTTCAGGTCGGGTTGTGGCCGAAGAATAAACGGGAACGCACACCATTTTTAAGTTTCCAAGCACCGGAATGGACAGGCCTACCATCAAATTTAATGGTGAGTGCCCCCGTTTTTTTGAGATGATGGAATGGCCGGGTGAGCGGGATAGGGAGGGGTGGGTTCCTCTCTCCCAGCCGCTGTTGGTTTTCCAATAAATCCAATCCCTTGTCATCCCTGACGGATGCCCCGCGAAGGCGGGGTGCAGATCAGG
>NZ_CAXBKN010000188.1:0-1979 GCF_963976135.1 uncultured Maricaulis sp.
CCCCGGAACAAGTCCGGGGGAAGGTGATATTTGTTGGGTCGGGGAGCGTTTCACCAGTTTTTGCGGGGATAACTTCCCCGCTATCCACACCGCCTCAAATAAAATCCCCGGACCTTGCAGGCCCTTGCGCGAAAATTTCGGCAAACAATCCGACCGGAACAGGCACGAGCCTAATATCCGGCATGACCCAAGAACCCGAAAAAACTGAACCACCCGAACCGGCCGAGAGGCCGGAGACGGCCAAGACGCCGCGGCGCGATCCGACGGCCTGGTATCCGTATTTTCTGCAATATGAAGCCGGCAAGACCGCGCGGGAGATCGCGGGGGCGGCGGGGGTTACGCCGCAGAGCGTCTATCGGGCGATGAGCCATTTGCGGCGGCTGCCGGCCGCCGAACTGGCCGAGCGGCGCGAGACGGCGTTGCGGCGACGGCGGCTTGAAGCCGAGGCGGAATATCTCCTCGGCGACCCGGCTGCAGCGACGAAGATGGCTACCGCCTATGTCGCGCTGCGCCGCGCCGAACATGAGGAAAGGACCGCGATGATGGAAACGAGACATGCCGCCACGCCGGGCGAGAACAAGGAGGCGAAGTTGAGCGATGCCGAAGTCGAACTCCTGCGCGATGACCTTCGACGTCGACTCTTTCCACGCGACCCCGGAGACGGAGCGGCGGTTGAAGTTCGAGGCGGTCGGCGAGGACGCGCTGATCGCGCTGAAGGCTGATTTCCGCACCTGGGCCACCCCCGCCCAGCTGCCCCCGCCCGGCGACTGGCTGATCTGGCTTTTCCTCGGCGGGCGCGGCGCGGGCAAGACCCGCGCGGGCGCTGAATGGGTGCGGGCACAGGTGAAGGCCGGTATCCGCCGGATCGCGCTGGTCGGGCCGACATTCAATGATGTGCGCGAGGTGATGATTGACGGGCCGTCCGGCCTGGCGAATATCGGGCGCGAGGCCGAGCGTCCGCGCTATGAAGTCTCGCGCAAGCGGCTGATCTGGCCGAACGAGGCCGAAGCCTATGCCTTTTCGGCGGAGGATCCGGACGGGCTGCGCGGGCCGCAATTCGAGCTGGCCTGGGGCGATGAATTTGCTGCCTGGGCCGAACCGCAAAAGACCCTCGACACCCTGCGCATGGGGCTCAGGCTGGGCGACAGGCCGCGCCTGATGCTGTCGACGACGCCGCGGCCGATCCCGGCGCTCAAAACCCTGATGAAGGCGACGGGCGTTGCAAGCTCGCACCAGCCGACCTCGGAGAATGCCGCCAATCTGGCACCGGGCTTTCTTGCCGCCATGCAGGCGGCCTATGGCGGCTCGGCGCTGGGGCGCCAGGAGATCGAGGGCGTGCTGATCGACGATCCGGCCGGGGCGCTGTGGCGCCGGGCCGATATCGAGGCGGCGATTGTGAACAAGGCGCCCGAGCTCGACCGCATTATTGTCGCGGTTGATCCGCCGGCCACTGGCGGCGCCCGCTCGGACGAGTGCGGCATCGTGATTGCCGGCGCGGCGGGTGAGGGCGCCTCGCGGCGCGCCTGGGTGCTCGCCGATCGCTCCTTCGGTCCCGCCATGCCGGCCGACTGGGCCCGCGTCGTGGCGGAGAGTTTCGAAGCTTTCGAGGCCGACGGCCTGGTCGCCGAGGCCAATCAGGGCGGCGAGATGGTGAGGTCGGTCTTGCAGGCAGCCTCGAGCGGTCTGCCGGTCCGGCTGGTCCATGCCAGCCGCGGCAAGCATGTGCGGGCCGAACCGGTCGCCGCGCTCTATGCGGCAGGCCGCGTGTTTCACGCCGGACGCTTCGCGGCGCTGGAGGACCAGATGTGTGCCTTCGGCGCCCCGGAAGGCCCGCGCACCAGCCCCGACCGCGTCGATGCGCTGGTCTGGGCGGTGACGGATTTGCTGCTGCAGACGCGGGCGGGGCCGAGGATCAGGCGGCTTTAGAGGCGCGTGCTCCGCGAAAACCCGCATAAATACAAACGCTTGTCATCCCGGAC
>NZ_CAXBKN010000189.1:0-1816 GCF_963976135.1 uncultured Maricaulis sp.
AAGCGCGCGCCGGAATGGACGGGCAGATAGGGGGGAATATGTCGGATCGACAACTGCGCATCGGGTGCGCTTCGGGTTTCTGGGGTGACACGCCGGAGGCCATTGGCCAGTTGGTGTCCAAGGGCGACATCGACTATCTGGTGTTCGATTACCTGGCCGAGGTGACGATGTCGCTGATGGCGCGGGCGCGGGCGAAGACGCCGGAGGCGGGCTTTGCGCCGGATTTCGTCAAGGCGCTGGTGCCGTGGCTTGAAGATATCAAGGCCAGGGGGATCAAGGTGGTGGCCAATGCCGGCGGGGTGAACCCGCGCGGTTGCCGCGACGCGCTCGCCAGGGCTGCCGCCGAGGCGGGGGTCGAGCTGTCCATCGGTGTCGTGCTGGGCGACGACCTCATGGAGCGCGCGGACGCGATCCGCGACCGCGGCGTGACCGAAATGTTTTCCGGCGTGGCCTTTCCGGACGAAATCTGGAGCATGAACGCCTATCTGGGCGCACGCCCCATCGCGACGGCGCTGGACGCCGGCGCCGACATCGTGATCACCGGTCGCTGCGCCGACAGTGCCGTGGCGCTAGGCCCCTTAATGCACGAATTCGGCTGGAAAGACGAAGATTGGGACAAGCTCAGCCAGGGGTCCCTGGCGGGCCATCTGATCGAATGCGGCCCGCAGGGGACGGGGGGCAATTTCACCGACTGGCAGGACGTATCGGGCTGGGACGACATGGGGATGCCCATCGTCGAGGTGTCCGAAGACGGCAGTTTTGTCATGACCAAGACGGCCGATACCGGCGGTCTGGTGTCGCCCGGTTCGGCCGGCGAACAGATGCTCTATGAAATCGGCGATCCCCGGGCCTATCTGCTGCCCGACGTGATCTGCGACTGGTCCGGTGTCACGCTCGAACAGATCGGCCCCGATCGGGTGCGGGTCATGGGCGGCAAGGGGCTGGGGCGCACCGGCAGCTACAAGGTGTCGGCGACCTATGCCGACGGCTGGCGCGCGGTCACCACCCTGACGCTCGCCGCCATCGACGCCCCGGCCAAGGCCGAGCGCGTGGCCGAGGCGATCCTGACCCGCTGCCGCCGGATTTTCCGCAACAAGAACCTGGGCGATTTCCGGCAGGTGAGCGTCGAGGTTCTGGGCGCCGAAGCCGCCTATGGCGCCAACGCCCGCGCCCGGACCCGCGAAGTGGTGCTCAAGATCGGCGTGGCACATGAGGAGCGCAGCGCGCTGAACATCTTTGCCGGTGAAATCGCGCCAATGGCCATTTCCACTGCGCAGGGTCTGACCGGGTTCTACGCCGGACGGCCCAAGGTACAGCCGGTGGTGCGGCTGTTTTCCTTCCTGCAGGACAAGGCCGACACGCCCGTTGCGGTCGAGGTCGATGGCAAGGATGTGCCAGTCACCGTCGCCACCAGGGAGGTGCGGCTTGATCCGCCCGCCACGCCGCCGGCCGACAGCCGCGACGCGGGCCCCGATGCCGTCAAGGTGCGCCTGGTCGAACTGGCCTGGGGCCGTTCGGGCGACAAGGGCGACATCGCCAATATCGGTATCATGGCCCGCAAGCCCGATTACCTGCCCTACATCCGATCCGCCCTCACCGAAGACGCGGTGAAAACCTATTTCGCCCACCTGTGCAACGGCCCGGTCGAACGCTTCGATCTGCCCGGAAGCCATGCGCTGAACTTCCTGCTGCATGAGTCCCTCGGCGGCGGCGGCATCGCCTCGGTCCGCATCGACCCCCAGGGCAAGGGCTTCGCACAAATGCTCCTCGACATCGAAATCCCCGTACCGGCAAAACTCGCCGAAAATGACGGGTT
>NZ_CAXBKN010000190.1:0-1769 GCF_963976135.1 uncultured Maricaulis sp.
TCGATCATGGCGTATTCGCCGGAGACCTGGAAAGCGAAGACGGGGATGTCGAAATTATCGGCCAGCAGGCGCACGATATCGAGATAGGGCAGGCCGGGTTTGACCATCACCATGTCGGCGCCCTCGGCGATGTCGAGCTCGACCTCGCGCAGGGCTTCGGCCGCATTGCCGGGATTCATCTGATAGGTCTTCTTGTCGCCCTTCAGCGCTGCGGCCGAGCCGATCGCCTCGCGATAGGGGCCGTAAAAGCCGGAGGCGTATTTGGCGGCGTAGGAGAGGATCATCGTATTGCTGTGGCCCTCGGCCTCAAGCGCCTCGCGGATGGCGCCGATGCGTCCGTCCATCATGTCCGACGGAGCAACGACATCGCAGCCGGCCTCCGCCTGCACCAGCGCCTGTTCGATCAGCCGTTCGATGGTCGCATCATTATCGATCGTCTCGCCATCGAGCACGCCGTCATGGCCATGGGTGGTGAAAGGATCGAGCGCGACATCGCAGATGACGCCGAGATTGGGCGCGGCGTCCTTGATGATGCGAATCGCATTCGGGATCAGCCCGTCGCGATTGAGGGCTTCGGATCCGTCCTCATCCTTCTTCGCCGGATCGATATGCGGGAAGATCGCCAGCGCCGGAATGCCCAGCGCCTGCGCTTCCTTCGCGGCGCTGGCGAGGCCCTTCAGCGTCAGGCGTTCGACGCCGGGCATGGCGGCAATCGGCTCGGGCGTGTCCTGGTCGGTGATGACGACGGACCAGATCAGGTCATTGCTGGTGAGGGCGTTTTCCTGGACCAGACGGCGCGTCCAGTCATGCTGGCGCAGGCGGCGCAGGCGGGTGGCGGGGAAGAGGCCCATGGGTCGTGTCCTTCGTGTCTCAAACATCTCAAACTTGCGGCTTTGGCGCGCGCGCGATACGCCATGATAAATATTCATAGCCGACAGGAAGCCCGCTGTGCACTTCGCTCTCACTGAAGACCAGATACTGATTCAGGACGCCGCCCGCAATTTCTCAAATGACCGCCTCAAGCCCAATGCGGCGAAGTGGGATGAGGACAAGCATTTTCCGGTCGATGCGCTGCGTGATGCGGCCGCGATGGGCTTTGCCGGGATCTATACGCGCGAGGATGTCGGCGGCTCCAACCTGTCGCGCCTCGATGCCTGTCTGATTTTCGAGCAATTATCGCGCGGCTGCGTCGCCACCGCCGCCTTCCTGTCGATCCACAATATGTGCGCCTGGATGATCGATAGCTGGGGCACGGAAGAGCAGCGCCAGCGCTTTCTGCCCGGCATGATGTCGATGGACAAGATTGCCTCCTATTGCCTGACCGAGCCGGGTGCCGGCTCCGACGCCGCCAGCCTGCGCACCAAGGCCGTGCGCGACGGCGATCATTATGTCCTCAATGGTGCCAAGGCTTTCATCTCCGGTGCCGGAATCTCGGATTATTACGTCGTGATGTGCCGCACGGGCGGCGAGGGCCCCAAGGGGATCTCGACCCTTCTTGTCGAGAAGGACACGCCGGGCCTCTCCTTTGGCGCCAACGAGAAGAAGATGGGCTGGAATGCGCAGCCGACCCGCATCGTCAATTTTGCCGATTGCCGCGTTCCCGTTGCCAACCGGCTCGCCGATGAGGGCATGGGCTTCACCCTGGCGATGAAGGGGCTCAATGGCGGCCGCATCAATATCGGTGCCTGCTCGCTCGGCGGCGCCAGCGAGGCGCTCGATCTGGCGCTCGACTATGTCTCGACGCGGCAGCAATTCGGCCGCCCGATCGG
>NZ_CAXBKN010000191.1:0-1717 GCF_963976135.1 uncultured Maricaulis sp.
GCGGGAGGGGTGAGGCACTTTTCACCCCCACGCCCCCAATTCTTGTCATCCCTGACGGATGCCCGGACGCATTAGCGATCCGGGCGCAGATCAGGGACCCAGACGCCCAACGGATGGTTGCTTACGTGATCGACCGGCCCCATCTAGCTGGAGCCGCGATGCAGGTTCTGGGTCCCTGATCTCCGCCCCGCCGACGCGGGGCATCCGTCAGGGATGACAAGGGTTTGGTTTTGGAAGGAACCTGGTCACCGCTCCAATTCCACATCCCAATACAGATAATCCAGCCAGCTCTCATGCAGGAATTTCGGCGGGAAGCGGCGGCCCTGGGCCTGGAGCTCATACATGGTCGGGCGTTGCGGCGGGCGGCGCAGCGGCATGCGGGCTTCGCGCGGATTGCGGCCGCCCTTTTTCAGATTACAGGGGCTGCAGGCGGCGACGATGTTTTCCCAGCTGGTCTTGCCGCCGGCGCGGCGCGGGATGACATGGTCGAAGGTGAGACGGTCGGTGGCCGGGCCGCCACTGCCATGGCCGCCGGTGCCGCAATAGGCGCATTTGAAGCCGTCGCGCAGCCAGACATTATAGCGGGTGAAGGCGGGGGTGCGGTCGAGAGCGACATAGTCGCGCAGCGCCACGACGGACGGCACGTGCATTTCGAAAGTCGGGGAGTGGACCACGTCCTCGTAATTGGAGACGATGGCGACGCGTTCGAGGAAGACGTTTTTCACCGCCTCCTGCCACGGCCAGGTCGAGAGCGGCCAATAGCTGAGCGGCTGGAAGTCCGCATTCAGCACCAGACAGGGCCATCCCTGCGGCGCCTTAGCAAGCACCTGCATGGCCGCCTCCCCCTTGTGTCGCGGCCCTGGAGCCGCGCGGGGAGGATGTATCCCGGACAATCGTCCTGAAAACGCACCTCCTTGGACTGCCCGTACACCCGAAGGCGAATCGGAACCTGTGTCCTTGAGGGGAAGTTTACGCGCCTTTCGGTGACACGCCTATGACATCACAGCCACAGCACCTGCGGCATGGCGCAGCAGGGGCTGGCGCCGGCCTGTTCAGCGATAGCCGCCGGACAGGGCGGTCTTGAGGAAATGCGCGCCGATCTCCAGCCCGTCCTGGCCGATTGAATGCGGCAGGCCCTGGGAGATATGCCATTGCGCGCCATGACCGGCCTGGGCCAGGTTTTCCAGCGCATCGAACATGAAGCCGAGCGGCAGGACCTGATCCTGGTCGCCATGGATCAGCATCACCGGCGGTTTCGAGCGCATTTCCTGCTTCAGCTTCGGCCCGCCTGGCAAGGCACCGGAATAGCCCAGGATTCCCGCCAGCGGCCGCTCGCGGCGCAGACCGGCCTGCAGCGAGAGCATGGTGCCTTGCGAGAACCCGCACAGCACAAGGTCGGCCTCGGTGAGGCGGTAGCGCGCCAATTCCTGGTCGATGAAACGGTCAATGATCGGCCCGGCGATGGCGGCGCCGGCCTCGATCCGGTCGGGATCGAGATTGGAGATCGGGAACCATTGATAGCCATTCGGCGCCCCCGGCACCGCCTCGGGCGCATTCGGGGAGACCCATTGCACATGCGGCAGAGCCGGCGCCCAGTGCTGGCCCAGCCCGATCAGGTCATCGCCATTGGAGCCATAACCATGCAGGAAAATCACCAGCTTGCGCGGCGGCTGTCCGTCACGCGGGGCCAGGCGGGGGCCATCAATCGGGGTCATGC
>NZ_CAXBKN010000192.1:0-1652 GCF_963976135.1 uncultured Maricaulis sp.
GCCCCTTCGAATGGGCCTGGCGCTCGCTGAGCTATGGCCGGTTTCAGCCGTTGCTGCGTGAACGCGGTTAGGGCCTGTCATCGCGACATCGGCCGGGCATCAGAACCGGTTGGCGGGACACGGGCCGAACGCCCCTGTCCCGCCAGCAACTATTCCACCGGATCCGCCAGAACCTGCTCGACGCTGACCAGTTCGATATCATGCATCTGGTCGAGATAGGCGTCGAAATAGGCCTTGTGCGAGGCGCCGACGATGACCAGGACGCGGGCTCCGGGCTGGTTGCCGGCGGCTTCAACGACATTGGCCGCCATGCGCAGACCGCGCACCTGCCACCAGGCGAGATATTGCCGGGCGACCGCATCCCCGTCAGGGGTGGCGGCGGCGAGGCCGAAATCGCCCTCAATGGTAAAGCGCTGATACACCTCGCTATTCAGGAAACGATAGCCATCCAGCACGCCCGCGGCCGAGCCGAGATAGCGGCGCTGTGCCGCGTCCATCTCCGGGTCGAGCGGGTGCTCCGCGGCCCATACGCCCTGGATGACCGGGCCGAGACTGCCCGGCGCCCGGGTCTGGACGATATCGGCGCTATGGTCATCCATCGCCGCGAGACGCTCAATGCCGAGCCGGTTGGCGAGGGCGAGCGCAATGAGATTATTCTCATTGCGCGAGGTCAGGAGCCGGTCGAGCCTTTCCTGCAGGGCCTCACTGACGGCATCGGCGGCGATACGTTCGGCGGGATCGAGCTTTGACCATTGCAGGGCTGCCGACCAGGGTTCGCCGGCGCCGAAAAAGAGCGCGGCCATCCGGCGGCGTTCGGCCGCGGAAGGATCAGCCGGCAGGGCCGCAAATCCGGTCTCCACGGCGAGCGCCGCCTCTGGCTGGGTCATGCCCAGGCTCGCGAGTGCCGGGGCCGGGTCGGTGCAGTAATCATCGGCCACGCCCGGATAGAGGCCGGCATGGCGGCGCAGGGCATCGCAGCCGCGCCCGCCAATCGCCTCGATGGCGATGATGCCGGGCCTGTAGGCGCTGAGCCGGTCAAGGACCAGCGCGAGATGGTCGGGGCTGAAGGCGGCCTCGGGCAGCTGGTTGAGATGGGTCGTGCCCAGGACCAGGACTTCGGTCGGCTCGCCGCCCAGCATGGCCTGGACACCGGCGAAGTCGATCAGCGGGGCGGCCCCGCTGCGCTCGAACACCGGCGATCCGGCGAGAACGGGCGTTGAGGCGGCCTCGCTCTGGCTTGTGTCACCGGGCGCAGTCGCGGCGGGCGGGGCGGCTTGCGGGCTGCAGGCGGCAGGGGCCAGGCCAAGAGCCAGGGCCGAAACGGAAATGAGCGCGGTCTTCATGATGATCCCCTGTCTGAGCGGCGTCGGCGCCGATATCGCAGCATCCGATATCAATCAGCCCGCTCGCGCAATGGGGACTGCGGGCCGGCTTGTCCCCGCCCCGCCGCGGCAGGGTTACACTGCGCCGTTCCGCTCTTTGAAATGCGAAGACCGACAGCAAAACGGCATGGCCCCGAGGGAGCCATGCCGTGTGCCGTCTTGGATGTCATAGTCGTAATAGCAGACCCAAAAAATCCGGTTTTACCGGTAATTCTTAGCCGCCGGCGGCGGTGCGGGCCCGTTTGCGCTCGAATTCCTTGAGGAAGATCT
>NZ_CAXBKN010000193.1:0-1637 GCF_963976135.1 uncultured Maricaulis sp.
TCGCGATAGCTGTCATTGGCGGTCTCGTGATCGTCCCAGGTCATGATCCAGGGCGCCGCGGCATGGAGCGCCTGCAGGTCCGGATCGGATTTGTACTGGGCGTGGCGGGCAACATAATCGGCCAGTGAAACCATTTCATGGACCGGATCGGGCACGCGATTGAGCGCCTCGGCATCGCCGGTCGCATACTGGCCCATCGCATATTCATAGAGGTAATCGCCCAGGTGGAGGACGAGATCGAGGCCACCATTCTCCGCCGCCTCGCGATAGACATTGAAATGCCCGGCCGGGAAGTTGGAGCAGGACATCACACCGATCCTATAGGTGTCGACGGCACCGGCCGGGAGGGTGCGCGTCGTGCCGACCGGCGAATAGGTCTCGCCGAGACGGAAACGGTAGAAATAGGTCCGGCCCGGCTCAAGTCCGGTCGCGAGGATTTTCAGCGTCCCCAGCGGCTGCATCATGACATAGCGGATATCCTGCCCGCTCTCGAAGACGATGTTTTCGAAGGCTGCATCGCTCGCGACCTCGACACCGCGATAGCCGCCACCATCATTGGTCAGGGCGGTCCACAACATGATGCTGGTCTGGTCGGGATCGCCCGAAGCGACGCCATGGCGGAAGGGGCCGTCCGTGCTGGCAGGGCGGAAAGCCTTGATGCGCGGTGCACAGGCCCCGACGGCGAGTGATGCGCCGGCAGCGCCCATCAGCGCGGCGCGGCGCGTCAAATTGATCTTGCTCATTTTGCTCTCCCGAATTCCGGACCGGCCGGTTTTGCGCCCGGCCTTCTGCATCCGCAATAGCGTGCGATTGTTGCGTGTTCGCGACAGCAAGGCTACTCGCTTGTGGATGAGCACCGCAAATCCCGACATCCGCACCCTCACCGCCGACGATGAACAGGTCAATCAGCGTATCGATCGCTGGCTGACCGACGCGCTGGAGGAGTTTTCCCGCTCGCGCCTCAAGGCGCTGATCGACAGCGGCCAGCTGACCTGCAATGGCGAGGTGCTGGCCGATCCCTCAGCCAAGGTCGTCCCCGGTGCGGTCTACGCCCTCACCGTGCCGCCGCCCGTCGCCGCCGATCCGGTGCCGGAAAAGATGGATCTCGACATCCTGTATGAGGATGATGATCTCGTGGTGCTGGTCAAACCGGTCGGCCTCGCCGTGCATCCGGCGCCGGGCAACTGGTCGGGCACCCTCGTGCACGGCCTGTTGCATCATTGCGCCGGCTCCCTGTCGGGCATTGGCGGTGTCGAGCGGCCGGGCATTGTCCACCGGCTCGACAAGGATACGTCGGGCGTGATGGTCGCGGCCAAGTCGGATGCGGCGCACAAGGGGATGACGATCCAGTTCTCGCGTCACACCGTCGAGCGCGCCTATATCGCCTTCACCCGCCACTCGCCCAACCCGAAGGATGGCCGCATCGAGACGCAATTGATGCGCTCCTCGCGCGACCGCACCAAGTTTGAGGTCCCACACGATCCCAACAGCACTGCCGGCAAACACGCCATCACCAATTACGTCACCCTGGCGCGCTATGGCCAGGATCCGCACGCCTCGATCGGTGCCGGTCTCGCCGCCAAGATCGAGTGCCGGCTCGAGACCGGCCGCACGCACCAGATCCGCGTCCACATGGC